>JBILVV010000172.1:0-9422 GCA_044370255.1 Pirellula sp.
GACGAACCTGAGCGCGCTAGCCGTCCCTTCGATATGGACCGCGATGGTTTTGTATTGAGCGAAGGATGCGGCGTCCTCGTCTTTGAAGAACTCGAACATGCCCGGAAACGGGGCGCTCGCATCTATGGAGAGATCTTGGGTTATGGCGGATCTTGCGATGCCGGACACATCACCGCACCCGATGAACATGGTCGCGGTGCCGCGAGGTCGATGAGAAATGCGTTGGCAGATGCAAAACTCAATGCTTCCGATATCGATTACATCAACGCCCACGGAACCAGCACCCCTCTGGGAGATCGCGCAGAAACAGTTGCAGTGAAATCAATCTTTGGCGACGATGCCTACAAAGTATCGATATCGAGCACCAAAGGGCACTTGGGCCACGCCCTCGGCGCCAGCGGCAGCATCGAGATGATCCTCTCGATCCTAAGTTGTTTCCGGAATGTTGTTCCTCCTACCATCAACCTGGAAACCCCCGACCCCACGTGCGACTTGGACTACACTCCGCTCCGCCCCAAGGATCGCGAGATTCGCTACGCGATGAGCAACAGCTTCGGATTCGGCGGCCACAACGCAACTGTGATTTGTGGCAAACTCAAGTAGGGACGAGGTTGACCCGTTAGTCCCAACTCTGAGATCGATTTTTTTTCTTTTCCCCAGTGAGCTTCTTGCTCTCCATTCGCCGTCGCTGGGCTCCCGCCGTGGGACGAGTCGGCTTGCGGGGTATCACCGGCTTGATCGCCTCCAGAAGCAATCCCCGCAACATCTCGCGGCACGCCTCTAAATTGCGAGACTGTTCCCGGTGGACTTGGCAGCTCAACACGAGCAACCCCTCTTCGTTGATCCGATTTTTGGCCAGCGCACGGAGTCGCTGCATCGTTGTTGGAAACAGGGCCTGGGTTACATTCAGGTCCCATCGCAACACCGCCTTGGAGTTGACTTTGTTGACGTTTTGCCCACCTGGACCGCCGGATCTGGCAAAGGAAGCTTGCAGTTCCGAGGCGGGCACCGTCAAATGGGGAGTGATGATTAAGTCTTCCATGGGCATTTAAGGTAGCTTGCAATGGCCTGTCGTGCGAGACTCCAAAACATGATCTCCCTGGGTTGCATCTTTATCCTCTTAGGATGCACCGGTGCCAATCCTGCGGTTTCGCAGTCCGAAAAACCAGACTCTCTCTGGACTCGTCCTACGGGAGAAGACTGGCCCCGCATGCTTGGGGTTCGCTTCGATTCTCATAGCCTCGAAAAAGGGATCCGTACCGATTGGGGCAAGGATGGACTCCCGATTCTCTGGACGCAGCCAGCCGGGACCGGATACGGCAACGGAGTCGCAGCCCTAGGGCGTTGGTTTCAGTTCGATCGATTCGGAGGAGTGGAACGGCTCAGTTGCTACGTCGCGGAAACCGGCGAGCTTCTCTGGAAATGGGAATCGCCAGTCGTTTACCGAGATCCCTACGGCTACAACGATGGCCCCCGGGCAAGCCCTGTCGTGGATGGCGATTGCGTCTATGTCTACGGAGTGGCAGGGACACTCGCCTGTGTCGGCATCGCCGATGGTTCGCTCCGATGGAAGAAAGATATGAACCGCGAATACGGAGTGGTTCCCAACTTCTTTGGCGTGGGAGCTTCACCTCTCCTTTACGGCGATCTCGTACTGGTCATGGTAGGGGGAAGCCCCAGTGGTCCGCCATTGCCTCGCAACCCCACCGTAAACGATATGACCCGCGCGACCCCGAATGGCTCGGCTATGGTGGCGCTCGATAAATCAACCGGCAAAGAGGTTTATCGCGTCGGCAATTATCTCGCCAGTTACTCTGCGCCGATAATCGCTCCCATGGATGGAAAAGACCGAGGCGTCGCACTCGTCCGCGAAGGATTGCTAGTCTTTGATGCAGCAACTGGAAACAATGAAGCGTTTTACCCGTTCCGAGCTTCGATCTTCGAAAGTGTTAACGCCGCCTCTCCCGTCCTGCTCGATGGCAACCGCATCTTCATTTCCGAAGCCTATGAAATCGGCAGCGCGATTGTCGAACTCCGCGAGGGAAAACTGATTCCGATCTGGGAAGACCGGAGTGGCCGAAGCAGCCAAGCGATGCGAACTCACTGGGCGACTCCCATTCGATCGGGAAACCTCCTGTTCGCCAGCAGCGGACGCAATCAACCCGATACCGATTTGCGATGCATTGAATGGAACGGCGAAGGAGCCCCCCGCGTTCGATGGAGCCAACGCAATCGAGACCGCGGAACCGCACTGATGGTCGATGGCCATTGGCTGTGGCTTGGCGAGTTGGGCAAACTCCAATTATTCGCGATCGACGCAACCGAGTACCAACCGATCGCCGAGATGGACCTGGGCTCCATGATCGATCCAAAGAATCGCAAACCCTTCATCAATCCACCGAGTTGGGCCCCTCCCGTCCTCTCGCATGGACTACTGTATGTTCGAGGCGAAGATCGGGTGATATGCCTCGAATTGATCCCGAAGTGAGGCCTGAACAACATGTTGCACCGAAGACGCATCCTGGGTACAGGCCTAGCTGGCGCTGCGGTAATGGCGTGTCGAACGAGCCCTGTCGGCGCAGCGACGTTGCTCCCATTCAATGCTCTTCCGAAACCACGCACAGGCGAGGATCTCATCCAGTGGATTGAACGTACCCAGGGGGCGTGGAGCGACAAGCTTTATAGAGCGATGCTGGGCGCGGCCAACCCGTTTAAGGAAGGGGATGAAATCCTCGGTGTTGCAGCCATCTCCGAGGAGCAACGCGAAATAGCTCGCGAGCTATTGTCAGACACTAAGATCGCAGAGATTGATGCCAGGCCGCCCTTCCTCGATTCGATGCATACATGGAATCAGCAATGGTTGCGGTCTGATGCAGCAGCCAAGGTGGCGACCATGACGTTTGAGGACTTGAAGCAGTATCTGCTCACTCGCTCCGAAACCGAGATCCACGCCATCAAAGAGGGTCTGTCCAGCGATGCGATTGCGTGCGTTGTCAAACTGATGAGCAATCAGGAATTGATTCGTGTCGGAGCGAACGTATTCAACCCGCTCCCAGGTTCATTCTTGGGCTCACGCGGCTACATGGGAGCCCGTATTCAACCCAACTCGCCGACCGATCACCCGGACGATATCCGCTGGCAGGTTTTCAATGCCTTTGCGTTCGCCATCGGCGATGTGCTCATCGGTACCAATCCCGTCTCAAGCGAGACCACTTCGGTTCGCGTCATCGAGGAGACGTTGAAAGACATCGTCTCCACATTTGGCTTGACCGGAATACTCCCGCATTGCGTTTTGGCCCATATCGATATTCAAGCCCAGGTTGAACGCGAGTCACCCGGTTCTACCGCGTTGTGGTTTCAGAGTATCGCTGGCTCCAATGATGCAAATGGAACCTTCGATGTCACGCTGGAAAAGATGATCTGGCATGCTGAACAACGAACCGGACCGTTTGCCCTCTACTTTGAAACAGGCCAGGGAGCGGACTTTACCAACGGACATGGCCACGGCACCGACATGGTCATTCACGAGTCACGCAAGTACGGATTCGTCCGCGGGTTGATGCGTGTCGTATCCAACACCCGCCAGCGGCAATCCCTCGGCTCGCAACCCTGGGTCCATGTCAATGATGTGGCAGGGTTCATCGGTCCCGAGGTGTTCCGCAGTCGCGAACAACTCGTCCGATGCTGTCTCGAAGATATCGTCATGGGTAAGCTGCACGGGCTAATGATCGGGTTGGATGTTTGTACAACGCTTCACATGGATGTTTCTCTCGACGATTTAGGCTGGTGCATCGAGCAAATCATGCCCGCCAATCCGGGCTATTTGATGGCCCTGCCAACACGCATCGATCCAATGCTTGGTTACTTGACCACCGGATATCACGATCATGTCCGCATCCGTGAGCAATTCGGGTATCGGGTCAATGACGCCATGTGGACCTTCTTTCAGCAACTCGGTGTGATCGATGGCGATGGTCGGCCGACCAAGCATTTCGGCGACCCGATTTGGGTCTATCAACAGTATTGCCGCCGCAATGGTGATCCACGAAGCAGTGAAGAGATAACCATCGAGGCGCAGCAGTCCCTCGAGCAAGTTCGCCAGCGCGGGGTTTTGATCAGCCGAGGGTACGACCGCGAACCAAGTCGACTGCCAGTCAATTTGGATCAAGAGATCCATCGCATTTACGACGATGCGAAGCGATGTATTTGGGCGGAATTGCCCGACGACTTCGCGGCATCGATCCCGTCAACGGTCCCAATCGCAACTCAGTCGGCCGATCGCAACGATTACATCCTGCATCCCGCATCGGGTGAAGTTCTTCATCCCTCGAGCATGGAAAGACTCGAACAATTAAGAAGCAACCATGGCGACTCCTACAACGCCCTGATCGTCTTGTCCGATGGTCTCAATGCCTTGGCGCTCACAAGCGATGACCAAGCCAAGTCTCTCCTAGAACAACTCGAGAGCGAATTGAAGGAGTCGGGGATACGAGTTGCTCCCGACCGTATTCTGATCCGTGCCGGACGGGTGCGCGCAGGCTATCGCATCGGCGAACTCATGTTCGGTGGACGAAGCGGACCGATGCATCTGTTGCATGTGATCGGCGAGCGACCTGGAAGCGGACATCGCACGTTGTCTATCTACATCACCACGGCCGATGGAGAGGCGTGGGGGAAGCCGAGCGCCATCGACCACAATATTACCAAGGTTGTTTCCGGGATCGCTTCTACAGCTCTGTTGCCGAAACAAGGAGCTGAAGCAGCGGCGAGAATTCTGCGCAGCGTCGTTTGAAGAATGAGAAGGCTCTTGCTTTAGGGAACCAGCAAACTCGCGGCCAGAGGACAAGTTTCCGAGATCGATTGCCCGAGTCGATATTGCGAGAGCAATTCGCGGGATCGAACTGCCAACATACGGCGAACCTCGCGCCTCGCCCCTTTGACACGAGCGATCTTCATGTTGTCGTAGGCAGTTGTTTGATGCCGCATCCACGCGATCACGGCCGCCTCGGCACGTCGTTCGATTGGGATCCGCGCCGTTCGAGCGACGGTTCCGCTTCCAACCGGTGTTGCATGCGCCGCGATTCTCGTTGCCATCTGTTGTGCAAGCTCGGTGTGTCTGGGATGGAAATCGAGGAACCGAACAACAGCCTGAGTAAAATCATCGACATACTCGGCTTGCTTTTGATCTCGGCGGCGCGAGTCGGCCGCTTTCTTTTTCGTGTAGGCCTCGGTTGCCCTCTCGGCTTGCAACTCCTCGGATATCCGAGCAATCGTTTCAGCGGGAGCCCATACTCCGCGAGAGAATACCTTGCGGCCACGCTTTTCCTGCACCACCCAATGCGCCCCGGCGGCTTTCACGCGCCGCGTCCAACCGGGATCGCCCGGAGGCAACAGTTCCCAACCGTCCGGAACACCTAGCACGGAGCCTGAAGGAGTCCGAACACTTCGATCATCTGGGCCGGGCAAATAGGTTGGGCTTTCAGTCATCGAATCATCCTGAAAAGTACAACGAAACCGATGTTAGGATCGGCCAGAGTTTTCCAATATCCTTAATCAAGATCCGAATATAACGGTATGAGCAACACTACCCAACACATCGAACAGGTATCGAGGATGACCGGCCCGGGCTCTGCAGGAAACGTCATTAGTGCACTCGCGAGCTTTGTGTATCCCGGTCTCGGACAACTGGTCCAGGGCCGTATTCTTGCAGCGCTGATCTTTTTTGTTATGGCGACGGTTCTGTGGTTTATTCTACTCGGTTGGATCATGCACATTTGGGCTGCGATCGACGCCGCAAGATATCACGCGTAATTGCCTCGGCCAGCGATCAGATCACTTCACCCAGCATATCAGCCAACCGCACTGCCATCATCGCGACGCTCGCCTGAGGATTGCAGTGGACCAGGCGAGGCATCGCAGAGGCATCGCACACCCAAAGTCCATCGACACCCCGAACCTGCAACGATCCGTCGAGGCAACTCTCTTTATCCGAACCCATCGCGCATGATCCAGCATAGTGATAAATCGTGGATGCAAATCTTTGGAGATAAGAAGCCATCCGATCATGATCCTTCCATTTCGGAAAGACTTCCTGACCGAGCCACTCGCACCGTGGCGATCCTGAGATCATGTCCCTTACCGTTTCGATCGCGTTGAGATACTCCTTGCGATCGGTCTCCTTCGAAAGATAGTTGGGATCGATCGTCAATGGTGGCAAGGATTCCCCATCCCAGTCCCCTTTTGCTCGAGCCAATGCGATGGAACCCTGAGAGCCGCTTTGAAGCGGCGTCACCGCAAAACTGACATGCTCTCCGCGACCGCCAAATGGGTTGGGTTCGAGATAGTGGGTTGGGGTGATATGCAGTTGAAACTGGGGAACACTCAAGTTGCTCGCGATATCTTTGGTTCTCGCCAACTCGAGGAATCCTCCCAACTCGGCGAGGTTTGAGCTCCGCGGACCGCTTCGATCGCGCAGATACTGCAGTCTCGCTTCCCGTTGCCGATCCAATTCCGATCTTGCGGATTCCTTAGTTTCCGATTCCAAACGATATACGATCGGAAAGACCGGATGGTCTTGAAGACGTTTCCCCAACTCAGGAAGATCAACCCGACATGGGATTCCCGACCACTGAAGTTCATCGCGAGGCCCCAATCCGGATGCCATCATCAAACGCGTTGTTTCTATTGCACCCGCACATAACAGAACGCCGCGATTTGCTCGCCGCTCAACCATATCACCGGTACTCGAAATGCATCGCACTCCGATCGCATGATCACCGTCGAATAGCAATCGGACCGCTCGAGTATCGGAGATTACTCGCAACTGTCGCTGCGTTGCAATCGGCCATCGCTGCCGATCGGATGCTAAAAGATTCCACAAAGAAACCCGTCGACCGCGAGTTTGCATACGTCGATACGCATCGATCCCAAGACGTGGTCGATCGAAACCTGAAGGATAGCTCGATGCAGTCCAGCCGCACTGAGCCGACTGCTCGAGGAACCGTCGCATGCGGGGGTGCAACGGCGGCAACGACGGCAAATCGAATTCTTCGAGCCAATTGCGCAAATTCGCAAATGCTCCATCGATCGCGCCCAGTGACCACGGGTGCCCGCCCTCGCGATGCCACAGCTCAAAGTTTTCACGATCGGGTTCGATCCAGATCATGGCGTTGATCGCGGTTGAGCCCCCGAGAGCATGACCTGCGGGGAGACGAACCACTCGTTGGCCCAGCCCCTTTTGCGGCGACGTGCGATGATCCCAATCCCATCGCGACCCGAAGGTTTTGAGATAATCCGAAGGCACATGCAGACGGCTCGCACGAGGTACGGATCCAGATTCCAGCATGAGGACACTGCCGAGACCTCGCGTCACGATCTCGCGGGCCAGGGTGCAGCCAGCCGCTCCCGCTCCGATGATGATGAAGTCAGGATCTGTCACGCTCATCGACTCGAATCAGTAATCCAGGCTCGCACCGCCGTCGACTTGCAATCCTTGGCCGGTGATGAAGCTGCTGTCGTCGGTAGCCAAAAACAAGCAAGTTCGTCCGATCTCTTCAATGTCGGCCATGCGTCCGAGCGGCTGAAGGGCGGCAATGCGATCGAGCGCGGCATCGGGATCGGGCAGGGTCGCAGCCCACGAACGCATCAGCGGTGTATCGACGTTGCTCGGCAGAATCGCATTGACACGAATTCCAAAATCCGCGCACTCGAGTGCAAGGGACTTGGTGAATGATAATTGAGCTCCCTTGCTCGCTGCATAGGCAGTCGAATTACGTTGGCCGAGAACCGCCGTCATCGAACTGACGTTGATGATCGTTCCCTTGGTTTTCTTGAGATGCTCCAATGCGTAACAACATGCGGCATAGGTACTAATGAAATTCACTCGCAAGACATCGACCACTTGCTCCGGCGTCATACCGGTCAAGGGTGTATCAGGTGGGTGGATACCCGCATTGTTGATGAGGCAATCGAGTTGCCCAAAGTGCTCAACCGTACGAGCTATGGCGAAACGCACCTGCGATTCGATCGATACATCGGCTTGGATCGCAACGGCGGGATGAGGCAATGCATCGACTAGAGCCTCCGCCGCTGCGAGGTCTCGATCTACAACCGAAACATGAGCTCCCTCCTTCGAGAAAACGCGACAGCATCCCTCGCCGATACCCCGTGCTCCCCCGGTTACCAATACCACACGCTTAGAAAATCGCATGCCTTAAAAACGCTCTTCAATCGAGTTCGTTGGAATCCCATCTTTGGATGACTGTGTTATCTTATCAAGGAGATTCGTAGAATGTCGTCAGAGGAAGGGGCATTTCGTTGTCCGATCGATTAAAAGTTCTTCCGTCCGTATGCGCGTTGGATTGCCCGGACACCTGTTCGCTCCACATCACCGTCGATGGCGATCGCGTTGTCCATTTGGCGGGGGATCCCGATCACCCGATCACGCGCGGCTTCGCATGCGTCAAAACCGCCCGCTATCCGGAAAGGCAGGAACAGTCCGATCGCCTGCTTCATCCGATGCGGCGCGTGGGTCGCAAGGGTGAGGGGCGATTCGAAAGAGTGTGCTGGGAGGTTGCACTGGATGCGATTGCCGATCGCGTCCGCGAGACCCTTGCAACCGATGGCCCACAGTCGATCCTCCCGTATCACTACGCCGGGACGATGGGCGTGATTCAAGGGGATTCACCCCGAGCATTCTTTCGCGCGCTGGGTGCCCTGGAACTGGATCAAACCATCTGTGCCACAACAGGCGGCGCCGGCTGGGAAGCCAACTATGGACCGAACAAGCTGTCGCCCGACCCCGAGGATGTTGTGCATGCACGCACGATTATCTTGTGGGGTATCAATGCGCTGCGCAGCAATTCACACTTGGCACCCATTCTGAAGGAAGCTCGAAAGCTTGGGGCTCGGCTACTCCACATCGACCCGTATCGAAACGAGACTTCCCGTTTTTGCGATGACCATTGGCAAATTCGTGTCGGCACCGATGCGGCCCTCGCGTTAGCAATCGGGGGCGAAATCCTGCGCAGGTCCTGGCATGATCGTGAATATGTCGACCGCTATGCCTTTGGGCTCGACGATTACATGAATGCCTGCGACGAGTGGCCGCTCGAGCGAGCTGCAATCTATTGCGATGTGCCGCTAGCAGAACTGGAGCGATTGGTCCATGACATGGCATCGCGACCACCCTGCTTCATCAAGGTCGGATATGGATTAACCCGCAACGAAGGAGGTGGCAACGCCATGCGAGCCATCACGCTGCTACCCGCGCTTTTGGGATCCTGGAAACAGCGCGGTGGCGGAGCATCCCTGTCGACCAGCGGCGCGTTTCAACTCCATCGCGATAGGATCACCGGAAAACACCTCGAGAGTCGATCGTCGCGTCATGTCAACATGAATCTCCTGGGGAAAGAGCTGTATCC
>JBILVV010000173.1:0-9391 GCA_044370255.1 Pirellula sp.
ATCTCGGACAATCAAAGCGGTCGCCTCGTCGATCCCGATTCCCATCAATTGGGGATAAGTCTGCACTAATGTGCGCAGATCCTGCTGACGATTACGCTGGGAGAAATGCTGGTCGATCGCAACTCCACAAAGAAAACCCAGTCCCCCTCGCTCGTAGCCCGGGGCGATAATGTCTCTGTTTCCAATAGGTGTCGCCCGGGCCAGATAATCGGCTTGAATCGACGCTCCGGCGGACGAACCGCCGATCACCCCTCCACGCTGGAGCACCTGCTTCATCAATCGGTGCGATTCAGTCCCATAATACGAATCGGCGAAATTCCATTGCCTGCCGCCGCCAAACCAAATCCCCGTGGCACTTTGAAGTGGCTCGAGAAACGTCGCGTCCTCATTTGCACGACCTCGATCCTTCGTGTGCAGCATACTGCAACGCTTGACTCCCATCTCTTTCCACGCATCTAGCATCCTCGCTTCTTGTCCGACATCCTCCGTTTCGAGGCATGGAACGTACACCAACTCTGCATCCTTTCCACCCGCGAAATCAACAAATTGACGCATCAGCCCTCGTGGCATTCCTCCTCCACCAACGATCACCAGAGTGCCATTTGCTAGACTCGGTGAGGTAGCATAACTTGGTGGAAACGGTTCGAGAGTTCGCTCGATCGCTTCTCGGCGCCACTGCGTCCAGTCGACGAGCCCAGAGGACGCTTCACTGTTGTCTGCGCGATCCCGCTCGCGCAACCGATGCGTTTTCGCGGGAAGATGCTCTGACGCCGCCAAGGAGATAGTCGCCGAACCTGATCCCAGTAGACGAACCTTGCGACCACTCAAGACCAAGACATTTCCCCGTTCCAACGCAACCGCCACACATCGCTGCGCCGGATCTCGCGGAACGAAGGTCGCGTTTCTCAGCGCATCTGCCGCATCTACAGCCTCGGAGAATATGATCCAACTATCGGGGAAAAGATTCATTCCCGAGGGATCGAGTGTCCACCCTGCATCACTTTTTATTGAGGTGCATTTTCCGATCGCTTCAGCCACCATGCCGACCGCGCAAAATACTCCGCCAGCACTCAGATGATCCCTTGCGATCTTACTGATCGCAGTACATTCTGACGCCGAAATATCTGCGATTCCTCGAGGCTCGCACCATAGCAGTACTGTATCTGCAGGGAGCAATTCAAGCTCGCCGATCAAAGCGAAACGGTCCACCCGATCAAAGCGTGTCTTAAGACCCTCCTGAAGTGCCAACGCCTCCGCGTCAGCTCCAAGAATAACCGCCGAGCGAAACTTCGCTGGAAACGGGCCGACACGACCATCACGCGTTTGAACTCCATTCGCCATCAGCGTAGCAACTGAATCGCTAACGATTATCGTCCCCTCGATCGAACAATAGCGAGGCCAGTCCCCAAAACGCTCAAAAAACTCTTGGCCACATACCGGAGCCGATATGGAAAAGGTCGCTATCAAGCAGACGCACAGCACCGAAGCTCTCTTCGGACCAGTCACCATAATTTTTCTCCCGCTCAAACTGCGATCGCAGTACTCCTCTTCCATCATAGACGACAACCTCGATGATCGCATCATGAGAAGAAGATTTTGTGTGGGTACTTTGCTGCCCGGCCTCTCACCGTGGATTTAACAAGTAGATGCACCTAAGTTTACATGGCAGATCCAGAGGCTCTAAATGTACGATGGGCTTCCCAGTCCGTCGATTGTCACAACAACGGACTAGAAGTCCGTTTTACACTCTCACAAGGAAAGAAATCCAAATCGACGAACGAGAGGTCTTCACCGGACGGCTTGCGACGTTCCGCTTTCAAGGAAACCGTGTCTCTAGGAAACTGTGAAGGGCTGTTATCGAAGACTCAAGGTGACGCGGGTCGTCGATGTGCCTTGGGGTGCTAAGACGATCCGGCGGTCTTTCACGTTCGCTGTCTCGATACAAACCATCGAACGATATTCCTCGTCGCCAAAGTCAGCCATGCGCTGCGATTTGGCGATCCATGGGTTCCATACCACGGTCGAATGAGAACCCTCCGAAGCGATCTCAATAGTTCGCTTCCATGCGTCATCTACGATACGGATCGTTCGCGCATCCCCTTGATACACGCGATCGGTTTCCTCGGTAAAGCGAATCGCTTCGCCCATCGCGGGATGAATTTGCCCCGTGAGTTGATCCAAGAACGGCAACTCTCCCAAATCCCCTTCGACTGAGACAGCGTCGATGTCTCCAATGCTGAAATAGGTATGCAACGCGACTTCGCAGGTGGCCTCGTGATCGGATCGATTGGTCGCAGTCAATTCAGTCGTCAGCTTGTCCCCGAATCGGGTCAGGTAACGCAGATGGAATGGTCCTTGCGATGTTTCCAAGACAACGGACACCGAATCATCGGTCGCGTTGGAACTGGAGACTCGCCAATTCGCCAGTCGGGCCCAGCCGTGAGCGGGCTCTCCTGGGTTCGCCGATGGGCCAAACCAGGGAAAGCAGATCGGGATGCCACCGCGAATGGCTTTATCGTCCGCGAACAGCGACTCCTTGCTCATGAACAAGAGTGGATGAGATGCTCGCGCGGGTTGGAAATGCGTGACGTGCGCCCCGTGCAGAAAGAATTGCCCCTGGCTATTGCCACTATCAACGTGACCAACGATCAAGCCGCTCGCGTGGAGATCGAAGCGAAGTCGGTCCGCGATCGCAAAGTTCGCATTCAGGTTGTGCAAGGTCTGCGATGGATAGGTCATGGGCTATAAGCGTTCTACGATTTGGAAATAGAGAACCATCCTGCCAGATGATTGTAGCAAGTCGCAGGACACTCGAATGTGTTTTTCGATGACTCTCTTAGTGACGCTGTGTGATGCGAGTGGGCAAAATATGATGGGGCAGAAAAATAGCAGCCGGGGAACAGGAACTGCTGATGACCCATCCCATCCGTCAGGCTGAGTCGTTATGCCAGTATCATAAACTCACGAGCTTCCTCAGTGATGAATAGCTCGTCCGGAACTTTCGGACTCAACGGCTAGAACTTATCAGGGAATGAAGATCGAATGGTCATTTCCTTTGGGCGTAGGTATGCAACGGTTGGTTGCTAGGCCCCTTCGATTTGGCTCAGTCGGATCAGTGAGATCAACTCTTCCGTGCTCATGCGACCTGCTCGGTCGGCTCCGTCCAATACGCCACTGATCAATTCACGCTTGTCTTCATGCAATGCGAGGATCTGTTGCTCGATCGTGTCCTTGGCAACCAAACGGTAAACGGTGACTGCCCGCAGTTGTCCAAGTCGGTGCGCGCGGTCGGTCGCTTGATCTTCGACGGCTGGGTTCCACCAAGGATCCATATGGATCACGTAATCCGCCGCAGTCAAATTCAGACCCGTTCCTCCCGCCTTGAGCGAAATCAGGAATAGATCCCCCTCACCCGCTTGGAACCGATCCACTGCTTCCTGGCGTCTGGGTGTGGGAGTCGCGCCATCGAGGTATTGGTATTTGATCCCCGCCTTATCCAAGGACTCGCGAAGCAACGTCAGGTGCTGTACGAACTGACTGAATACCAAGGCGCGATGTTCTCCCTCGCGGAGTTCATGGACCACTTCCATAAACAAGTCGAGCTTTGCCGATGAGTTGTCCCAACGTTTGTCGACCAGTCGAGGGTGGCACGCCAACTGGCGAAGGCGCGTCAGCCATGCCAACACCTTGATGCGCATCTGCTGATCGTTTTCCGCACCGGTCTTGGTCAACTCGGACAAAGCGGCCAAACGCGCGGCGTCGTATTTCTTTCGCTCGTTCTCGGAGAGTTCCGCGAGCAATACCACTTCGGTTCGCTCAGGCAGTTCCGTGAGGACCTCTTTTTTGGTACGGCGAAGTATGAAAGGACGAACGACACGCCCCAAGGCTTGAAGTCTCTCTCTCTTATTGTGTCTTTCGATAGGTTCCGCAAAGTTCTTTCGGAAGCGATCCCAGGAGCCGAGCAGACCGGGACTGACCGTTCTCATCAAACTCCAGAGTTCGCCAAGATGGTTCTCGAGGGGGGTGCCTGACAAGGCGAGATGCCAATCGGCTTGAATCTGCCGCACTGCTTGAGCGGTTTTGGTTTGAAAGTTCTTGATAAACTGAGCTTCATCGAGAACCAAGGTGTTCCACGCTCGCTGCGTGAATCGACTGATATCGCGCTGCAGGAGTTGATAGCTCGTAATGATCAGGTCGCCAGGTCCGGCGGAATCGATCAATGCCTGGCGATCATGCTCGCGATAGAGCAGCGGTCGAAGCGTAGGGGCGAAGCGTTCGGTTTCGCGTTGCCAGTTCACACCCACACTGGTCGGAGCGATGATCAACGCGGCACCATTCTTCGCTCGCTCGATCAATATCCCGAGCGCCTGGACCGTCTTTCCCAGACCCATGTCATCGGCGAGCACACCACCGATTCCCCAGTGGGCTAATCGCGCGAGCCAACAGTAGCCAGCTTGTTGATAGGCTCGGAGTTCCGCCCTGAGTTCCTTGGGCACGACCGGATTGAGGTTCTTGGCACCCGAGAGTCGGGCGAGCGCTTCTTTCCACGAGTGATCCGCTTCGTAGGTGATGTCGCTGCCGAGCGCCTCTTCGATCACCGCTGTACCCGCTTTTGAGACCCGGATCTGTCCGGCATCTCCGATCGATACGTCATCGATTACACCGAGACGTTGCCTCAATGCCTCGGAGATCAAAGCGAATTGGCCGTCCCCTAAAGGCACGAAGCGGCGCCCTTGCCGAAGCGCGGACAGCAACTCTGAAAGAGGGATTTCCAAACCGTTGAGTTCCGCGATACCATCGACACCAAACCAATCGCGGCCGCTTGAGAGACGTACCTGCAAGCGTTGCGGCGTGATCTCGCCGATGACCTGCATTGGCAGGCTCTTCGGCCAGCAGACCGTGGGAGCGGCGTCTCCCAATCGCTCGATGCGCTGTAGCAGATCAAGCGCCTCGTCCGGAGTCTGCGCGACCCATGTATAAGTCCCATCGTAGGCGAGCAAATTCAGTTGCAATTGCTCGGCGACTTCGTCGGCGAGTGAAGCTTCCTCGTCGAGAGCCCGCAGCAATTGGAATCGGCCAGCTGCGGTAGCGATTCGCAACCGCTCCGGTTCCACACCAGGAACCGGTTGCTCCGAAACCGAATCACAAGCCACACGGAGTCCCACCTGCATCGTTTCTTTACCGCGCGGAGACAAATGCAATTCGATCTTCGGCTCCAAGGGATGCTCGGGCCCTGCAAGCGATTCAGGCAACTGAACTTCGACACGGCGAGGTTTAGCAACCTGAACAATCAAGTCGGCGAAGTATTCCGCGCATTCGCGATCCAAGACCGCTTCGCGACGCTCGGCCACACTGAGATCATTGATTAAGCGAACGATGCGTTGATCTAATGTGCTCATCCACAACGTGTGCCGCTCGCGATCGTATCGCAAGAGGAGCGATTCTCGGTTGTTGATGTTCTTCAAGATCAAGCCGGGTTGATCCTGAATATCTTCGATCAACATATCCGATTGGTAGATCATTGGTTTGAAGACCTCCCCTTCGGAATCGAGTCGGATCTCCAGCGGCACCTCGCGTATGCGCACCGGAGTTTGTGCAGCATCGTCCAGAGTCACATGGGGATGATCGATCAACATCCTCAAGCACTCGCGGGTCATGCGAGGCGTCTGGCCTCGATAGGAGTCTTCGGCGGATTGCAACAACAACACCAACATCTTATCGGTGCCGAAGGCCAAGGCCTCTTCCGGGATCGAGTCGAAATTTTCGCGGATCGGACGACCCTTGTTCCAGCCACCCCGTTTGCGCGATGTCTGCACATAGGCATGGATCTGACATCCCTGGGCCATATTCAATCGCCACTGAATGCGTTGCAATCGAGTTGGCTCTTCATCGGAATCATCAGTCTCCGGGATCACCTCTTCCACCTTGAGATACTGCAGCGACTCCACCAACTTGCGACCCGCCACACGGCCATCGGAGATGCAACTCAGCATCCATTCCACGGCCGCCGATGGAGAACGCTGACTCAACTGGCGACGCAGATAGTTCAGGCAATAGATCTGGTGCACGCAAGGCTTTTGAGCTTCCGTGCATGAGCAACTCATCGTGATGCCACGAATGACTCTCGATGAAGTGACGTCGTCGAGGTTCGCCAGTTGCTTGGGATCCAGTTCGATGGAGATCCCGGTGGTGAACTGGCCTTTGATAGGGGAGACCCCTTCGAGTTCAAAGAGCCAATTCAGAACCGAATCGGTCTTCTTCAGTCGCGGCAAGTCTCCCGAGGTGAAATACCTAGCCATCAGCAATTGCTGAGGGCGGAACTTCTTCTCGAACTGGGCGATGCTACTCAGGATGTGGACGACCAATCCGCTCGCTTTGGGCGGATCCAATTGTGCCAAACTCGTCATTCCGTCAGTCAATCCGTTAGGGTGCGCAACAGGCAAGTCCACTAGTGTCGCCTATTTTGCCCCGCTTTGGCAAGGCGAAAATGCCTTGCCAATAAGCTGTTAACGAACCGCTCTTTGCGAGTCTTTTGCGAAAAAACTTACTCCGAGACTGCCGCCGAGAATGCATCCATTCCGCCCACAATGGGCAAGGTCAATCGAGTTCCCTCCAAATCCACGGAAATTCGGGTCCCGGGCTCGGGCCACAACGTGAAGTCGCGGTCGCTCGAGAAAATCATCAGCCCGATTTGTTCCCCAGCCGAAATGACTTGGTCGTCCGGTTGCAGTTCAAAGGTAACGTCCCGAAATTCGCCTCTGACCAATGGGGTTTCTGTTTGGATTGATTGGGCATTTGCTGGGTCTGCCCAACCTCGGGTGATCACGTCGTCGGTGATCCGTTCGCTCCCTGTCCATGGCAACGAAACCAGCCAAATCGAGAGGCATGCCGTCGGTCGATCGCATTCCAATCGCACCGTAATCTTGGCGACTCCCGACAGGTGCACTGGCTCCTTGAGCTTGGGGGTGGCATAGAGCAATCGATGGTTGCACCATTCAGCCTGCAACAGTTGCGGACCGCTGAACGAAAAGTTATCGATGATCTCTTCGACTCGCTTGGTCGCCTCACCCTGTTCATTGGACAATCCAGTTTTTTCTTCTGGCAGCAAGCGTCCGATAGTCCGTCCTCCTGGCATTGGAGCAAAAGTTACATCGCTCGCTGCAGGATTGGGGTAATCATCGTAGGTCTCGGGACGACTGGCCCGCTTCCCTTCGCGCGTGATCCATGCCCTCGGTTCATTCTCGACGCCGTTATCGATGCCGTACAAGTAATGGGAAAACCAGCGATTGAGCAGATGCAATGGTGGCTGCCCACCGTGGCCACCTTGATGGTAGTAGATCTTGCAAGGGAGTCCCTTCTCTTTGCATGCTTTGTAGATGCGGTAGCTGTGCTCGGGCATCACATTCCAGTCGTTGAATCCGTGCGCCATCAGCATCGGAGCTCGCATGCGTTCGAGTTGGTTTAGATAATCGCGGCTGGCCCAGAACGCATTGTAGTCCCCGTTGGTTCGATCGAACTCTTTGAGCATTCCTTCATCGCGCACGTTGCAATTGCAGTAATTGCGTTTTTCTTCGTAACCCGAGTGAATGAAGTTGTAGAGGACATCGATGTCTTCACCCATGTAACCACCTGGATGGCGAATCAAGCCGTTGGACCGATAGTAGTGGTAGTACGAAGTATTGGGAGCGATCGGCACGATGCATTCGAGACCCTCTACTCCCGTTGTGGCTGCTGCCAGACAAAGCGTTCCGTTGTAGGAGGTGCCGATCATTCCCACCTTGCCGGTCGCCCAGGTCGCTTCGACGGTTTCGTTTCCATCGACGCTTGCGAAGCCTCGAGCGCGTCCGTTGAGCCAATCGATCACCGCTTTGGGGGCAAGCGATTCGTTGGGCCCTCCGACCGTTGGGCAGCCTTGCGACAATCCTGTTCCCGGCGATGAAGAATGAACCACGGCGAACCCGCGCGGTACCCATTCACCAAGATGCTCCCCCGACAATCGAGGCCGTTTGGATAACTGAGTAATCGCAGGCGGTGTTTCATGCTTGGGCGGGTTCGAGTTTAGGTTTTGCCGTGGGCTCCACATGTGTTCAGGTAACGTGGAGCCCATCCCCGCATAGTACGGACTCGACTGATAGATCACCGCAACCTTGAGTCCATCGGTTTGAGTAGCTTCGGGGCGAGTCACACTCACATGCACGCGATCCAATTTCCCATCGCCGTCGGAGTCGAACTCGGTCTCAACAAACAAATCATGCTCAATCCAGTTGGACTTGAACGCGGGCACGACCTGCGCTTCCCCCTCTCGAAAGACAGGTTGTTTGATGTCTTGAGCAACAGGTGCTTCGTCTTGTCCGAATGCGGAGCCTCGCAACAGAAGGTGCGAGCAGAGCATGCACAGTGCGATTAGTGTTTTGGAAGGGCCCGCAAATTTCGATGCGATAATCGTTTGGTGAAACCGTTTCATGCTCATGCTGCTGTACCCCTCATCGTGACATCGAAACCCTAATCTCTTGCGCCCAATTCTAATCATCCCGTCTCTTCGACCCAATGACGGCCAGCAAAGGATATCTCTGGGTCCGACCTGCCCGAACGGACCACGGCTTGAGCCATCACTCTTGCGATCCATTCCTCGGCAACCGAGCGATCCGATCGCCCGTGCTGATTCACAGCTTGCAATCCCCAATCATTCGGCTTCTCGACCAGGACTCGAATGTTCGCTGCTCGAAACAGCGCGCTGAAGATCGACGGCCCGATGGGTGCTCCCTCGATCCAGATCGGCACGATAGGAACCTTGGCACGCAACGCAACGATCGCTGCGCCAGGGCGAATGGTCATCAACGGTTGTCCCGTACGATTGATTCGCCCCTCAGGAAACATCCCTACGAACCGCCCTTGCTTCGCGAGAGAAATCGCATGCTTCGTGGATGCGGTATCCATACCGCTGCGATGCGTCGGTATCGTCTCAAAGGATCTTAGCAAACCACCGATAATCGGCTTCTGAAAATAGAGACTCGTCACCATCCAATGCACCCGCCTACCCGCGCACAACTGCACAAACATCGGGTCCATCGAGCTGCAATGATTCGCGACCAAAATCGCTCCTCCCAGCATCCGATCGGTCAATAACCACTCTCTCCGCTCCCAGTCGACGTACTCGTGCGACCACTCGATCCGAACCCGCCACAACAGCCTCGATACAACGTAAACCGGCAGGTACAAGAAGCGTTCCTGCAGGCTGTATCGCCCGGGTCCGAACAATTGCCGACCCAGATGTGCGCAGGCAGAAGCGAGGCAAAGAATTAAAAAGACTAATGAAGATAAATGCGACAGGGTCATTCCCGGGTAGCCGTAAGCCTCGAAGAACTAGATGTTTAGGTCGGTCAGCCCACAA
>JBILVV010000560.1:0-2567 GCA_044370255.1 Pirellula sp.
ACGACTGACCGTACGAGGCGGGACATTAGACGCAGCCAACCTGCAGCGGTGGCCATCGATGCCAGCGCTTCGTGAGTTGCGATTGCAACAGGTAACATTGCCAGCCGATGGAGCATCCGCTTTGTCCTCGCGTGAGATCGGTTCATTGCAGTTTTTTGAGTTGGACCATTGCACAATCGATTTAGAGAATAGCATCGATTGGTTGAAAAAGTGCATCCAGCGCAAAGTCGTCTGCTCCATCCTGGAAACGGTGATCGATCCTGACATTGAGGATTTCATCGTGCAATCCAAGTTGGCTGGTTGCAGTGCGAACAATCCATTCTTGGATATCGTCACTCCAGGCTTTGAACGCATCGAAAGCTTTAGCGATCAGCCTAAAGGTACATTCGAAGATGTCCTGTTGCCAACTGGCACAGCTAAGGACTGGCCTTGGTCTTCAGGCCGACCGTTTATCGTTAATCCTGAACTCTATCGCGATCGTATGTTGGGGAAGGCCTTGCCATGAAAAAGCTATCGATCGCAGTGCGTATGTCTCGATGGTTGGCGATTGTGATGCTGTTCTGCTTTGGTTGCGATGACGTGCCTTCGTATCACGCGCCGGAGAATCTCAAGCCTTCGAATTCCAGCCTCGTGTCGACCGATGGACGCGGTAGCTATGATTGGACTTGGAATTCCAATGGATATTTCGAAGCCATCCGCCCGTCGATCTACGCATTCCTCGAGGAATCGGACCCGCGATTTCAGATCCAATCTCTTTTTGGCCAGGAGGACCAATCCGCGTGGAAGCGCCCAGATTGGATGTCCGACGAGATCTATAACTACTTTCGACTTTTCACTTCATGTCCTCCTCCGCGAGTGATCCTAGAGGTGCCACTGCCTGAGAAATTGGATCGCGAACAGTTCTTTCTCGATCCCCGTGCTCGCAAATTGTATTGGTGTGAGGGTGATCTCATCCAAGCACAGGACTTGGCTACGGATGCCCAGGACGATTCCTCTTCTTCCACTCCTATATCCATGCGATCACCTCTCGGTGCCCCCCACGCAGTGTTAGGGGATCGAGACAATGAGTCTGTCTTCATTCGCACGGAGAAAGCCATAGCACGCATTCGTCTTGGCGATGCGTCTGTACTGTGGGAAGCCAAGTTGCCAAGCCCTGCTGTTCGCTGGGTCCGAGCGACTGACGTCAACACGATCGCTCTGGTGACCGCCGATAACAAGTGTGTGATCTGCGATGGGGAATCGGGGAAACTCACGGTCAGCCCGGATCAACTATCGTCATCCAATATTTCGCTCAACCCTCAAGGACGCTGGCTTCTGGGTAACCAGCAGAAGCAGATCTTTCTCTGGGATTTTCAGGATGGAAGTGACTCGGTCAGCAAGCATTCGGTTGTAGGAATCGATCCGGAGAAGGCAACTCCTTTCGCAGGTCCTGCTTGGGATGGTTGGATCGATCACCAGCATTTCGCTTTTCGAGAACACGGGAAGTACAAGGCGCAGTTATTCCCTTACTCGCATTTCCTGCAGGAGGCACGACTGTTTCGAAGCGAGGTGAGCGATCGAGACAGCTTTTACACGTTGATCGGCAGAGGTTTAGCTGGCAGTATTTACTCGGACAAGGTGATGGTAACGGATCTCAACGTTATCGATGGCGGGGTGTTGCATTCCCAACCCGTCATACTCGAGGAAGCTCAAGCGATCAATGTGCAGATTTCCATGACCGGTGGTATCCTCGCATGGGATACTCCTAAGTCATTGCGTGTCCTGTCACGCATCCCGCAGGCGGGCTCTCGCTTGACATACGGACTCACCCAAATCACTACTGAATTGATGGATAAGATGGACTGGCAGCAATTGGAAAAAGTTGCTGTCGAACTACGGAGCCATGATTGGCCGCGCGATTATATTACTGGCGAAACTGCTTATGGGAATTTCGCTCAGAGTTGCGCGGCGATCATCGCCAGTCAACAGGAATTAGCGAACGCGAATTCGTCGGATGAGCGGCCGTTACCCAAAGTCGTTTCGGAATGGTTGGAGAGCAAGCGAGCGTTCCCGCAATTGGTCGACGCGTGTCGAGAACAACTCCTATCGAGGCAGGCTCGCGGCACGGGAATGATCAATCAAGTTTCTGAAGAGAATCTGAGACGGCACAATCTGCATGAGGAGCGAAAGTTTGCGCTTTTGCAGGAGATTCTTAAGGAAGAGAATCCGCCGGGGCAAGCGTACGAAATGATGTTGTATCATTTGCGAGCGATGGGAGGCGGATATCAAAAAGGGGAAGAGTTCACGAGCCAGTGCATGCGGAAATACCCGCAGTATTTTGGAATCCACGAAACGAATTTGTGGTGGATGCTACCCCGTTGGGGTGGTTCCGCCGGTCAGGCCCAAGCGTATGCCGAGGGCGTTACGAAACTATACCCACGCAAGTTCCAAGATCGTGTGTATGGAATCCTCGTCAACCGCATGATTCGATACAACCAATGTGAGTTCATGAAAGAAACCGAAGGGTTCTTGCAACCCAAGCGATTGCTCGATGGAGTTTTTCAATGGTGTCAGGATGGGGATGTTCC
>JBILVV010000174.1:0-9367 GCA_044370255.1 Pirellula sp.
GTAATGGGCTAGCCGTCGCAGTGAGGCTTCGACACCTCCTGCGATCACTGGCACCCCTTTATATGCTTGTCGTGCGCGCTGGCAGTAGGCGAGCGTCGCACGGTCCGGTCTCAGACCGATGCGACCTCCTGGTGAATACGCATCGTCGTTCCGCACTTTTTTGTTCGCGGTGTAGTGGTTGATCATGCTGTCCATGTTGCCAGCACTGATGGCAAAGAACAGCCGTGGTCGTCCGAACCGCTGCCAATCCTCGCAGGAGTGCCAGTTCGGCTGGCTGACGATCCCGATGCGATAGCCAGCGGCTTCCAGCACGCGACCTAAAATCGACATCGCGAAACTCGGGTGATCGATGTAAGCATCGCCCGTCACAAACACAACGTCGATCTCGTTCCATCCGCGAGCTCGGGCTTCTTCCATCGACATGGGAAGAGGGAGTTTCGCGAGCGGACCATGCGGCTGCCTTTCCCCGAGGTTATCCAAATACCTGGAGACAACGTTCCCAGATGCGGTTGTTCCAACGGTGGAACACGAACCAGACTCCGGTCCGGTTGAACCAGACAAAATTGGAAGCAATGGCGATGCCACTCGAAAACCCCACGAAAATAAAGGATCCGCAACTCAGCTTCATTGTAGGTGGGTTAAACGATTCGTCACCTGCAACCTCCTGATATTCCCCCGGTTCGACCGCTAACCACGGGTAAATCCAGGCGATTTGAGTGCGGCATACGGTGCAACCGGTCTATCTTCCGGCTGGAATCCTTTCTCGCCTCACCTCTAGCCTCGCCGATGGCTATGCCGATAGCTTCACCCTTCTTGATCAGCTGGTCAGCGATCGAGCCTGGGGCACAACAGGTGCCTGGCACCTAGCGAAGCAGGAGGATAGCACGCATCAACAATAGTTGCGCTACCTCAACCGTAGGACTTAGGGGCAGAAAATGAATGGGCAAAAATATAGAGGGCTGAAGAGTTTCACGCCTGCAATCATCGCCATCCTTACCACCACGATTTGCTCTGAGCAGTGTACATCAGTGGTTCGTTTCCTAAGCTGTTATCTTTTTGCCCCGACATTTTTCTGCCCAATGCCGGTTCCCTTTCATCCCGACGCGAAACACGCCCGAGCGCGTCGCTGGCCTGGATGGAACGACAGATCCCCCTTCACCGCCATTTCGTGCATCCGATCTGGTGAGCCAGCTCCGCGGCTGCGGCCAAAGTATTTCTTGAAACTCCATACCAGATCGCACCACATCCCGCCCTCGATCCCCATCCGCTCGATGATCGCAAGTTGCTCTGCCGGGATCTTGCCCCGTTTGTCCGGCCTCCCCTGCCGACCCGTCCAATCGAGCAGCTTCAAATAATCCTCCAGCGAGATACTCAAGAATCCCTTGTCGCTCGCTCGAAAACCCTGTTTGTGCGCCACTGGCCCATGGGATCGCGGGTTCAGCGTCATCGGAGCCAACCAACCATCGCGCGGGATCTTCGGCCCCTTGCGCTTGGCCGCGGCCTTGCGCCGCTGCTTCAACTGCTCCGGCGTGGAAGTCTTCAGGATCGTCGCTGCCTCTTCCTTGTTGATTGTCTGCATGGCTGCTGCCGAAGATTCGATCTCCTTGCCCTGGAGAGATTCAATACGATCGTATGCCGACGTGTATTGCGATTTATCCAGCGATTCCGCCATCGCAGCTCGAATGGGATTGAGGTCGACGTACATGCAGCAAGCCAGCAAGCCAGCTTCGTCGATGATCCGCTGGGCGCGGAAGCGACCTTGCCAGAAGGCACCGGTGCATTGATCTTGGCTGTTGGCCATCCGAGCGATCGGTTCCGAGAGGGCTTTCATGAACCAGGAGATATCCGACAACCGTTGCCGGATCGTAACCATTCGGAGGCCATCATTCACCAGCCTATCCACATCGCTGGTGGTCGGATCTCCGAGTTGTTCATCGATTCGTTTGCCTGGGAAAATCTGCAGCCAGCGCAATGCCACTTGGCGATCGGACCAGGTTTCCACCACATCGGGCCGATTCCGGAGTACGACATGCAGGTGGTTGGACATGATGGCGTAGGAGAGCACATCGACGCCGAAGACGGAGGCGAGTTTCTCGATCCGCTGTCGAATCCATTCCTTTCGATAGGAAAAATCTTTTCCAGTGACTTCATCGATCCCGCTGAGGTAAGCGCGCCGCACGCACCGCTGCACCACGTGCAAAATCGAAACTTCGTTGGGCGTAAAGATTTCCGAACGTTTGGGTCTAGGCATAAGCATTCTCCTCAAAACCGCATCCTACCAAACCCCGCCTCCCTGCACAACACGTGCCTGGCACCGAGTGGAGGGAGAGCGCGCGACCGCTGCCTGCCCCCAACCAAGCCATTCTTCACATACTCAAAGCCACCACACCGCTTGCAGGAAACCTCGCTCATCAAACCCTCCCAAATCAAAAAAAGGGTTAAAGAAAAAATTATCTACAACTTGTTAAGTTTCACATTGTATAGTTTTCTTGCATCAGAATTTGATAAGGAGTCTCTGGAAAGATGTCGAATCCATGTTTGCAGTGCACGATCCAGCAAGGATGCTGCACGGATTTGAGTGGATTGTTATTGAGCCGAAGAGAATACGAAGCCCATTTTGCCCGTCATGAAGAGAGCTTGATCACGACGCACAAGGGATCCTTTTTTCAGGTAACACCGAGAAAAGGTGTCTGCCCGAACTGGGATGGACAATGCACACTCTATGGCGAGCGCCCCGTAGAATGTCGCCTGTTTCCGGTGACGGTGGGGGCTGTAGAAGAGACTTCGACAACCTTGACTATGACCTTGCACTCACGAACAACATGTCCACAGAAGGAAACACTGCTCCCCTCGGATGAGGAAGCCATCGCCATGGCAAGGGCTTTGGCCAGCGACGCTGTTGGAGATACCAAAACTATACGTATCTTTTTCGAGAGAGGCTTGATGCGGGCAGGAGCATTTGGTCTTAAAGTAATTCGAAAAGTAGGCTTTTTGCCATAACCCTTGGACGCTTCGCTTGGTGTCAGGCACGGACGCTTCGCTTGGTGTCAGGCACTGGCGGTGACGCTGGCACTGGCGGGGACGCTGCCTAGTGGTACTGTGTTGCCAGTCTTCTCGCCGAGGATGTACAATTGCGTAAGTAAGGCGCACACTGAATCCATTCGCTCCGAGACCTCCATGATGAGTACTTTTACCCCCAAGGGTCTGAAATGGACGTATGACGACTACGCTCAGCTTCCTGACGATGGGCGACGCCACGAAATCATCGATGGAGAACACTTCGCGAATCCTTCCCCAAGCACCCTTCATCAGCATGTTTCGAAGCGACTGCAGTATCAGCTGTACACAAAAATCGAATTGGCTGGCCTGGGCGTCTTATTCAATGCACCGATGGACGTACAGCTCTCCGAGCACGCTATCGTGCAACCCGACTTAGTGATCATTCTCAATGAGAGCGTGCGGAAGATCACACCTACGAAGATCAAAGTCGCACCGCATCTCGTTGTCGAAATCCTTTCGCCGTCAAACATGGATTATGATCGAACTACCAAGCGGGATCTCTACGAACGATTTCGCGTAAAGGAGTATTGGGTCGTTGACCCTTTTGAGCAACAAGTAGATCAATGGGTTCTTCGTGACGAGAAGTATGTCCTAATGCCCAGGAGCAAGGTGCTCACTCTCTCCATTGCGGACAGGATCGAAGTGGATCTTGATACGGTCTGGTAGTCCTCACGCCCATCGCAAAGCCTCTGGGCGTGCCACCCGTGTACCCGTGCCACCCGTGCGTAGCCTAAAGGTCGCCAGAGGGTGGGATGAAGCTAAGGGTGTTGGAGGGCACGTCCCTGAGTCATTGTGCGCGAGCATCCGGGTGGACATTCGCAACAACTTGCCATGTTTGTTCCACTTCCACCGGACGGCTTGCGCCGGCTTGCGCCGTTCCGCTTTTATTGCAGGTCGAATCGGTGCTCCGCACTGAAAATTACTTGCAAGCCAAGATGTGAGAGACCGAACGGGTACTCAATCGAATTGTCACTAGGCCAAGATATCGGTGATGACTTGACCTCGGTCGATGTCCAGCCGCTTGCGACCGGGGATCTCTAAGGCCTGCGGTTGCAGTCCCAGTAGATGCAATACAGTCGCATGCAAATCCGTGACGTAATGACCATCGCCTAAAGCGTGGTACCCGAGTTCGTCGGTCGCTCCATGTACGTAACCTCGTTTGACCCCGCCACCAGCCAACCAAATAGTGAAGCCATTGGGGTGATGGTCGCGACCGTCGATTCCACCCGCTCGCTGCTCCAAACCGGGTGTCCGCCCGAATTCGGTACAGAATACAACAAGCGTCTCGTCGAGAAGTCCTCGCTCCTTGAGATCGGCGATCATGCCTGCGACTGGTAAATCGATCGTCGAGCATAGCTTGGTGTGATTTTCCTTGAGCTTCTGATGCGAGTCCCAAACGCCATAAGGGCTCGGGAAGACTTGCACAAAACGGACTCCACGTTCAATCAATCGACGAGCGGCCAGCAAACGCTGCCCTGCGAGTTTCGTTTCCTCGCGGTCCAAACCATAACGCTGTAGCGTCTCAGCTGTCTCCTTGTTGAAATCGATCGCCTCGGGCACCGCGGCTTGCATGCGATATGCCAATTCATAAGCTCGGATGCGAGCGCGCAGCTCGTCGTCCTCGGGATACTCAACCGCCGCTAGACCGTTCAACTCGCCGATCAACTCGTATTCTCTCTCCTGCATCTCGGAGGTCTGGGAGCTATTCCTCGATCCGAATGGTAGCGGGTTCGACGGATCGAGCGTCAATGGAACTCCGCAGTACTGCGGTCCGAGGTAATAAGCATCGATCGATGCTCGCGTATCGGTGCGAGTGGGACCACCAAGGACTACGAATTTGGGAAGATTCTCATTGAGCGCACCAAGCCCATAACTCGCCCATGAACCAATACTAGGTTGGACTTCGTCGAGGCGATGTCGTCCCGTATGGATTTGATTCTCTGCAGCGTGATCATTATCCGTCGTCCACATGTTGCGCACGAAGCACAGGTCATCGACGCGCTGAGCCAAATGAGGCCACCAATCGGTGATTTCGATACCGTTCTCGCCATACTTCTTCCAGCCCACCTGCATGGGATAAATGATGGGATACACATCGCGCACATTGACCTCCTCCGCGGGCACGGAACGAAATCGCTTCTTGTGAAGTGGCGAGTGAACCGGGTTTTCAAAAGGTGTCTTGTCGAAGGTCTTCCCGGCATGCTCATTCAAAGCAGGCTTGGGATCGAAGGTTTCTACGTGACTGTACCCACCCGAGAGAAAAATCCATATAACCGACTTGGCCTTTGCCGGTGGCGCAACTGGACTGGTAAGCGGATCCTCGGTCTGCGATGCGCGCAATCGGCCATCGCTCGCAAGCATGGCCCCTAGGGCCATTCCCGTGAACCCCATGCCGTAATCGGCTAAAAATGCTCGCCGAGCGATTCGTCCGCATGCGGGTCCGGTTGGCCGTGAATTTGAAGTCATGAAGCCACTCCCGTTATCGAATCGTGACGAAGTCATTGTGATTGATCAGTGCCCGGATCAAGGATGCCCGCGCATCTCCGTCCGCACCCTCCAGGTATCGACAGCAAACCTGCAATTCCTGTTCGTTCGCCGCTCGACCCAGGATCCTCAGAAAGGCAGCTTCGCTGAAAGCTCTGTTCCCAGACGGCTCGATCGGAAACTTCGGTGCATCGACTTGTTTAAGAATTTCCTGACTCATTTTATGGACCCAGTCGCTGTTGGTTAGGGCCAGCGACTGCTGGGGCATGATGGTTCGGGTGCGGCGATAACAGTCGTTGGCATCGGGGCCGTCAAAGATTGCGCCGAGCGGACTCTTGCCGTCATCCTCGGGCTGGCAGGAATAGTACAGCGAACGGCGGTAGGTCTGCAGCGATTGGTTGTTTTCAAGCTCTTGACCGCCGGGGGTTTCGTCGAGGCAATTTGCAAGCGACAAGACGCTGTCTCGCAGTACTTCGGCCTCCATGCGACCGGCGTTCATCCGCCAAAGCCCTTTGTTTCCCGGATCAATCGCTGCCGAAGGATCTCCGCCAACGGAAGAAACTCGGCGATAAGCCTGACTCGTGACAATCAAACGATGCAGATGCTTCATGCTCCATCCGGACTCGATCCATTCCACCGCGAGCCAATCCAAAAGTTCCGGATGAGTCGGTCGAGCACCATTGCGTCCTAAGTCATGCACCGTAGCAACAAGCGGCTGATGAAAGTGCCGAGTCCAAATATGGTTGATTGCAACGCGCGCCGTCAGGGGGTTTCTCGGACTGGTGAGCCAGGTTGCGAGAGCAGCCCGGCGTCCGGTGCTAACGCGAGGATATTGGCGGCTGAGTGGCTCGTACGACTCGGCATTCGCATCCAGCGATTGGGCTGACAATCGTTGCCATTCGATTTCCGCTTGACGTAGTTCCGTACGTGTCGAGGTCAGTTT
The DNA here is from genome assembly GCA_044370255.1 of Pirellula sp. Lineage (GTDB taxonomy): Bacteria > Planctomycetota > Planctomycetia > Pirellulales > Pirellulaceae > JBKCUI01. Next base: position 6,488 of record JBILVV010000174.1, read on the forward strand.
CTTATCGCGATCGGCAGCATCCAGCGCGAGCGCTTCGACGGACGCCAATTCCCATCGGCTTTTGGCTAGGCGATAGCCACCATTGAATCGTCGCAGATGATGCCCCATGCGATGAGCAGCTCGCGCTAAATCGTTCAGCGCGGTAGCAGAGTTGTCCTGGCTACCGTAACGACATTGCTCGGCGAGTGTTCTCGCGATCCAATCCGCGCGTCGAGCTTCGACCCATTGAAGCTTGGCAGTCGCCGCATCAACCTGTAATTGCCATCGATTGGCGATGCGATCCGCTTGTTCCCAAGTCTCTCGCAATTTCGCCGTGTAGGAATCGGGAATGAGATCCGCGATCGTCGAGGAACCGCCTGCCTGGTTATAGGTCGCGTTCGCTTCCCACCCATCGAGCCCGACCAGTTCGGCTCCGACCTCGAATTTCCGTTGTGGATCGTTCTCCAGAGTTCCTTCGAAGTCGCAACGATAGAGTTGATTGCCATCGGCACTTCTCACGACGAAATCGTCAAACCATCCCCAAGCTCCGGGGCGGGAATCGATCAAAACCCCTTGTTCGGGATGATTTGCAGGGTCCCAACCATGGAGCGCGATCGGGACATTGTTCACGATGGGTGTTTCTGATCCTGTGTGACGCAGACTCAGAATCCCTTGATCCTTCTCTCGATCGATCGCGATGCGAACTTCAAATGGGCCCCGCTCACGAATCGAATCGAGTTGGAACTCCCCGACATCGAACTCTTCGAACGTTCCGGGTCGATACGCCTTGACCTTGCCGTTCTCGAAACCCACAAATGTTGCGGTCGCACCCGTTGCGCTATTTCGAGTCAATTGAACATTGAGGTGCGCCGAAGTGAATGGAGCGACAATGAAGGAAACGCTCGAGCCATGGCTCAATGAGGGGAGCGAATGAAGCGGATGGTGGATCATGCGACGGCCTGCTCGGCCATCGAAGACGATCCCCTTGCTAGCCGGGAATGTCCGCGAATTGCCGTGGGAGTCGGATTCGACGTGGGTATCCAAAACTTTCTTGGCTTCCATGGCACGAGCAATCGCTTCCAATCGTTCTTGTGCCATTGCGGGATCGGTTTCCCACTTCGCAAGTTGGTCGCGAGCCTGCTGCAGTTCACTGCGAGCTGATTCGAGTTCACGATCCATATCCGCTAAGACAGTCGTTTGAACATCCGGATGGAGGCCGGGATACCATCGAGCTACCGGCAACTCGATCGGTTCGATATTGCGAACCCACGCAGATTGAAGAAAACTCGGCACTGATGCAGGGATCGAACCGCGATCGGCCTGGCGATTTCGTTCATCGCCTCCTGTATAGAGCCATGTCTGCGCGTCAGGTTTTTGGTCAAAGACACTGACGTAACCCAAGCGTTGTACTTTGCGAAGAGTACTGTACTCGTAGTCTTGAAAGGGACCGGGCTCGGCTTCGCCAGCTCGACGATCTTGTCGAACATAGATCGGTTCGAAGAAGGCTCGCATGGCAAAGTAGTCTTCTTGGCGGATCGGGTCGTACTTATGGTCATGGCAATGCGCACATTGGACCGTCAACCCGAGAAACGCTTTGCTCGTGTGCTCAACAATATTGCGCATCCAATCGTTGGGATTGAGTGCGTACCAGTTGCGAACCAAATAGCCGGTAGCCACAACGGACTCGGGATCCTCAGGATGCAACTCGTCAGCGGCCAGCATCTGCTGGATCATCCGATCGTATCCGACATCTTCGTTAAGCGACCGAACGATCCAATCACGCCATCGCCAAACCTGGGGAGCGCTGTTCCAGACATCGGGCACACCCCGGCGGCCAAACCAATCGGCATAGCGCCAGACATCCATCCAGTGTCTGCCCCAACGCTCACCGTATCGGGGTGAATCGAGCAATCGCGACACGACACGTTCATACGCGTCGATCGTGTCATCTTCGAGAAAGGCTTGGATCTCCTCCGTGGTTGGCGGAAGCCCCGTCAAATCGAGAGTGACTCGGCGCAACCAGACCTCCCGACTTGCAAGCGGACGCGGCGAGACTCCTACTTGTCGCATCCTCGCAATCAAGAATGCATCGATCGGATGATCGGAACCGATCTCGATGCTTGAAGGTACGCTCGGTCGCGTCAGCGGTTGAAATGACCAATGCTTATCGGGATCCTCTTCGGGCGCATCGTCGGATGGTGCAACTGCCCCTTCGTTGATCCATCGTTCCACCAGAGCGGTTTGCATCGCGGTTAACGGCGCGCCCTCCGGAGGCATACGCACCGATAGGTCGTTCGACGTAATCCGACGCACCAATTCACTTTCGGTCCCGTTGCCTGGAGTCACGACTCCCGCGCTATGTATCGAACCTACGGTATCCAACCGCAACCCGGACTCCTGCTTCAACGCTCCATGGCATGCAAAACATCGCTCCCGCAGGATGGGCTTAACACCCTCGGTGTAGCTGACCGTTGTTGTCCCTGCGGATTCCGCGGATATTTCCTGGGCTCGAATCGGATTCCAAAAAAGGCTTGATGTGCTAGCAAGCCAGAATGCCAATAAACCAATGACATGGAACACTTTCCACGCTAAGGCAGTCCTTGCGCGGCGCGAGTTCGCAGGATTGGCTGGATAGGGAGGATGCATGGCAGGGCCCTCAAGTGGGGAGCCTTGAGTATACACGATCCGATTCGGCTTGCGTTCTAAGTGCTAGTTTTCGTACAAGCAAAATTATTCTGGGATTTGCAAGGAGCGTCATCCGAAAAATGGCGCATTCATGCGCACCAACGGAGGGCGCGAAGCGATGGCTCGATCGCGTAGAAAAAAGACAACCAAAGATCGTCTGATCGAGGCAGCCTTGTACGCGGCACCGGCGCCGGTGCGAACGATCGCTTCGAATCC
>JBILVV010000561.1:0-2558 GCA_044370255.1 Pirellula sp.
TTGACCGCCATCGCGAAATTCGACCGCGAGCCAATCGAGCAGTTCCGGGTGCGTAGGCTCGGAGCCCATGCGACCCAAGTCGTTGGGAGTATCGACTAAACCGCGTCCAAAATGATATTGCCAGACGCGGTTCACGATACTTCGCCAAGTAAGCGGATTACGCTCATCGGCAATCCATCTCGCGAGCGCTGCGCGGCGATCTCCCTCGGTGTGATCGGCTGGCAAATCGAACCAATGTTTCAATTCCTTTAAACAAGTCAGTGCGCCGGGGGCGACTTCTTCTTTCGGTTGCGTGACGTTGCCGCGATCCAGTATGTGAATCGTCCTGGGCTTGCCTCCTTGGCCTCCTGTTCCCGAGAAAGCGCCGCTTCCGTTATGCACCATGCCTGCATAGACGATCTGCTGCGCAGGAAGAGCTTTTCGCGACGCTTCTGCGGCCGCCAATCGAGTCGAATTGCTGCTCCGTTGAGCTTGGATCTGCGGATCTAAAATCGATGCGATGAGCGCTTCGCGATCGACTCGCAGTTTCTCGAGGTCGGTGCCAGCAATCGAGGTTCGGCCGTAGTAATAGCCATCGACCAGATTCGTTCGCCGCCATCTCGGAGCGGCTTCGATCGAATCGAGCGAGGTGACGGTTGCATCCCGAGCGATGTTGCGCCCAGAACTTGAAAAGACGGAGAGTTCCCCCAAGGCGAAAATAAAGTCGGTCGGCAAACGATGGACCAGCTTGGTTGCCGTGAATCGTACATAGCGGGCTCGAACGGGTGTATCGGTGCTCGAGATGGCGTCGACACGTTGAGGTGCAACGCTGGGGTTTGGAACATCCGCCGCCGTCTTGTCCAACAACATGGTGACATCGGTCTGGAACAGCGGGTCGTCGGATGCTTCGATCTTGAAACGAACCGGAAACCCAAAACCGGGTCCGATATTGTTAAAGGTGTCGTGACAGGCAACGTATTCAAGGGCCTCGAGGGTTTGGGAATCACCGAGATCGACTTGCACCCACTTGGCGACATTATCCTGCGTTTCGATATTGCTGTGGTAACCTAACTCCGGTTGTTCCCCCTGGTTGAGCGATTGGGATGCGTCCGCGATCTTCTGATCGAGATCGGCCAGTTTCGGACCTCCGAGTTCTATGATCTTGGCATCGATTCGCTTCTTTTCAGCGGTGAGTTGTGCGATCTCCCGTTCGATTTGACTGCGCTGTGTACCGATTTCCGGGTTGCGATCGTAGGGTTTGTCAGAGCGGTCGAGCGCAGCAAAGACAGCTTGCAGTTGGTAATACTCCCGTTGCGAGATCGGATCGAATTTATGGTTGTGGCATTGAGCACAACCCACGGTGAGCGAGTTGAAGGTGCCGATTGCGGTAGAGACCATATCATCGCGATCGAGATGGCGTGCGACTTTGCCATCGATCTTCGTTTCGGGAACTTCGGCATGGCCGATAAAATCCCATGGGCCTGCTGCGATAAACCCGAGGGCTTCGATCCCATCTGCCGAACCTGGATAAAGGATATCCCCTGCGAGTTGTTCTTCGATGAATCGATGATAGGGTTTGTCTTCGTTCAGTGCGCGGATGACGTAGTCTCGATACGGCCACGCGTTGGGCCGCTGCTTGTCCTTGTCATATCCATGCGTCTCGCCGAAGTGAACGATATCGAGCCAGTGTCTGGCCCATCGCTCACCGTATCGCTCTGACTCCAGCAGTCGATCGACCAATCGTCCATACGCGACGGTATCAGTGTCTGGGTCGTTGAGGAAGCCTTCGATCTCCTCGGGTGTAGGAGGCAGACCTATCAGATCGAACGAAACGCGTCTGATGAGAGTTCGGCGATCGGCAGCAGAAGATTGCGGCAGCCCTTTCTCTTGAAGCTTGGCAACGATGAAAGCATCGATCGGACTGGAGATAACGGGACGAGCGATAACATCGTTGACAGGAGAGACGTTCGGCATATTTGGGCGAGTCAGTGGCCGAAGCGACCACCATTGCGAATCCGGCACATAGCGATCTTCGAGCTTCTTACCATCCGGCCAGGGCGCCCCTTGGAGGATCCAAGCTCGCAGAACCTCAACTTCGTCCGAGGAGAGAGGTGGAGCATTTTTGGGCATCTCAGGGGAATCACCCGTGATGTATTCGAGGAGGATGCTCTCTTCGGGCTTGCCGGGAACCACTGCGGAGCCACTCTCGCCTCCGCGGGTGATTCCTTCGAGCGAATCGAGCGACAGTTTTCCTTTCGGCTTGCTCCCTGCATGACAGCTCAGGCAGCGGTGCTCGAGTATATGAGCCGCCGATGCAAACGTGTCATCCTGGCTGCTGGCCCAGACCAAAGGGTATGGAGCATAAACCGGGCAAAACACCATCGAGATACCGAATGCTAAAACCAAACAGTGAAGTTTTGGTTTTAGGGTGTGCGAAGCTCGAACATGGTTCATCAACATCATACGGATCCTCCGAGCAAACGTTCGGGTCGCTCTGGAGTCTATCATAATTCAAACAAGACCTGGAAGGAATCAATCCGCCATTCACAGGTTCAGGCAGACCCATGCAAGATAGGCGA
>JBILVV010000562.1:0-2541 GCA_044370255.1 Pirellula sp.
CGACCGCCGATCTTAAACAAGTGGGTGCTCCGAAGTTTCGATCGCGACAAGGGAAACGTGCTTCGGAAAAAGTAGCAGACATACTGCAATTACCTGATGCGCGGCGACTGTTCCTCGAGCAGACGCGATTAGCGATCGATGCGGGGGTGTTTCATAATGATGTGATCGCGACCAGTCATCGAAATCTGCTCGTATGCCATGAGGATGCCTTCGTCGATCAGCAGCAGAGTTTATCGCGAATTTGCGATGCGTTCTCAAGATGCACAGGCGAAACACTCCATGTGATTGAGGTTCCACGAAGCAAGTTACCACTCGGAGAGGCAGTTCGAACTTATTTATTCAACAGTCAGATTGTGACGGGGTTGGATCATCGCATGCATCTGATTTGTCCAAGTCAGTGTTCGGAATCGACGGCCGCAAGATCGCTGGTCGATGCCTGGATCGCGGCCCCGAACAATCCGATTCATGATGTGACCTATGTCCCTTTGAGTGAGAGCATGGCTAACGGAGGCGGCCCGGCCTGTCTGAGGTTGCGATGGACGCTTCCCGAGTCGGTATTGAATAGCCGCATGTCGGTTTGGAGATGGACACCGGAGCGGGGCGAGCAGCTTCGGAACTGGGTGGAACGCTATTATGTTGAGCGGTTGAGCTATGCTGATTTTCAGCGGCTGGAATTCGCAGAGCAGGCAACAGCGGCGGTCGCCGCGTTTCCTATCGGTTCACGGCCCTAGGTTGCGTTGATTGGACGACGATCCGACTTCGCGAACTTCGACCGCATCGATGGTGTTGGAATCATCAAAGCGATTGGACCGGTCGAAGGGAGAATTCGGAGGCCATGCGGACTCAAAGATCGATCCTTCGGTCGCGGCGATAGTGACACGGGCTTGGAGTCGTTGAAAGGTGTTGATCAGGAAGAGGATGATGCCGAAGAGAATTCCCATTCCATTCCACCAAACGATCGACGACAGGAACAACAAGCCGGAAGTCCATTGCCCGACACGCGCCGAGAGTTGCAACGCAGCGGGTCGATCCAGCCAGTAGCACAGCACACTTCGCAACAAACGCCCACCGTCGAGCGGAAAGGCGGGGAGCAGGTTGAAGATCGCCAAGACGAGATTGGCCACGATCAATTGCTGAGCTATCGACAGCTTCAAAACTTGACCAGCTTCGAAATCCAGAGTGGCACCGGACAGTGAGGAACCGATGAGCAGGGCGATCGCGATGACAAAGTTAACAGCAGGTCCTGCGATCGCGACCCATCCTTCGGCAACAGCGCTCATGTTGCCTCCTTCGATACGCGCTACACCGCCAATGGGGAGGAGGGTGATATCGTGTGTCTTCTTACCGAACGCCTTCGCAGCGACCGCATGACCTAGCTCGTGAAGGAAGACGCATGCGAAGACAGCGAACACAAAGCCGAGCAACCCGATTGCATGGGATACGCCTTGTCCCAGGCCACTTAAAAAAACAAAGATCGCCAAGATCCAAAAGGACCAATGGATATAGATTTTCGCACCCTGAAGTTTCCCGAGATAAAGCGTTCTAAACATGGTCGCGCGGATGCCTCGGTTAGGTCAGAGAGAAACGTTGGACACGATTGTTGCCCGAGTCGACAACATAGACGCGACCTCGAGAGTCGATATCGACTGCCCAGGGTTGATTCAATTGACCCGTTGCGCTCCCTGGAGTTCCCCAAGACGAGATGGGTGTGCCATCGCGCTGCCAGCATTGCACGCGATGTCCGCCGAATTCGCTGACGAGGATTCGGTCTTTGGAGATCAGCTTCATTCCGTAGGGGTACATCAGTTGTCCCGGTTCCGTTCCTTCGCGACCGAGGATCGCGACCGACTTGGGTTCGTTGTCGCGCCAATCGACAACTTGGATCCGATGGTTGCATGCGTCTGAGATCCAGAGGAGGCCATCGTCATCGACAGCCAGGGTTTGTGGTCGACTAAATTGCAAGGGCCCATCTCCATGTTCACCGAATCGATCGATGTATTGGCCTTCCGAAGAGTATTTGTAAATGCGATCAAATTCACCATATTCGGCTAGGTAGAGCGTGCCGTTGGGCGCGCGGACGATATCGGTGACCCAGCCAAATTGCCCGGGCTCCGAACCATTCACGCCGCCGATTGTCTTATCCGACAGAAGTTCGCCATCGGGGGTATAGGTCAGGAAGCGGAAGTAATGAGTATCCGCCACGAGCAGGTTGCCGGTAGCGGGATCGATCGAGGCGCCGGTTGGTTTGCCGTTCGTCCCGTCGGGAGTTTTCCATCCTCGGAGAAATTCGCCGTCGAGGTTGAAAACTTGAATTCGGGCGGTTTTGTCGATGACGAAGACTTCGTCGGAGGGGCTGATTGCCAGCACTCTCGGTTTTTGAAAGCGTCCGTCGGCCAGGCCACGTTGCCCGATTACGAGATCGGGGGAACCGAGGTTGCTGGTGCGATTGGCCACACAGCCGCTGAAGAAAGCGGAGGCGGCCAGCGCGAGAGCATGTCGGCGGCTGATGGATCGGGAGCAGATTTGTGGACGGACAGGGGA
>JBILVV010000563.1:0-2533 GCA_044370255.1 Pirellula sp.
GATCGATGCCTTCCTCGCGGAGAGGTTGGGGCGAGAGAGGTTGAGCATGGCACCTGAGGCGGATAAGTCGGTGCTGATTCGCCGCGTCGCCTTCGCATTGACCGGCTTGCCGCCGACCCTTCAAGATCTCGAAATGTATTTCGCAGATGATTCCGCCGACGCATACGAGAAGATGGTGGATCGCTATTTGAAATCGATTCACTATGGCGAAGAGATGGCAAGGCATTGGCTGGACATTGCACGCTATGCCGATACGCACGGATTGCATCTCGATAACGAACGTCAGATGTGGGCCTATCGCGATTGGGTTGTGAACAGCTTCAATCGCAATCAAACCTTCGATCAGTTCACCATCGAGCAATTGGCTGGTGACCTGCTCCCTAATCCATCGCAAGATCAACTCACCGCAACGGGATTCAATCGATGCAACGTAACCACCAGCGAAGGGGGCTCGATCGACGACGAATATTACTATCGTTATGCCGTGGATCGCACATCGACGATGGCGGCGACCTGGATGGGATTGACGGCTGGTTGTGCGGTATGTCACGACCACAAATTTGATCCGATTTCAGCGAAGGAGTTTTACTCGATGTACGCGTTCTTCAACGCGTCTGCAGATCCCGCGATGGATGGCAATGCCCTGCTCACACAGCCAGTGATGAAATTGGAGAAATCCGACGACGGACAGAAGCTCGCGGAAATGGACCAGCGAATCTCTCAAGCAGTGGCCGAACTCGAACAAGCAGTCCAGAAGGTTACCTACAACGACCCTGCGAAAGCAGAACCTCGCATCGAGCCGATGACGTTAGAGACCGTCTGGATGGATGATGCGTTTCCACCGGAGGGAAATCTGTTCGCCAGCCCAGGCCAGCCAACCATGTTTGTGTCCTCGGACGCAAACAATCCTGTATTCAGCGGGTCAAAGTCCTTGAAGCGAACCGATCCGGGGCTTGCTCAAGATGTATGGGATCAGGCTAAGACACCGCTCGCGATTCCTCAGCAAGGAAAGATCTTTGCTCAAGTCTATCTCGATCCGAGCAACATGCCGCAGTCGATCATGATCCAGTTTTTCAAGAATGGCTGGCTGCATCGCGCGATGTGGGGGAATTATGACGCGATACCGTGGGGAGTTGCTAATACCACCCAACGCGTGAACATGGGCGTGCTTCCGGAGGCTGGCAAGTGGGTTCGTCTGGAATTCCCGGTAGAACAAGTTGGATTGGCGGGCGGAGATGCGATCACCGGCTTTGCATTGACGCAGTTTGGTGGAACCGTTTATTGGGATCGCGTCGGTGTTGCGGGTGTCATCGATCCGGCAAGCGATCCGCAACGCTCGTTCCTGGCATGGTGGCGGGCGGCTCAAGGAAAAGATACCCCTGGTCTCGATGGCGAATTGAATGCGATCGCTAAGGGGGGACCGAAGGATGACTTAGAGGAGAGCAAACGTACGCGACTGCTGCACCATTACATCACTCGAATTTGTGTCGATACAAAACCGTCAGTGCAAGCGCAGATTGCAAATGTCGATGCGGCACGGTCCGCTCGCCAAGCCTACTACGATGCGATACCCAGTACGTTCATCTACCGCGATAACCCAAAACCGCGACCTAGCTTTGTGATGCTTCGCGGTCAATACAATCAGCCTGGGGAGCCTGTTCAACCCGGCGTTCCAGCCGTGTTACCAGCGTTGCGTCCTCGTGGAGACGGGGCTGCGGCGACACGTCTGGAACTGGCGCAATGGCTGGTAGCACCCGATCATCCGCTGACCGCTCGCGTCGCAGTGAACCGATTCTGGCAACAGATGTTTGGCGTCGGGCTGGTGAAAACCAGCGGCGATTTCGGTACTCAAGGCGAACCGCCATCCCACCCCGAACTGCTCGATTGGCTCTCGACTTCCTTTATTCACTCCGGTTGGGATGTGAAGCAGTTGATGCGGACGATCGTAACCTCAGCCGCATTCCGCCAGAGTTCACGACTGACAAAGGAACTGATCGACAGGGATCCGGAGAACCGACTCCACGCAAGAGGACCTCGCTTGCGATTGGATGCCGAGCAAATTCGGGACAATGCCTTGTTTGTCGGGGGCTTGATCGATCTCAGGCAGGGTGGCAAGGGTGTGAAGCCCTATCAGCCCAATAACATCTGGGAACCAGTCGGGTTCGTCGGCTCCAATACCCGGGCGTACCAGAGGGATCAGGGAGCGGCGCTCTATCGCCGCAGTCTGTACACGTTCTTCAAGCGAACGGCACCACCTCCGTTCATGGTCAACTTCGATGCACCCAATCGCGAGCAGTCGTGCACTCGCCGCGAGCGAAGCAACACGCCACTGCAGGCGCTGCAGTTGCTCAATGACATCCAGCACGTCGAAGCTGCTCGCGCGCTGGGGCAACGCATGTTGACGGAAAACTCGAACGATGTACCCGCATCGGTACGATTCCTGTTCCGCACGGTTCTGTCCCGAGATCCATCGCTTGAGGAATCTGCGATTCTCGTGCAGCAATACGCCGAGCACCGCACCCGCTACGAACAG
>JBILVV010000564.1:0-2529 GCA_044370255.1 Pirellula sp.
CCGGGCGGCGGTGGACCGGGCGGTGGTGGACCGGGCGGTGGTGGACCGGGCGGCGGTGGAGGTGCCGGAGGAGGTGCCGGGGGAGGCGGACAACAGAATATCCAAATGTGGTCGGCGGCCCAGTTCGAGGCACTCAATATCGACCTGACTCAGGGGGCCGGAACGCAAGTCAACGGCGTGCTGGAACTGATCGACGCGCAATTCACCGCCACCGTCAACGGCGAGGAAACCACGTTCCTCTCCCCGCTGAGCAGTTCTCCCATCCAAATGTCACTTTACTTGCCCATGCTGATGGACAAAGTTACGACCGTCGAGGCGCCCGTACTGCCAGGTCGAATTAATATAAATGAGGCTCCGCGAGAGATACTCGCTGGCCTACCCGGTCTTGATTCGGACACACTCGACAAATTGATCGAGTCCCGGTCGCAATCCTCAGATACCGAAAATCGAAAGTTCGAGACCTGGCCGATGGTGGAAGGGATCCTAACATTGCAACAGATGCGAACCATAGCCCCCCTGCTCACCGGCGGCGGCGATGTCATGCGAGTTCAAAGCGTTGGCTACTTCGAGCAGTCAGCGGGCTACGCGCGCATCGAAGCAGTGATCGATGGGGCTATGCCCGTTCCTACCGTGGTCATGTATCGCAAATTGGATCACCTTGGACGCGGCTTCAGTCAATCGACTTTAGGACAGCGTGCCATGGGGTTAGTTACGCCAACAACAACGAGCACTCAGTAACCGTAGTGCTCATAACCGAATACTGATTGAATAAGATGTCACGATTCCTTGCTATCGAATGCGACTCCAGCGAAATGCGTTTGGCGATCGGTTCCTCCGGACTTACCGGCGTATCGATTGAGCGAGTTCACAGCGCGCCCGTGAATCTCGGCGAGGGTGAAGAGCCATGGGGTACCGAATCAGCGACTGCCACCCTCAAGACCTTGATGCAAGAGGCGGGTTTCAAATCGGGTGAAGCAATCGCTTGCGTAAGCCGAAACGACATCGAACTTCGCGCGATCACGCTACCCGATGTCGATGCTAACGAACTGCCCGACATGGTTCGCTTCGCCACCCCCCGATACTTTGCCAATGTCACTGAATCCTGGCCGATCGATTTCATCACCATGCCCTCACACCTAGAGGGGAGCGTAGATTGCGTTGTTGGAGCCATCAATCCGGGACTGCTTCAAAAGATTGAGCGAACGATTAGCCAGGCCGGACTGTCGATCAAGCATATCTTTCTCCGACCGATGGCCGCGGTGGCAGGGGCTCTTGCTCGGCATCCAGAGTGGCTGAGCGAATCGGTCCTCTTTATGGACTTGCTCAATCAAGAGGTCGACGTAGTCATTTCCGAACGCGGCAATGCGGTGTTCATGCGGAATTTCCACGCACCTGGAGAAGGGTCGGATGCAGCGTCCGCGAAATTATTCGCTGCCGAAATCAAACGAACGCTCCTCTCTGCGGCATCGCAGCGACCGGGACTGAAAGTGGAACGGATCGTCCTTTGGAGCAAGGATGCCATGGCACCCGTAGCCGAAGCTTTGGGGCGTGCCGTTGAACTGCCCGTTTCGATGGTCAATCCTTTCGCTTGGGCCGACAAAGCAAATATCGAGATCGCTGCTACCACAGAAACCGTCGGACGTTTCGCACCCGTCCTCGGAGCCTTCTCCTTCCCCCAAAATCGCAACCGTCTCATCGATTTTTCAAATCCTCGAAAACGGATCGAAAAGAAAAAGCCTGTTGCTCGCTACATCGCTGCCGCCAGCATCGGCGTTGCTCTGCTCGGTGGAGGATGGTGGTGGCACCGCAACAACCACGCTGCTCTCGACAGCGAAATCGCACTCCTCAGCGAAGCGATCAAAAACGAAGAAGGCACGCTCAAGGCCGCAAACAAGCACCTGGGAGACTGGAAGAAAGTTGAAAACTTCTTGAGTGGGGATGTCCCCTGGCTCGACGAATTGGAAAACTTGTCTACCCGCGCGAAAGATTCTAAGGAAGCTTACTTCGGGCCCACAACATTCCTTCTTGAACCAAAATCCAACGCTGCTTCGATTTCGGCTCGCTACTACACCAAAGAACAAGATGTCGTTCCCGATGTCCAAGATGCCTATCGAGACACCAAGCATATCGTAAAAGGAACGCAGGTCACCCAAAGCAACGACAAGAGTTACCCTTGGTCCTCCGACCTGACCATTCGACTCGCCGCTCGCCAAGTCCCCGACCCCATACGGGATGCGAAGAAGACATCACCCGAAAAAGTAGCCTCGCCATCTCAACCCGAACAAGCAACTGCTGATGCGACGAAAGCGTCGCAAGAACCCCAGGCAACAAATTCGAATACTCAAGGCGTAATACCATCTGCCCCATCGAAGGAATCCACCGAAACTCCCCCTTCAGAGAAACCACCTAAGGAAACTACGGAACCCAATGCGGGACCAAGTGCCGACAAACAACCAGCCGCACCGAACAATGAACCTGTGATCTTGGGAGATGCGTCATGAATCTGAACCAACGCGAAAAGATTCTCGC
>JBILVV010000212.1:0-7976 GCA_044370255.1 Pirellula sp.
GTATTCATCGTGGGTGATGGGGTCGAATTTATGGGAGTGGCACTGGGCGCATTGGATCGACAAACCGAGAACCGCCTTGCCAACGCAGTCCATGCGGTCGAACATTTCGACCATCCTGAATTGTTCGGGAACGATTGCCCCTTCTTCGTTGATCATGCTGTTGCGCAGGAATCCGGTGGCGATCATTTGATCTTGCCCCGCGCCGGGGAGCAGATCCCCTGCGATTTGTTCGATGACAAATTGATCGTAGGGCATATCGCGATTGATCGCGTCGATCACCCAATCTCGCCAAGCCCATTGGTCGCGCTGCAGATCCTTTTCGTAACCGTTGGTGTCTGAATATCTCGCGACATCCAACCAGGGGCGGGCCCATTTTTCTCCATAACGTTCATCCGCCATCAAGCGATCGATCGTGGCCTCCAATCCGTCCTTGGCAAATGCTTCGAGTTGTTCCGGTGTTGGAGGGACACCGATGATATCGAGGTAGACTCTGCGGCACAGTTCCCAATTCTCCGCTGGACCGTTCGCTTTCCATCCTTTGCGATGGAGCGTGTCGGCGATCAGCCAATCGACGGCAGTCCGGTAGGTCTTGCTATGGATAGGTTGATCGAGTTTCACCTGAGGCATCTGAGGCGGAACAAACGCCCAATGCTCTTGGTAGTTCGCCCCGGAATCGATCCATCGCTTGAGCAATTCCTTCTGCAGATCGGAAAGCGGTTTCTTCAGAGAGGGGGGCGGCATCACTTCGGCGGGATCTTGAGAGTGGATACGGCGAAGCAATTCACTTTCCGATGATTTTCCGGGAACTATCGCAGCGTGACCCGAATCCCCTCCTTGCAAGGCGCTGGCCCGCAGATCGAGTCTCAAGCCTCCTTCTCGGGTTGTTTGGTCCACGCCATGACATTGCGAACAATGCTCTGCCAGGATGGGTTGGATCTGCGTCCGAAAGTCTGGCGATTCCTCGCCAAAAGCAACACCGGAGAGAGCAACACCGGAGCAGACCATCGCGATCAGCGAGAGACGAACTTGACGATTAGCAGTCATGGTGGGACTTGAGTGAAGGCAGGGGTAGGTAAGGTAGGTAGGTGCTCATTGGCATCTAACCCATTATCCCTCGAACGCTTCCACAGAAAAGCGTACTCGCGGAAACTCTTGCAGATCATTTGGAAGCGAATAGCCGCGATCGAAATCCACACTTCGTTCGAGTTCCCGACCGCTAGCCCAGCTTCCAGCCAACCGATGGCCGTACCATTTTCGATAGCCGAGGTAACTGGTGGTCAGACGCGGATTGACCTCGACGGCACACCATTGCCCATCGGGTTCCATGATGAAATCGATGCCGATCCAACCTTGTGGCTTGCCCGGGATTGCCCTGAGGACATCGTCGGCGAAGCGTTCCAGGGCCTCGAGAGTCAAGCCGGGAACGGGCCCAGACCCTCCACAGTATCCCCATTGGGCGGTAGCTTCTTCAGTGGCATCTTCCTCATACCACGGCTCAATTTGTTGCGCAAAGGCTCCCAAGACCCGATTCGTCTCGCCGGACAAAATCGCCATACTAGCCGCGGTCCCTGGAATCCACGGTTGCGCGACCCAGCGGTCGCTGGACTCCTGAAGTTCCCGATCCTGAGCAACGATGTTGACAAGTGCGCGGGCGTTTTCAAATCGCTGCAACCCTACGCAACCTGCGCTGTCGCGGCGTTTGAGAACCCAGCATCGATCTTCGGGGTATCGGTCAGCATTGCGAAGAAACTCTTTGAGCAAACAGGTTTCGGGATGCCTGATTGCCGATGCTCGCCATGCTTGGCAGGTTCTCCATTGGTCACAGGCAGTTGTCAGGAACAATTCATCGCTGGCCAGCACCGAGACTCCAGCATCTCTGAGACGAGCAATGATTCTCGGGAGGATGCCATCGAGTTCGGGAGCGATGACGATTGCCGCGTTGCACCCGTGCGACAATTCGATCCAGCGAGCCGCCACGTCATCCACCGAGCGTTGAGGATCGTACGGAATAGGTGACCAGGTCCATTGGGAATCGGTCCACGTGCGCCATCGGGGCCAAGCGGCAATCGTTTGTTCGAGCGGGGAGTAGACATTCACTCCCGCATCGATCATGTCATTGGTCAATGCTGAGAGCATCGCGTAACCCTCTCCGAGCAATGCGTTCAACGGTGTGCTGCTACCTTCGGGAACGCAATCGCGGAAAACGCCGCTGCTACAGATGTATTCAAGAATGGCGACCTTCAACCGAACCTCGAGTTAGTACTCATCGCGCCGCAAATCAAGATTTTCGAGAGCGTAGGTCTTTGCGAACCAATACTGCCAAGCTTGCACATCGAAGCCGAAATTTTGGCCGGTCAACTGAGACAAGGTCGATAAAACCTGCTTATGTTGAACCATGCGTTGTTGCGGCTTCGGAGCACCGGCGTTGAATCCAACTCCTCCATCGCGGCCAACACCTGCATTGAGTGCACCAGGAGGCCCTGCCGGAACTACCCATTCTTCAGAAAGAAGCGATCCGATCAGCATGCTGATGAATCGTTCATCTGCTATGGAAGACATGCAGTAAGCGGCCCGATCCCTTGTTTTATTGCTTTTCAAGTTCTTTCCAAACACGGCCAACGCCATTTCTCTTACAACATCATCGGACGATTCCACGTAGTTGATCGCTTCATTGACAAAGGTCATGTCCTGTTCCTCCATCGCGATGGAAATGATCGTGGGCGCAACCGCATGGGGTGGCATCTGCTGCAGCAATTTCATGTAGAACGCGCGATCTTTCGAACGATCCTCACGGAATAGCTTCAGTAGCTTGTTGATCAAGAGCGGGTCGTTCAGATTTTGAAAATAGGCTTGGGCCTCCAATTTTTGTTTCGGATTCCCGTCCAAGCCGCGAAGTCGTACTTGAAGTTCCTTCTCGGCGGCCACGCGCAGTTCGGTGTACTTTTGGTCCAAGTCCATGAGGGCCTTTTCTTGCCATGTGTACCACCTTCCTTTCTCACCCTTGATTTTCCCACGTCGATGCATGACCACTTCACTCCGCATCCACTTTCCCGAGGCTTCGTCTTTGTAGTACTTGAGGTGGGCCCAGGATTGCTTATCGCTCGGATCGAGTTCGACGATTCGCTCGCGATGAGCGTTGGCCAGGGTCAGCAAACCCTCTTTCACGCATTCCTCGACCACCGCTCGATGATCTTCGAGCGAATCTCCTCGAGGCTTTACGCGGTCGATGTATTCCCGTTCCCTTTCCATGGAGACGCGAATACGTGCCAGTTTTCGGTCTACTTCGATCACCGATCCATCTTCGGTCTCGATCCGGACGGTCTGGCCGCCGGTTGGGTTCAAGACTTTCCCAACCAAAACTCCCCCATCGCGAAGTTCGATGACATCGGCTAGTGCTTCACCTTTCGCGGCAAGCGCGATAGCGACTAGCAACGCCCCTTTGATATACTTTGCGACCCCTTGAAAACGGAGTGAAGGGGGAAAGCGGAGAGATGGTAGAGTTTGCGACATGATTCGTGCGCCAGAGTTTCCTCGATTTCTTCCGTAGATTAGTATAAGACTCGAGCGTCGACAAAGCGACGGGAAATTCGATTGAAACCAACCGAAAGCCAGCTCTGCGATTCATCAAAACACGATATGGCGGTGTTCTTCAAGCGTTATCGGATGCGGGTCGATTTACCTTGCCGAATCTCGGAGCGGACGGCAAGCGACGACATATCCTTTCTGCCCTGGCACCCGAAGCTTTTGGGGATGCACGCTTTGGCGAAATGGGAAAGCTTTCGAAATGAGATGGACGGAAGTGTCTTTCCCTGCCTAGCGGACCGCGAAGGATGCCGCCAGTTGATGCGAGATATTGCAGGGAAAAACTCGTTTGTTCCGGAATCAACGTGGCTTGCGATCGAGAGGGGGGGCACACCTTGGGAGGCTCCGCTGGGGACCATCCAAGGACTCCGTCAAGGGCCTGTGCATGGGGCGATCCAAAATATTGCCGTCGTACCCATCGCCCGCGGTCGAGGGTTAGGCCGTGAACTGATTCGAAAGGCCTTGCTCGGCTTTCACGCCGCAGGCTGCCGCTATGTAACCCTCGAAGTGACCGTCCATAACCTTCGAGCAATTGAACTGTATCGATCCGTAGGTTTCCAGCGGATTGAAACCGTCTTCAAATACGGACTGGTCAGTTTCCCGAAAGCGAACTGAGTTGCAAACGGTACCTCCAGGGATCCAACTACTATCCGAGAATCTCTCGCTTGCGATCGATGTAGTCCCACAAAACGAATCGATCGAGATCCTTACCCGCCGTGAAGAAGACTCGCCCCTTGGTCTGTTCCGCCATGCGATACGCGAACCGGATATCCTCCTCCGACTGCGACCAGCTCGGGACCAAGAAAATGTTGATCGTGATCCCATCCTTGGCGCACAGAATCGCTTCGCGCATCGTCTGCTGTTCGGTGCGAGGATCAGGTGGATAGAGGAGGAACAACGTCTCTTCCTCGAAGTGAGCCGTCGGCAACCCATCGGTGATGAGTACGATTTGTTTGTTGAGGGTGTCGGCGGTGGCAAGGTTTTGCCTGGCCAACCTCAACGCATGTTGGATGTTGGTAAAGTGGGGCGGGATATCCGACTCGCTGATGTTGTCGCGACTCATGTCGGCTTTGAGCCGAACGACCGGTTGGTGGATCGTCACCGGCTTGGGCATCAAATCGACTACCTCCCCGGGGCGTCTCAGTTTCGCGAACGTGAACATTTCGATAAATCGCAGGAAGTCGCCTGGATACTCGCTCGTGATCAGTCCCTGCAGGGCGAGAGCCATCCGCTTGACGTTGATGTACTGCCCGTCATATCGCATCGATCCACTCATATCCATGACTACGATTGTCGCGCATTTGGGTGAGTTTCGCGTCTTAAAAACCTCGAGGTCGTCGCTCGAAAGACGCACAGGCCGCTCATCGGGTCGTCGAAGCATGGCGTTGATAACCGATTGAACGACATCCACGTTGGCGATCGAGTCCCCGAATTCGTAAGGCTTGGTACTCGGCAATTCCACACTCCCATCCCCCATGATGCGACCTGCGTGTCGACCGCTCCGGGAAGCTTGAAGATTCGAGAAGATCCGTTCCAGTAGTTGCGCTTGGAATGTCTTGTAGGCTTTCGGAGTCAATCGAAAACCACCTGATTCGTTTCGCTCCAATCCCTGTCGCTCGGCCATTTCCCGAACCATGTTGTTGATCTGCTGCCGAATCTCTTCGAGGTTGTTGAGATCCTGAGTCGGTGCGAACTCCGCCAACGCTTCCATATCGATCAGAGCGATCTGCGCGGTCTTGGCTGCCTCCTCGAGTTGCTTGAGCAACTCATCGATTTTCTCCAGTTCCTTTTTGACTTCGATCGCATCCGGTATGTCGATACGCTGTCGGCCTGTGAAGGTGTACTTGCTGAGCAATTCGTCGATTTGGTACTTGTCCCCTAATGTCTCCATCAAATGCAGGATATCACTGGCCAAGTCGGGATTCGTTCGATCGGTTTGATACCAAAGCTGCTCGAGGAGATAGATTTGCTGCTGCCGCACCGCTCGATCGAAGAGACCCTTGAGCTTGGCAGGAGGCCGAACGCGCCGCGATTGCTTGTCGTATCGATCCTGAGCTTTTTTATCTAGACCATCGACTTGATAGGTCTCGAGGATCTTCCGCTTGCGTTCCTCGAGCATAGCTCGCAACGCGTCGATGCTAGGGCCGAAGCCTGCAATCTGGCTCGGGTCCAAATGAACCGCACGGGCCAATTCCTCTTCGGTCAGTTCCCGATAACTGCCATATGCGAGCGCGTGCTCGAAAGCGTTGGAAACCAAATCCGGGGGTTCGGCCAGTGGGCTCGGGAACTCGGCCGGATTGTACTTTTGATAGACATGGACCACGCCACCGACATCGTTTCGCTTGTTCATGACCGCATATCGCCCTGGGCTTGTGGATCGTCTCGCTTCCCCATCAGTGTAGGGCCAGCGTCCAGAGTTGTTGCCATTTCGGCGTTTGATTTCGCGAATAAGCATGAAACAGACATTCCTGTCCATCGTGCAAGAAATGGATTGCTCCCCAAGGGATCTCGAGAATCCCCCGCAAATCCGGACTCCATCGCACTTCGCGAGACGCCAAGTCGAGAATTCCAATTCGGCCATCCGACACCAAGGAGATTCGAGTCCCGCTCCGGTCGAGGGCGAGCGGACTGTCGATCGAAGTTGCCAAGTGAGTCAAATACTCGATCCGACCCGAACCGATATCGACCTCCACAACCTGCACTACTCCCGCGTCATCGCGCATAGGACAATAGACCGCGTGACCATCAGGTGAAGCTAGCAGCCAGGAACGAGGGGCGCTGATTCCGGGAAAGACGCGGTTCTCCGATCGTGTCACTCGTTCGGTCGTCACAAACGCAGGAGGCTCCAAACGACCATCGGAGTGGCTAGTGCTCAGCCCCGATAGCAAAGTAGCATGATTCGGCCAACGCGAGACAAAGACTTCGTCGACGGCTTCACCCCGATCGCTCCTTACTCGTCCAATGAACGCAATCGCATTGCTGACTTGTCCCAGGAAACATTCTTCGCGGGCAGATTCGATCGCATCGGAACCGGGTGCTGGATAGGTATCCACCTTCGCGATTATCATCGCATGAGAATTGCCGGAAAAATTCTCGCCGCGATCTACTTCGCGGCTGGTCGAGGCGACCTCGACTCGCATGTCGCACCACATCACTCCCACTGTCCGCAAGTCGGCAGGCCCATGTCCTGATCGGTGTTGTTGTTCGACCCAGGCATCGTTGTAGGTGAAGCTGATCGCACGTCCATCGACAGACCAACTGTGCGCATGTGTTCCACCTCGCAAGGCACCGCGGGGAGGTGCTAGAGCGAGGCATCTTGCTTCCGCATGCTCGATCCACGTTGGCAATGGATGTCGCACATCGAGGATTGCCCCAAATCTGCGAGTCGCGCGGTAGGGATAATCGGGACCGCAGTGGGGCAGCCCGTGTATGAAAACCAATCGTTCTCGCTGCGGATGGCAAGCCACCGCGCCGACCCCAGGACCAAACGGATTGGGATCAACAACACGATAGATCCAATCAACCTTGCCGCTTTGCAAATCGAGCCGGCCGATGCGATCGGTAGAGATGATCTCGGCATCCGCATTCCGGGTATCGAAATAGGCGAATCGTCCGGTCGGCGATAGGACCTGGCGATGATTCAGCGTATGGCCGATCGGATCGAAAGTCCGTTGTCGCAAGCGATGGGAAGGGGACTCAATCCACTCGCTCATACCAAGAACAACATGGCGATGTGAACATAGATCAGGATCCCGAGCAGATCGCTAAGCCCCGCGACAAACTGATTGCTCATCAAGGCAGGGTCCAATCCAAAGCGTTTGAAGATCAACGGGAGCATGCTTCCCATACAGGTCCCACAAATCACAACACAGAGAATCGTCACTGGAATCACGAGTGCATCGATCGGTGTGGGCGCTAGCAACAGCGCGCACAGGTAACCAAAGATACCCATCGCACCCCCGAGCACCAACCCCATCACCAATTCACGCTTCACAATTTTGGACCAGTCCGATAGATCGATGTCCTTGGTCGCAAGTGCCGAGATAATCAACGTGGACGATTGACTTCCGGAGTTTCCTCCGCAACTGATCACGAGCGGGATAAACAGAACGAGCCAATCAAACAGCTCCAACTCGGTCTGGTAACTGCGCAAGGCGAAAGCAGTCGAAAGGGCAGCCACAAACAGGATGATCAGCCAAATCCCGCGCTTCCATGACAAGATCATCAAAGGGGTGCGCAGGTACGAGTCGGTCAACGGTTCCACGGCCGCGATCTTTTGCATTTCCTCGGCCGCCTCCTCGCGCACCACGTCGATCACGTCGTCGTGTGTAATGATCCCCATCATGTGGTTGTTGTCGTCCACTACCGGGATGGCCATGATGTTGTAGAAGGCT
>JBILVV010000176.1:0-9209 GCA_044370255.1 Pirellula sp.
ACCAATCGAGGACGACGCTCCCAAGTTCACGCCACCGCCACAACAAAGCACAGGATCCGACCGATCCGACTGATCAGACCGATCAGACCGATCAGACCGATCAGACCGATCAGACCGATCAGACCGTCCTCTTTCCCACCTCCGTTAAGCCGGCGACCTCTATTGCGGCTTTCTTTCTACAGTCTTGCCTGCAAGCTATACTTTCCCGTGAGGTTATCCTGCAGAAGTGCTGTTGCTTTCTGTCGGTCCCCTATTTTTCTTGGCCTCCAAATTTATTGTTCCTCTTCGGAGTTTCCGATGAAAGTCACTTTGAAATACAGCTCGTTCGTTGCCTTGGGTATCATCGCTGGTGCGACGGCTCTAGCCGTGGAAAATGTTCGGCTTGGCGACCCTGCTCTTACCTCGGGCATTTCTGGGGCGGGGCCACTGAAAGTCGCTGAGATCAAAAAATTCCTCAGCGATCCCGCAAACCACGCCGAGTTGTCCGTGGATCTTCCGGAAGGTTTGGCTGCGGGCAAGGAAGCGATCTATATTCCCTCGGACAACCCACTGACCCGGGCCAAAATCGAACTCGGTCGACAGCTATACTTCGACCGCCGATTGTCGGTCGATGGAACCGTGAGCTGTGCGGATTGCCATTCTCCAGCCGCGGGTTACGGAGCCAACACGCAGTTCGGTGTGGGGGTGAAAGGACAAACCGGTAACAGAAATTCCCCAACCTCCTTCAATCGCATTCTCAGCAAGGCCCAGTTTTGGGACGGTCGCGCAAAGAGCCTGGAAGAGCAAGCCGTTGGTCCTATCGCCAACCCAATCGAGATGGGTAATACCCACGCAGCAGTCGTGAAGTTCGTTGCAGCCAATGAAGGCTACCGCATCCAGTTCGAGAAAGTCTTCGGTGCCGCCCCAACGATCGATCATGTCGGCAAGGCGATCGCTGCGTTCGAGCGAACCATCGTCACGGGGGCCAGTCCCTATGACTACTACGAGCCCCTTCGCAAGTTCGAAGAAGCCTTCAAGGAAGAACTCGAAGACGTAGACAGCTTCAAGTCAGACGATCCACAGAACTACGAAAAGTTTGTCGCACTGAAGAAACTCAGCGACGCTCACCCGATGAGCGAATCGGCGAAGCGTGGACGCGACCTGTTCTTCAGCACCAAGTCGAACTGCTCTGCATGTCACGTCGGCGCGAACTTCTCCGATGAGTTGTATCACAATCTGGGCGTCGGCATGGATGCCAAGGAACCTGATCTGGGTCGCTACAACCAGACCAAGATGGAGAAGGATAAGGGCGCATTCAAGACTCCTACCCTTCGCAACATCGAGCTCAACGCTCCGTACATGCACGATGGAAGCCAAAAGACGCTCGAAGAAGTGGTTGAATGGTACGCCAAAGGTGGTCATCCCAATCCTTACCTCAGCGACAAGATCAAGAAGCTCGATCTGACCGACCAGGACAAGGCGGATTTGGTTGCGTTCATGAAGGCTTTGACGGGACCGTTGCCGAAGGTTGCGGAAGCTCGGTTGCCGGAATAGTACCCAACGGAGCAACTGTGGGGTTGTCGGCAAGATCCTTCATTTCGAAATCACTGCTGTACCTACATCGTTCGCGATCTCGTGGTACAGCGGCAGGTATCGATAGTAGACCTCTAAACACATGCATGCGGTCGCCGTCGAATAAACTCGGCCGCCGTATGAACCCCAGACACAGCTAGGGTTCCATGACCCTGCATCCGGGCCGCGGACAATTTGTGAGCCGCATAGCTGACGTTTCATGGCGTCGTTCCATCGTTCCCAAGCCGCATGGGTCGCAGAGCCTGTTCTCGCTCCATACGACAAGTTGGATTGGCTGCGAAGTTGGAACATGGCTAAGGCTGCGTAGTACCAATAGTAGAGATTCTCTTGGCTGGTCCCTGGCAAATTGGCCAGAATCATTTCCTGAGCCTCTCTGGCGGCGCTTGCAGAGATGGGCAGTTCCAGCATGCACCGCATCGCCATCGCCTCGGCAGTCATTGCAGGCGTGGCCGCGGAGACGGGTGCAGGTGCTCCTTGGGTAATATTGCGATACACGGCGAGTCCTCCATGCCGTCCGGTACTCACCGAATCGAGAAAGCGTTGCAGGCCCAATCGACTTGGCCCTGGAATCGCGATGGCACGACTCTTGGATGCACTGTTGAGCAGCATCGCTTGCCATCCGAATTGACTCGTATCTCCTGGGTCATCGCTTGCGAAATCGTAACGCCATCCTCCTGTTCTGGAATTCATCGCTTGAAGGGAATAGGCTGCGGATCCTTGCAAGGCTGGGAGTAGCGATGCATCGCCTGTCATCGCGTATGCTTCAGCGATCGCAAGCCCCGCCATGCCGTGGCTATACATGCGCGCATAACGAACGGTCGGTTCCTGCCCAATCTGATTGCGACCTGAGAGATCTCCAGAGGGGAACTGCTGCGAGGTCAGATATTGCAAACCTTTTTTCACGGTCTCGGCGTAATACCCATCGCGATGGGTGTGTCCTGCACCGAGGAACGCCAGAAGGGCTAGTCCCGTCATCGCGGTGTCCGCGCGTTGGCCGGCATTAGCCCGGTATCGACCTTCAGGCTCCGATGCAGCCCCTCGATCATTGCTCCCTGCACCGAACTGCTGAGCACTCCACGATCCATCGGGCGATTGCGAGCGTGCAAGCCAACTCAAGCCATTCTGCACAGCGGTTTCTGTCGAGGCATCTCCGCCGAGGCTGGCCGCGTACTGCGATCGCTCGGGAGACATTCGCATGCGATACATCACCGGCACATTGGCGAGTGAGGCTGCACTACGCACTGGTGACGATGGAGCAACCGCAGGAGTGGGCGGCACCACCGATGCAGGCGGCAGAGTCGGATCGATTGGCAAGTCCGCAAGGCTCAACAGCTCACCCTCGGTGAGTGTTTCCGTGAGTTCCATCAATCCTTCGATGGGTGGCGTTTCCCGTTGTTGTGACTCTTCGAGATGCGGCGAATCCTTGGGCAACTTCGGTGCATCTACTTGTTCAGAAACAGGTCGCGATGAAGCCAGTTCCCAGGGTTGTGCAGCGGAAGTGAGCGTATCGGCGGTTCTATTATTTTCGGAGAGTTGATCTTCATTTAGTGACGGGGTGGATGATTGGTCTGATAAGGTTGCGGCATTCGGGGACGTTGCGGCGATTGGGGAAGTGGTCACTCCTTCCCAAGCAAACGTGGCTGGCGGATCGCTCGACTGCCGGACCCCACCATCCGAACCCGGCCCGAAACCGGGTGAGACAATGCGAGTCCCGTAAGCGTACATCAGGAGCCATATATGAGCCAACACGGCGATGCCGACACATTTGGCGAGCGGTTTGGTTTGCCCCCATCGTGTCCAAGATGCGATCAGCAGACTTAGGGCGATGATCGCGAAGACAACCCCCAAGATGATTGCCCACGCACGGCTAGCGGGTGGAGCTCCGATCGTCGCGATCCACCAACCGGTGGTAATCTGGTCAACGATGTGCCCGGTGTGGTTCATGATCGCTACCGAATCGGCGCGTTGGGCATGCGCGAAGCGGTCATGGTCCATCCAACGTTCTTGACCCCTGCTCGGCTGATGGCTTCCATGACCTGCGATGCCTGCATGACAGAGCCACCGGCATCGGCGCGCAATTGGACACGCACATCAGGATAATTCTGAACAGCGGGAATGAGAATACTGGTCAATTGATCTGCATTCATCCTCTGGCCATCGAGTTCGATGCTCCCGTCGGCGTACATCGTTACGACCTTGGGAGAGGGTTGAGCGGCCATCGAGGTCGGTGAGGATGCCTTGGGAAGAGTCAACTGAATCTGTCGTTCACTCTCGGAGAATCGTGTGCCAACCATAAAAAAGATGATCAACAGAAACAGCACGTCAATCATGCTCGTGAGATTGATGGCTGGCAGTTCTTCGGAGCTCGTTTTGAGAGGCATCGTCGACTATCCTCCCCGAATTCAAGCAGCCTTGCGCGATCGGCTACGAGAGCGGCCCGAGTCGCTTTCCTGAAGACCTTCCGCACTGACCACATCGACCAAGCGCTGCGCATGGTGATCCATTTCGATGATCAAGCGATCGATGTGTCCTACGAAATAAACGTACATTGCATAGGCAGGTATCGCGACGAGCAAGCCTGCGGCCGTGGTCAACAGCGCTTGGCTGATTCCACCTGCAAGCATCTCCGGTCGTCCCATCGCTTGAGAGTTTGAGATGTCGTTGAACGATTGGATCATTCCCATCACCGTACCGAGCAAACCGAGAAGCGGAGCGATGTTGCTGATCGCGCTGAGAAGACGCATATATTTTTTCAGATGGTTGCTCTCTCGCTCACCCGCATCGAGAACCGCCTGCTCCACTTCGACGGCGGATTTGCCATAGCGTTTGAGGGCCGCCATCATAATTCGCGACATGGGATTGGAATTCTTCTCACACAATTCGATCCCTTCTTCGCGATCGATTTGTTGCTGTTGTAGCTGCTCGATCAATCGATTCACGAACGGTCGTGGAATTACCCGTCCCCTGCGCAAGTGGATCAATCGCTCAAACGAGAACACCATCAACGCAAACGAGCACAATGCGATCGGGTACATCATCAACCCGCCATCGTGGAAAATCTGCAACAGATTGCGAACCGGGATCTTGCCGTCGGCATTCGCGGTGTCCGAGGATCCGTCGGGACGAGCGCTCGTTACAGCCATACCCGCAGGTGGACTAGGAGAGTTGGCGTTGGGTAAAGACGCGACCCGCGGATCGATCCTCCCACCCATGGCATTCATGTTGTTCGGGTTACCGTAGCTGACATTCCCAGCGTTTGGATTGAGTGTCCCGTTGTTCGAAGGGAATCCGCTGGTAGCTTGAGAACCGTTAGGAAATTGAGCACTCGGCCGCCACGAATTTCCTTGCCCCAGAGCCGACGGCGCGCAGGTCAACGCTAGCACGGCGAACCAGCCGTACCATGCGCATCGTACTGCGGAGAGGCATACGTGGGAGGTCATCTTTGTTTGCCAACTGGGGATGCGTTGGATGTTCGGTTGCTCTGAAGTGTCGGTGGCAGTGGTGGTACGAGTGTGGGTGATAAGGTGGTCGGTTCCAAGGAAGCTAGTTTCTGCTGCGCCATGGCACTGAAGACTCCATCAGCATCCGCGTCCAAAAGACTTTGGTATGCGCTACGAGCCGCCGAAGCATCGCGTAACAATTCATAGCATTGGCCGATCTGCATCCGTGCCGCCGATTGCCAATACAGACTGCTCCCCGTTCCCAAGACTCCCTCGTATGCTTGCAAAGCCTCCGCGTACCGCCGCTGCATCAGAAACGTCTCTCCCATCATCCACCTGGTTCTTGCAGCCAGATCGGGCGAAGCATGAGTTGGTTCCCGAGCGATGCGGTCGAGAAGTTGTCGAGCATCATCGAAACGCGCCTTGGAAATAAAACAACGCGCTTTGATATAATCGACATCATCCCGACAATCGCATTCGGGAAACTGGGACTGAATTCGGGAAACGATTGTTTCCGCCTCGGCCCAGTTTTGTCTCAATGCTTGCATTTCTGCTTGATGGAGCCAGACGCGAGCCATCCACTTGGGAGGATGGGCATCGGAATCTGGAAATCGCTTTATCAGGACTTCCCAATGTTTATTGGCGTCGTCCCATTGCTGTCGCTGCAAGAGAGCTTCCCCCAATTCGAATCGGATCGCGGTCTCCAACTCGATATTGTCTACGGGTGTGTTTAAGTCAGACGTATTTTCGTCGATTTGGAGGTTTTGCAGCGCGATCACCAAATCATCGTGGGCCGCTTCGGGGAGTCCGAGTTCCAGCAGCACCTGCCCGCGGGCCAACCGTGCGTGGGGAATCCAAGTGCGGGAGCATCCCAAATCGATGGCTTGGTCCAGACGTTCTTTTGCTACTTGCCAATCGTGACTCTGAATAGCACCCCTAGCCAACCGGATCCGAGCTTCGATTGCGAGGGGGTGTTTGGACTCACGTTCGATGACATGATGGAGCAGTGCGTCGGCATGTTCATCATCGCGGGCTTCGATCAATGCGAGCGCCAGTTCGTATGCGGTAGTCAAATCCGTTTGCCCTGCCAACGTCCATTCGATTGCGGGCTGGAGTGCCTGCGCAAAGGCCGAGGCATCGTGATTCGCCCGAGCCGCTTCGCTTCGCAGCAACGCCGACCGAGTGCGCCATGTGGGATTCGGAGCCACTTTTTCCAGTTGCTCGATCCCCTCGATCACCTGTTGCGGTTCCGACAAATGGATATGCGACTTGACAAGTGCAGTCCGTGCCCGGCAGTGCAACTCGGAACCTTCGCGGCTTGCTTGAATCGCGTTTTGAAGGTACTCCAAAGACTTTTGCCAGTCATGGCGGCATTCCTGTGCGACCAGTCCGAGTTCGAGCCAAGCATTTGCGGCTACATCTCCTTTAGACGGCCATGCCCATTCGGTGGATCGCTCACTTCCTGGGATTTGAAGCAACCCGTGGAGTCTCCGTTCGGCGAGTTCCGTCTGCCGTTGCTGACGTTCGTACTGCGCGGCCAGAAGGTGCGTATTAGCGATCCACGATTCCCATGTTGCGGGTGCTGTTCGTTTCGCCAGTGCGATGCGATCCTGCAACGACTTGGCATCGCGCAGCCATTGCAACATGGACTCGTAAGTCTTGGGATCCTGAAGCTTCCCGTCTGCGAGCATTGCATAGTAATTCGATTCGAGAGCCAACGGGGAGCCTGGGCATGCCTTACTCACTTCCCGAAATAAAGCCGATGCTTGGTCCCACTGCTGATTGCTGAATGCATTGCGAGCTTGGGTAAACGAGCGGACGATCAACCCTTTGGTATCATCGAGGGAGCTAGCACTCGGAGCTTCATCTTCAGCGACCCGATCGCCTGCGATTTGGCCTCCCGTATTTTGGCCTCCCGTATTTTGGCCAGCGGCGATTTGGCCGTAGGCCATTGAGAGCACAAGCCCACCTAAGGCCAGCGAAAACGATTTCGTTTTGCTAGCAACTATCGATCGCTTCAACATAGGCATCATTCGAATTTAGCCTCTATTTCGGGCTTGCGGTTCGCGACTTACGTGTCGGGTGATGATCAAGACCGAAACCTAGGAGTTAGAGAAACCGCCACATGGAATCAAGGCAAACTGGGCGGAATTGGATCGATTGGCAAGGCAGGCATGGTGAAGGGGCTTGAGTTAAGGAGTTCTGCTTTGCTACAAGAAAGTGCGGGAAGCAGTTCATTGTGAAGGAAGCAGGTAATGCGTTATTCATGATTGCTCACTACAAGGGCATCGATCGATTTGAGGAATCCTTTTCTCGCTGTTTGCATATGCGAGTGGAGATTCCCTGCGCATGGTTCCTGCTGTTGGCCATTCTTCTCGGAATCAGTGGATGCCGTGTCTTGAGGGGGGACACCAGCAACAAGTCGCTGGTGACTGCTCGACAGTTGTCGTTGCGGGGAGCCGATGCTCTTCAGCGATCTCGGGATCAGGATGCGGAGCTTCTGTTTTCTCAGGCCCTTGCGTTATCTCCGCTCGACGAGCGTGCTCAATGGGGATATGCGATGACGTTGTGGCAGCGCGGTGATAAGCAGAAAGCGACTCAGCACATGAGTGAAGCGCTTCGACTCTCTGGCCGCAACCCTGAGTATGCGATTCAACTCGGAGAGATGTACCAAGAGCTTGGAGACTATGCGGCAGCGAAGAAACTGGGGCTGGATGTTTTGTCGGGGAACCGAAACCATGCCCGCGCGTGGGCGTTGCTAGGGGACACGCATCGGTCCGCTGGTGAGTGGGTCGATTCGTTGGAATGTTACCATCGAGCACTACTGATTCGGAGCGATTATCCTAAGGTGCAAGTGGCGATCGCGGAGCTCTATCGTCGCCAGGGGAAACCGGAGCGGGCGTTAGCGACCTTGGATCGGATGGCTGATTTGCACGGGGCTGTTCGAGACGATCCCGAGCACATGTTGTTTCGAGGTTTGGTCTTTGCCGATTTGAATCGTCCGCAGGAAGCCGCCGCGCTCTTGGCACGGGCGTCGGAACGTTTACCGACGGGTCAACTCGATCGACATTTGGAGATTCTCAACACCCAGTATCGAATGGGGGAGTTGGTTCAGGCCCGGATGACTTTGGGACGGCTTGCATCCGAGCATTCCCAGGATCCGCGGGTTCAGGCAGCAAAAGATCAACTGGACCAGTCCTTCGCAGCGATGGCTAAGGATGGTGAAATACCCGCCAACAGAGGCATGGATTCTGGAAATGCGGAAACGGGCGAGTCGGAGCGTGGCATTGCAGCCCGGCCAGCATCAGGTCCAGTCCTCTATCGCTAGCTGTTTCGCCGTTGTCGATGCGGAAAGCAGCGATTGAGAATTTCCAAATTTCAGCGACTTGGTATCATCCTGCCGTGTTGTTGATTTCTGGAGTTGCGATCTTACGGTCACCGACTCTCATAAATTTGGTTTATCAGGGATTCTCATAACCCAACGCGTAAGCGAGGGATGCAAAAAGTAATATGTCGCAAGCGACGTGCGCCTTCCCTCGCTCACGCTTACTCATTTAACCTTTCGATACGATGTCACTCATTGTCCAAAAATTCGGCGGCACCAGTGTTGCAACTCCGGAGAAAATCCAATCGGCGGCGCGCAAGGCCATACGCGCTCAGCAGGAAGGAAACCAAGTGGTCGTCGTGGTCAGCGCCATGGGCCATGAGACTGATCACTTGATCGATCTTGCGAAGCAGATCAACGACGAGCCTCCAGCTCGCGAAATGGACATGCTTTTGAGCACAGGCGAACAGGTCAGTGTCGCGTTGATGGCGATGGCGGTCCATCGTTTTGGATATCGCGCGATTTCGCTTACCGGTGCCCAGATGGGGATTCGGACCGACAACTCGTTTACTAAGGCTCGCATCAAAACCATTTCCACCGAACGCATTCGAAAGTTGCTCGATGCAGGCAACATTGTGATCGCGGCGGGGTTCCAAGGTGTGGACGACGATTTCAATATCACCACGCTGGGTCGCGGTGGAAGCGATACCACTGCGGTCGCGCTCGCCGCAGTTCTCGGCGCGGACGCCTGCGAAATCTATACCGATGTGGATGGCGTCTATACAACCGATCCGCGATTGCTCCCCGAAGCGAGGCAGATGGATCTGATCAGCTATGACGAAATGCTGGAGCTTGCCAGTTTGGGAGCCAGC
>JBILVV010000177.1:0-9188 GCA_044370255.1 Pirellula sp.
TCAACGCCCGAGTTTAGAGTGTATCGTCTTAGAGCCAATTGAAACAGTATCTGGCTCGTTACACTCCATTCGCCTGCACCACGATCTCATGGCTTCCTCCTCAACTATCACGCTCGACGATCGCCCCAAACCCGCCTATCGCTATCTGTTTTGGGCAGGACTGTTCATGCTCAGCGGACTCTGTTTTCTGATCTATTTGGGGAGCGATCGTCGCAAAGTCATCGGGCAATCCGTGTTGGATCTCGATTTGCCAGCACTTGCCCATACAGAGACTCCATTCGTCTTGGAAAAGGAGCGGGGTAAGCTCGTGCTTCTTCATTTCTGGGGTCCGTGGTGCCCGCCATGCCGAACCGAATACCCCGAAATCCTCGGGCTTATGGAGAAGTACGTCGACGGCAAGCTTGTGCGGATTGCGAGCATTAGCTGCGCTCAAGCCGCGCCGGACGATGTGACTCAACTCCGTCAGGACACGTTGTCCTTCATGGACGGGGCAGGAAGCGACTCCCCGATATACTGCGATCCCGTTGAATACTCTCGAATCAGGATAGCGAGGCTGCTTGGGCAACGCGGTTTTTCGTACCCCACTACCATATTGCTCGATGCCGATGGGAACGTATTCGACTATTGGGTACGTCCCACCAAGCCCGGGGAACTAGACCGAGCAATTCGTAAGGCGCTCGCTCGGTCCGCGAAGAGAAGGTCATGAACACTCCATCGGAATCTTCTCGAAAATGGATCGGGATCAGCGTTGGGGATCCAACCGGCATCGGCCCTGAAATCGTCGTCGGTTCTATCGCTACGGGGATTCCGCAACAGGAGTGTGTGCCCATTGCATTAGGGAATAGTCGCGTTTTGCAGATGGCGGCTCGATTGCGAGATTTGCCCCTTGAGATTCGATCCGTTGAATCCATGCAAACGGCCAGGAACTTGTACAACGCGGGTTCGATAGACCTTAAGCAAACGCTGCTGTGTCTTGAGACCGGTGCTGACGATGTCGATCAATGGGTAGGTCCCAACTGGTCCCCGGCGATTGAACCGCGCGCCGGCCAAGCCGCTTACGATTACGTAGTACGTGGCACAAAACTCTGCTTGCAAAGTGAGTTGCAAGGTTTGGTTACGGGGCCGTTGCACAAAGTGGCCTTGAGCGGCGCTGGCCACGATTGGCCTGGCCATACGGAATTGCTCGCTCATCTTTGCAGTGTGAAGGATTCGGCCATGATGCTTTACTTGACTCCAGGCAAACCGCATCACGGCGGTAGAGCGGGCCTGGGAGTCGTGCATGTGACGTTGCACTGCGCACTCCGCGAGGTCTTCGATCGTTTGAGCGTGGAAGGCATTTACCAAACCATTGCCCTCACGCAAGCCTTTTTCAGCAAACTCAGGGCGAACATGCACTTGCCTCCAGAGCCCCGAATCGCTGTTGCTGCTCTCAATCCGCACGCGGGTGAGTCAGGGCGTTTTGGAACGGAAGAGTCGACGCTCATACGACCTGCCGTTGAAAAAGCTGTACAGGCAGGCTGGCATGTTTTTGGGCCATTGCCAGTCGACACCCTCATGCCTGCTGCAGCCCGTGGTGATTACGATGCTGTAGTAGCGATGTATCACGATCAAGGACATATCGCGCTGAAACTGCTCGATATGTTTGAAGCGGTGAATATCACTTTGGGCCTTCCGATTGTGCGTACCAGCGTCGCCCACGGGACCGCGCACGACATTGCATGGAGGGGGATCGCCAACGCAGGAGGCATGACCGAGGCGATCGTAACGGCCGCACGACTTGCACCCGAAGGCAGCTAAAGACTTTGAACTAACCCGCAGTCTTTGTCTCTCTGCGCAAACCAAAAAGGCTGGACTCATTGAACCCAGCCTTTCAAGGTTTTACTAGGAGAAGTGACTTACTTCTTCTTGCCGAATTCTTCGCGAAGCTCTTCGAGGAATTCGGTCAGTTGCTCCTTGCCTTGAGCATCGGCCAAGGAAACCGCCTCTTCCTGGACCTTGAGTGCCTCCTGGCCGTTGCCGAGCGCGTACTCGAGGTGAGCTACGGTATCGAGGACCATCGCTTTCATGTTTCCTTCCTGCTTGGAACTCGCCTTTCGTGCCAAGTCGAGCGCGCCTTTCAAAATGTCCTTGCTCTCGATACGGCCCGCTTCCTTCATCTCCCACACGGTCCACGCGATTTGGTTGGCCATCATGGGATCGTCAGCAGCCAGCTTGAACGCGGATTCGAACGTGGCGTTTACTTCAGAAGGATCGCTGTTTGCCGCTTGATGAACATTCAGCTTGAACATCAGCAGATTGAGCTTCATTTCAGGTTGTTTGGCCTTTTCGATGAATTCATCGAGCTTTGCCAAGGCTTCCGGGAATTTCTTCTTGCGGAACAACCCGACAACCTGGGTTTGAGCGTCCTGCATGAGGGCTTCTTGCTCTTGGCGTTCCTTGAACTCAGTCGCAAATTTTTCGCGATCCCATTTGCCTGCAACGACCATATCGAGCGGTTCATCCATTTCCATCGGATGACCGATCCATTCGATCTTCGCATCTTTGCCAACGATGAATGCACACGGAATTCCATTCTGGCGGGCGGCTTGCATATAGTCCTTGCTCGACGAACCATCTGGGTCCGTGGTCAAGCAGTAGGACTTGGTCAGATCCTTGAAGTTAGAAAGATCTTTGGATTCCTCTGAGATCTGAGGAGGCAGTTCTCTCTCCAGGAATTCCTCAACGGTTTGCAGATCCTCGTCGCTGATGCTGACGATCTGCACCCCCTTATCGGCATACTTCTTTTGCGTCTCGACAATGTGGGGCATGCTCATGATACAAGGACCACACCAAGTAGCCCAAAACTCAACCACGTAAACCTTGTCCTTTTCGAACTTCGAGACTTTCTTGAATTTCCCCTCGCCGTTTTGGACCCAATGCTCGACATCGAGCGCCGGTGCCTCGGAGCCAATCGTCAAAAGATCATCGCAACGGGCCTGGTCGGCAACACCGTAACAGCAGGCAGACGCAATCAATGCGGCTCGAATAGCGAACCGGCGGAAAAGCGATTTCATAAGTGTTTGATCCTTAGCCAAGAATTAAGCCGCTGCTATGCGAAGCTACAATCTTGCGGTGAGCACGGCCAGAAGAAAGGAAGTATAAGTGTTTTCACTGCTGTTGCAAAAGGGGATTCCAAAGGGGTGCCGCGAATCACTTTCGCCCAGGTGATGCGGTGAGAGGATCGTCGGGCCAGGCATGTTTGGGATACCGACGCTTGAGTTCCTTTTTCACTTCGGCATATCCTTGCCGCCAAAACGACGCTAAATCGTCGGTAACTTGCTGCGGACGCATATTCGGGGCGAGCAAATGCAACAGCAGTGGGACTCTCCCTCCAGCAATACGCGGGGTGGCCGTCCATGAGAAAACTTCCTGGATTTTGACGGCGAGAACAGGAGGTTTTCCGGAAGAATACTCCAATCGAATCCAACTTCCCGAAGGAACTTGGATCCTCTCAGGTGCTTCGCGATCGAGCGCTCGATTTTGATCGTTGGTCAACCGGCTCGTCAGCCAATCCAGCCACGGTGCACTGCGTACATCGGCCAACGATCGCTTTCCACGACACAACTCAAAAGCGACCTGATGCAACACCGAAATATCGATTTCTGGAAGTTCCAATTCCGGCATCCACGCGCGAAGCGAATGAACTCGCTCGATCCACTGCAGGAGTTGCG
This sequence comes from Pirellula sp., assembly GCA_044370255.1. Classification (GTDB taxonomy): domain Bacteria; phylum Planctomycetota; class Planctomycetia; order Pirellulales; family Pirellulaceae; genus JBKCUI01. The sequence goes on from JBILVV010000177.1 coordinate 3,711, forward strand.
CATCGTCTTTGGGGAAGGACTGCTCCCAGTGAGATTTCACGGCGCTGGACAACACGCGTTGCGCTTCGTCTTCATCAGATACCTGAGTCGGGGTTTCAGATAGGACAAGATCAATCCAGAGGATCCTGTGTCTCGCTACGACCTGCTTCTGTGTCGGATGAAAAAATAGATCGTCGCGCTCGATCCAATTATCGCCCTGCAACCAATCCGCTTCGATACGGCTAGCTTGTCGAACGACTGCATCCCCAGGCTTCTGCTCGACATCGATGCAGAGAAACAACTCCGGTTCGGCGACGCCGCTTTGCGGACCGATGACCACTCCCTTACCTCCTACCATCAGTCCCTGCGGTTTGCCTCGCTGGCGCCGACGGGCTAATCGATCCGGGTATCCGGATAAGAGGATGCGTTCTAGAGTCTCAGTAGATGTAAAGGATGATTGCTCAGGTGTCCGCTCCAAGCCTTGGCACATCTGCCGAATCTGGTGAGCTGACTGGTCGATCGTACGGACGGCGTTGCGGTGCACAGTACCGAACGGTGTGGCATCCTCGCCGGTGCGACGGAATTGTTCGATGGCGTGAAGCCGCTCGATGCAGTCACTTGTCCATCGCAATGTTTTCGAAGTTGGAACGTTGCGCGAATCCGAGGGACGACGTCGGTCCATGCGATCGAAGGGATCTCGATCCGAAAGCATAGCAACCAGCCAACATGCTTGGTCGAGACATCCACAGCGAGCCGCTTCCACCGCAATGCGAGACAACCTTGGTGGAAGAGGAAGTCGGACCATTTGCTTGCCAAGATCCGTAATCCGATCGCGAGCGATCGCGCCGAGTCGCTCCAGAAGCCTCTGTGCCGAATCGATCGATTCGCTGCGAGGAGGTTCGAGCCACGGCATATCGGCTCCGAGACCTTCCCCCCAAGCTACCAACTCGAGAATCGCACCCGATAGATCGACGCGACGAATTTCCGGTTCGAGGAATGCCGCTCGCGATCGATCCGAAGCTTCGGACCAAAGGCGATAGCAGGTACCAGGCGCTACGCGCCCTGCTCGACCGGAACGCTGCGTGGCCGACGCTCCACTGATGTTTTCGAGAACCAACCGATCCAGCCCCACATCAGGAAAAAATCGCAGTACTCTCGCCTGGCCGCTATCCACCACCGTGCGCACCCCTGGAATCGTTAGCGATGTCTCAGCCACATTGGTAGCAACAACAATCCTTCTGCGCGGCCCCATTTCAATCGCCTTGGCCTGCTCGTCGATCGGCATCGACCCATAAAGAGGCAACAAGTCAAAGTCGCGATCGAGTCGCCGTTTTCTTAACAAGTCGATGCACCGAAGTATTTCGCCGGATCCCGGTAGAAATGCCAGGACATCGCCATCATGCTGAACTGAAACATCTTCGATTACCTCTGCCATGTGCTCGACGATCGAAACCTGAGGATTGGGAGGTCGGAAACGAATCGAGACAGGATACTGATTGGTCGGAACCGAGATCATGGGGACATCTCCAAGCGACGAATGCATGAAGGCTCGATCTAACGTGGCCGACATCACGACGATGCGCAGGTCGTCTCGCACTGACTGCTGCACGCGACGAAGCATCGCCAGCAGAAGATCCGCATCGAGAGAGCGTTCGTGGAACTCGTCTAGCAAGACGATCTTCACATTCGCCAGAGTGGGGTCATCCTGCAGTTTGCGAATCAAGATCCCTTCGGTGGCCACGATCAATTGCGTATCCCGGGACACTTGTTGGTCGAAGCGGACTGCGTATCCGAATCTTTCTCCGAGGCGTTCGTCCCGTTCCGCCGCGATCCGGGATGCGACGGATCGAGCAGCGAGCCTTCTCGGCTGCAGCAAATAGGTTTTCTGACCATTCGAGGCCAAATCCAGAAGCGCGGGGGCAACACGAGTCGTTTTTCCAGACCCGGGGGGGGCATCCACCAAGACGATCGGAGATTGCACAACAGCCGATCGAATCTCCGCCAGAAAAGGATCGATAGGTAATGGAATCATCGTCGGCGGTAGGGTTGGCTACCGTTGTTGTCCCCGAGTTTTGGTTTGTTGAAAATCAGGCGATGGCTGGGCTCTCCGAGCAGATCGTCCAATCGTTGGCGCAACTCGCTTTCGATGGAAACTCGCTGCTTGCCGACTTGGATGTGAACCGTGGGGCCTTCGGCCAATCGCACTGCGATCTTGACCTCGCGATCACCTGGATAACCTCGGAGAATCTCCTCGATATCGGAGATCAGATCCTGTGGATGTTTCTGTTCGTCGAACAAGATATGGATGCCCGATGTGAACTTCTGATCGGCCTCCTCGATTGGTACCACATCATCGACGATCAGGTTGATTTCATCTTCGCCCCGTTTATCGATACGTCCGCGGATCAGTGCGATGGTATCCGGTTGAATGAAAGGTGCGAATTTTTCGTACGTGTCTGGCCATGCGATCGAGCGCACGATCCCCTCGAGATCCTCGAGATCAAAATTGGCATACTTCGAGGGTTTTCCCGGTTTCGGATTCCGCGTGTGAGCGAGTTTGATCGAGGAAATCACGCCGCCCATCCAAACCTCGGTGCGGTTGCCTAGGCTACGAGCGGTTGTGGCATTGTGAGTGCAGAACGATTTCAGTAGGCGTTCATGTGCGGCGAGGGGATGCGAAGAGAGATAGTAGCCGAGAACCTCCTTTTCCATCGCCAGTCGTTCTTTGTCTGGAAACTCAGCGATATCGGGTAACGACGCTGCTGAGGCGGAATCCTCTTCTACCAAGTCGTCGAAGAGATTCAGTTGCCCGCTTCGTTTATCTTTGGCCGCAGCAGCGCCCCCTTGAAGAGCTTTGTCGATCACTGCCATCAGTTGAGAGCGGCGAGCCTGGAAGCAATCGAGAGCACCGGCCCGGATGAGTGACTCGAGGCTTGAGCGTCCGAGAGTGACCGGGTCGACACGTTTGCACAAATCAAAGATATCTTTGAAGGGCCCCCGAGCGTCTCGTTCTCGCGCGATCCCCTCGGCTGCGGTCTGGCTGCAACCCTTGATCGCTGAGAGCCCAAATTGGATACGGTCCCCTGTGACGCTGAATTCGGATCGTGACGCATTCACGTTGGGTTGCTCAACCACGATCCGCATCCGTTGGCAGTCCTCAAGGTGCTCGACGAGCGAATCCTTCCGTTTGAAGTTCCGGTTGGGAATGTCGCCTGTGAGCAAGGCGGCCATGAACTCTACTTTGTAGTGAGCCTTCAGGTATGCGGTTTGATAAGCGATCAAGGCATAAGCGGTGGAGTGGCTCTTGTTGAAGCCATACCCGGCGAATTTCAGGATCATCTGCCAGAACTCTTGCGTATCCTTCTTGGCTAGTCCAAGCGACTGTGCCCCCTGAAGAAATTTTTCAGCGTTGGCTTCGATGATCGACTGCTTCTTTTTGCTGATCGCTTTGATGCACGTGTAGGCTTTAGCAAGCTCGATTCCACCAACGCGATTGAGAATCCGCATGACTTGCTCTTGATAGACCATGACGCCATGCGTTTCCTCAAGAATCTCCTGCAGTATCGGGTGGAGATAATTAGCTTTCTTCTGCTTCAGCTTGACGGCGATGTAATCGTCGACCATACCACCTTCGAGCGGACCTGGGCGATAGAGGGCGTTGGTTGCGATGATGTCTCGAAAATGATCGGGTTTCATCCGTTGGAGCAGATCGCGAATACCGCCGCTTTCAAGCTGGAATACTCCCTTGGTCTCCCCTCGGCGAAGCAATTCGAAGGTCGCCTTGTCGTCCAACGGAAACTTGAGCGGATCGACCCGATAGCCTCGAGTCCTTTCAATAATGTCGACTGCTTTGGAGAGAATCGTCAGGTTTCGCAGGCCGAGAAAATCCATCTTCAACAAGCCAGCAGCTTCGACGTCACCCATCGACCATTGCGTGATAACGTCATCCTTTCCGGAGACTCGCATCAGGGGCACGTATTCGGTCAATGGTTTATCGGCGATCACGACTGCGGCTGCGTGAGTCCCGATACTGCGAGCTGTCCCCTCTACACGCGAAGCCAACTGCATGAGATCCTTAATCACCGGATCGGCTTCGACCGCTTTGCGTAGCTCTTCGCTTTCGGCAAGTGCGTCTTGGACCGAGATCTTGGGATCGTCGGGAACCATTTCGCTGATCTCCGCGACGCGATTGAGCGGAATGTTGATGGTGCGGCCTACATCCTTGATCGCACCTCGAGCCTTGAGGGTGCCGAATGTACCGATTTGAGCCACATTTGCTTCGCCGTATTTGTCCTTGACGTAGCGCATGATTTCGCCGCGACGCTCTTGGCAGAAATCGATATCGATATCGGGCGCCTCGATTCGGCTTTCATCGAGAAAGCGTTCGAATAGGAGGTCGTATTTGATGGGACATACGTGCGATAAGTAAAGCGCATAACAAACCAGTGCGCCGACACCGCTACCCCGCGCCGTTGCCGGGACATTGATCTCTCTCGCGTAGCGCACGAAATCCCACACGATCAAAAAGTAGTTGGAAAAGCCAAGCTTCTTGATCACCAAAAGTTCTCGGTCCAGTCGCTCCATCACAATAGCGGCGAGTTCGCCATCGACACACATCTCGGGATGATCCGCATAGCGCTCGCGCAGTCCTGCGATGCACAACTCCCGCAAGTAGTCGTCCGCGGATGGAGATTCCTTGGGTATCGCGAAGGATGGAAAGTTGCGAGCGCCTAACTCCAAATCGATGTCTACGGAATCGGCTATCTGCTGCGATCGGGCTACGGCGTGTTCAAGCCCTTGGAAATGCTTGTACATCTCCTCCGGCGAACGCAAGTAGAACTCGTCGTTCTCCATTCTCAGGCGGTTGGAGTCGGTTCGGAATTTACCGGTGCTGATACAAGTCAGAATGTCCTGGATCTCCGAATCCTCTCGATCGACATAGTGCGCATCGCTTGTTGCCACCAAAGGCAATCCCAATCGATTTGCGACATCGACGGCGCCGAGGAGCTGCTCCCGTTGGATCTTGAGATTGTTGTTCATGATCTCGATGAAGAAACGATCGCCGAAGATCTTGCTGAACCAAGCCGCGACCTTTTCCGCCTCAGCCTGGGAGGCGGCGGTGTCCGCACCCCGCAGGACGGCGCGAGAGAACTCGCTGGAGACGCAGCCGCTCAGGCAGATGATCCCTTCGGAATGATTGGCCAGCAGTTCCTTGTCGATGCGAGGCTTGAAGTAGAATCCCTCCAAACTAGCCGCCGAAGCGAGACGGATCAGGTTCTTGAAACCGGTTCGGTTCTTGGCAAGCAGGGTGAGGTGGTAGGCTGCCTCCTTCGAGGATGCAGCATCGCGCTCAAACCGGCTACCTGGTGCCACATACGCTTCGTAGCCCAGAATCGGATTGATGCCACTCTCCTTGGCTTTTCGGTAGAACTCCAACGCTCCATGCAGATTGCCGTGATCGGTCAGTGCGAGCGCTGTCATGCCGTGGGACTTGGCCCG
>JBILVV010000565.1:0-2506 GCA_044370255.1 Pirellula sp.
TAGCACGAATACGATGACTGCGTCTTCTTCACCGAATCGATCTCGGACAGCTATTCTCGCGATTGTATTTCTGTTCGCAGCGTTAGCGATAGCATGGTGGGTGGCGAATCGCGAACCGCCTGTGCCGGGACTGAAGCAGCAGACGGGCGTGGCCTCAGAGCGTTATGAAAAATCGGTTCGAGCCGCGGCCGCCCTCGAAAACATCCGATACGACGAAGCCGAGTCCCTCTATGCTGAGCTCCGCAAGAGCTCTCCCAAAGAACCCGCCTACATCCGAAACGCCGCCATAGCGGCCCTAGCCAACGTAAAGTACCACATCGACCTTGCTCAAGACGCGAATAATGATGTCGGAGCGATTCGCGCTAAGCTGCCCGTCCTATTTGACCGAAGTGAGCAATCGATCCGAGACTACCGAGAACTCCGCCCCGATGACCCGATCGCTTATCAACTCGATGTCCTCCGAGACTTACGCTGGATCTCTGTATTAGCAGCCGCAAACCCGATCATCGCGGATGAAGAGCAATCCAAACTGTTTGACAAGCTGAAGCAGTACGTCGCGAAATTCCCAACCAATGCCTTTCTCGTCTCGCAATTCAACAATGCGGCCGAGGTCATGAGCGGCGTCGATCCGAAAGCCCTCGATCAAACCATCGTTCCCCTACGCCAAGTGCAAAAAGCCAACCCTCGCAACATCTATCTGCTTTGCCTGCTCATTCAGCGACTGGTTCAAGCAAAGGATCGGTCCGCCCTCGAACTCGTTCCTCAGCTTGCGGAATTACTGGAACCCTTCGAATGGAAATGGAAGATGGAACGGCGACCCAAAGATCTCAGCGATCTGCGCCGAGCCATCGATGTTGGAAAGACCGATCTCGATGAAGCTTTAGGTATTCTCATCGGTTGGGTCGGTGAAGCGAAATTCACGGAAGGGAGCAAGGTCGATGCAAAGAGCATCGAGATCAGCGAATTAGCGTTTCTGGACCTGAGCGACATTGCACAGATGCTTCGGGAGAAGCAATCTTCATCCGGCAACGTCGCAACGCCGACTTACAAAGACCATCGTCTTGCCATCGAAGGTTGTCGCGGCGCGAAATGGTTTGACTGGAACGTAGACACGAAGCCCGAACTTATCGTGTGGACCGATCGCGAGGTATTGCTAGGAACCATCGCAGAGGATTGGCAGTGGAAGGAGTTGGTCAGCAAGCAATCGGCCTCACCCATCCAAGGGATCGTTGCAATCGATCTTTTCGCCGTCGATGCCCATCGTGGTGCGACAGCACCCTCCACGATCGACCCAAATGATCGCCAGTCGCAAATCACTGCCTCCATGCGGCATGAAACCATTCGCGACCTGATCGTCTATGGTCGCGACGGAATTTCAGTACTTCAATTCACTCCCCCGCTGGATGGTCAACCTCAATGGGACTGGCTCTCCGAAGACATCGGTCTATCCGACTTGCGAAACATCGCTTCTGTTCTCCCCATCGATTGGGAATCCGATGGCGATCTTGATTTAGCGATTCTCGCCGATGGCAAACTGCATCTCAGAGAGAATACCGGCAATCGCCGCTTCCGCGATGTCAATAACGTGAGCATGCTGCCGGACACGAACCTCGACGTCACGGCTCTGGCTATCGTGGACTACGACCGCGATGTCGATCTGGATATCGTCGTTGCTCTAGGCGATCGTTTTGGGGTTATGGAAAACATCCAGCACGGTCAGTTCCGGTTCCGGGAATTGGGGGACCAATGGAAGGCATTGGCTGGTTCGCCGTCGTTGGTCTTCGGCGATTTCGACAACAACTACTCATGGGATTGGGCTGGCAAAGCCCTCATCGCAACCACAACCGAACCCGGTAAGAGCGTCACCCCAACAGTGCATCAGACGTTGGGGGAAGATACTGGATCGCTCGTGGCTGTCGATTGGAACAATGACTCATCGCTGGACTTGATTCAATCGCATCGAAAAGGAATTCAACTGTGGCTCAATCAGGGGGGCTGGATCTTCCAATCGGTTCCAATCCTTGAGTTCACGAAAGCATCCGATACCCCTGCTACGATATCTCTCGGCGATGCAAATGCGGACGGTTGGATGGATATCGCGACCATTGACGATGGCTCGCCCCGCATCCTGACTCCTGACTCGGTCGATGGCATGAACTTCCTGTCCTACCGTGTCAAAGGAATCAGCGATGAAAACGGAGGGGGCCGCAACAATCAATTCGCGGTCGGCTCGACCGTAGAAATCTTCGGCCCATTCGGCTATCAAGTGCGCGTCATCGAAGATGATTCCGTTCACTTTGGATTAGGACCCGACAGCGCGTATTCGCTGCGATTGATTTTCGTGAATGGATTAACGCAGGGGATCACCAATCCGAAAAACAATTCGATCCTCGAGGAAAAACAGGTGCTTATCGGTTCTTGCCCATTCCTCTATGGCTGGAACGGCCACTCGTGGCAACTGATCACCGATCTGCTTTGGAATGCACCCTTGGGTCTGCAGATCGCG
>JBILVV010000566.1:0-2504 GCA_044370255.1 Pirellula sp.
GCAGAGACTCTAGCCCGATCATCGGGGCGAAAGCGATGAAACGGATCGGCAAGAAAATCATCGCAGATTCCCATCAGCGATAAACCGCACTTGGTTCCCTTGATGAAGCGGGACGCGTATTTGCCGATGGAGTAGATCGCTTGAAGGCGTTCGATCTTTTGCTGCAGTTCATCCCAAGTTGTATTCTGCTCACGGACGGCTCGATATAAATCCACGAACCACTTGGGACACAGATTCGCACCCCCTGCCACACCGCCGTCACCTCCTCGCAGCAGAGCTTCGGCCAACATGGCTTCCGGGCCGATCATGATCGACCAGTCCGGCCGGCGTTTCTTGAGCTCAATCAATCGCGTGAAATAATCCAAGTCGCCCCCGCTGTCCTTGACACCCACAATCTTGTCATGACGACAGAGGTATTCGAGCGTGTCGATTTCGAAGGTAACTTTTGTCAAACTCGGGATGTTGTAGAGCATCACCGGCAAAGGAAGTTGAGGAATCAGCTCGTCGACGTAGAACTTGAGTTCGGTTTGCCCCGCAGGAAAGTAATAGGGAGTGGATAGAACAAGTCCATCGGCACCGCTGCTGGCAGCATGCTTCGCAAGACGTACCGTCTCTACAAACGAGGTATCGGTAATACCGACCAGCACTGGAACGCGATTCGCGACGATGCGAATCGTTTCAGTGATCATCTCACGACGAAGGGGATAGCTGAGGCTGGGTGCTTCACCTGTGGTGCCCAGGACGAACAGACCGTGAACACCCCCTGCGACGACATGTTCGATCAATCGCTCTAAACCCGTGTAATCGAGTTGATCGCGAGCGACCATGGGAGTGACCAGCGGAGGGATCACGCCGGAGTAGCGAACTTTCATTTTTATTCTCTATATACGGAAAGCCTTATCAAGCCTGTAGATTGTAACACATGGCTTTCGTATCTGGCCGTCCGCACGCCTCCTGGGTGCCGGTTACAATCGTGCGGATCGGATTTCGTCTTTTCTTCACAATGTTGTCTTCACGAGGGGATTTGAATATCTACCAATCGTTGCTTGTTTTCGTGAGCGCATTTCTGCTATTCCTTGTCCAGCCCATGGCGGGGAAGGAGCTGCTCCCGAAGTGGGGTGGGGCGGCCAATGTGTGGACAGCCTGCTTGCTCTTCTTCCAGATCAGCTTGCTTATTGGCTATGCCTATGCGTGCTTGTCAGTCCGAGTGCTCTCGAGAAAAGGACAGGCATTCGCACAGGCGGTCTTGATACTGGTAGCAACGGCTTGGTTGCTGGTGGTCCCTTCATCGCAAGTCAGCTTCAACGCATCATATCCCGCCGTCTCTGTCTTGGTCAGCTTAGCCGTCAGTATCGCGTTGCCAACCATAGCTCTTGCGAGCGCCAGCCCAATCGCTTCCTCATGGCTTAGCACGTCGAGCCAAGGGCGGGAGCCGTACTATTTGTATTCGATCTCGAATGCAGGGTCCCTTCTCGGGTGTCTCGCGTATCCCTTCGCGATCGAGCCGTGGTTGAACCTGACGCAACAGCGATGGAGCTGGCGTGCGATCTATCTGATTCTCGCCATCGGCTGGGTGGTAGCGTGCAGGCGATATTATCGCAGCGATAGTTTCATTGCTAACGAAGGTTTGAAACAGACCCAGTCGCCAAACGAAAACGACTCGCCCAGCGCTCTGGCATCTCTGCTGTGGTTGATTCTCCCTTTCTGCACCGCGGTTATTTTGGCCGCTTCCACTCATCATCTCTCACAAGCTGGCGTTGTGGTTCCTGGTTTATGGGTTGTTCCATTAGCGATTTATCTTGTGACCTGGTGGTTGGCATTCGGAGGTTGGGGGCCGAAGCGTTGGGGAGGATTTATGGGTTTGTTTTACCTCGGCGCGTCGATCGCTCTGGTGCTGATCATCTTCAAGTTGTGGTTGCCTTGGTTAGCCATCATCGGAGGATATAGCCTAGTGATGTTTTGCACCGGATTGGCATGTCACCGCTTGCTCTATGAAGTTCGTCCCAACGCGGAGCAATTGACTGCCTACTATCTCGCAATCTCAGTAGGAGGTGCGTTAGGAACCGCCTGCACCTTGTTGCTCGCCCCGATTTGGTTTGCCGATTACTACGAGCTGCACGTGGGGCTAGCATTGGCTGCAATGGCGATGTCCGGCTATTTTGTGAATTATCTCACTCGGCGGCTTAGCAAGGAGCTGTGGGTGCGGCGTTGGTCATGGCCGATGAACCTCGTCCTGCCGTGCGTGCTCATTGGCAGTCTATGGACCCAGTCATCGACGCCGAATGTGGAGACCACCATCGATCAGCGACGAGACTTTTACGGTGTCGTTCGCGTCATTGAGAATAATAAACTCGGATTCCGTGCGATGGTACTCGGACAGACGATCCACGGTGTCGAACCCCTCAACGGTCAACTCGATGTGGATCAGAGCATGTATTACGGTACGCGTTCCGGTGTAGCGCTCGCTTGGGGATGGACCCGGGAGCGACTGAAACGCCCCCTTC
>JBILVV010000178.1:0-9156 GCA_044370255.1 Pirellula sp.
GATGTGCCGAATCAGCCATTGTCGGCCACCAATGCGGATCCGCATTGGCAACCCCTAAGGCCGACTTTTCAATACACCTAGGGATGGGTACGGGTGACAGCATGTCACGATTGAAAGCTAGCAAGATGACAAAAATGGCTTTGCGAAGTTTTCTGGCGAGCGGTCTCATCGTCGGAGCATTCGGGTGGAATCACTCTTCGCTAGCCCTCGCACAAGAAGTTGTCACTGAGGATTTGCTGGCTGTTCAATATGTGTCGCAGCAACCAGACATACAGCAGTCGGTTGCTCCGCAGTCGTCAGCGGCAGTCGCTTTGGCACCCGACATCGCTCCTGCGGTCGGCTCCAGTGCTCAGGAAATCCTGCGGACCAAAGCTTTGACCATCCCGAACACTTCCGTCTTTGGTATCGGAACTTCTCAGATTCCCCCGGACTCGACTCAGGGTAGGCTTCCGGAACCGATTCCTCTACCTTTCGGCCCTGACCGCGTGGAAGGTTGGACCTACTCCAGCAAACGATGGGTTCCTCCTGTGTTTTGTCACCAGCCGACATACTACGAAGACACAATGCTGGAGAACCACGGACACGAGCGATTCCCGAAGCTACAACCGATGATCTCGGGAGCTCGTTTTTACACTGGGATATTCTTAACTCCCTATTTTTACTGCTTGAATGGCCCCTTCGAAGACGTAGCGAGCGTGGGTCGTTATCGTCCGGGAACTGCGGCACCCGGTCTCCGTCAACGTCCTGTGTACAGCCCCTCCGCGATCGGAACCCAAGCGGTTTCTACAGGTACGGGAGTGTGGCTGCTCAGGCCTTAAAAGGATGTTGCTGGTGTCCTGGATCGGTGAAGCCTTGAAAACTGCACCGATCAGATTATTGCAAATCCGCTAGACCAGGATTTTGCACTTCTTTGCCAAACGCTTGCGAGCGGTATGCAGCCGTCGCTTGATCGTTCCGACCGGAGCCTCGAAACGATTGCTCATTTCGATTAAGGATTGGCCATCGATATAGAAAGCGACCAGCGTATCGCGGTCCAAGGCCCGCAGTCCTTGCAGCTTGTCCCAAACCGTTTCCGCTTCTTCTTCGCGTACCGCGTTGTCGAATGCCGCGTGCGTATCTTCGATGGTATTTTCCAAGAACTCCTGTTCGACATGGGTCATGCGTGCTCGACGGGTCCCGCGATTGATCGCCATGCGAACGACGATCGTTTGCAGCCAACCTACGAACGCAGCATCAGCATGCAACTGATCCAGTTTTCGGAATGCCTGAATGAATGCATCCTGGCACAGGTCATCGGCTTCATGCCAATCCCCCAATCGAGCGATGGCGATGGACATTACCAACCCTCGAAAACGAGTGCACAATGCGTCCATCGCTCCTCGATCACCCAGCCGAGCGGCGGCAACCAAGTTTTCCAATTCGTCGTGTTCGTATCCGATGGTAGCGGTCATTTCTCATGCTCCGTGCGAGCACAGTCCACCAGGAGCAGACTGTGAGACTCGCAAAAAGGGTTTTTTGGCCACCGTTTGCAACAGAACACAGGTCGGTTTCAGGTCGTGTTGAGCTCGTACGAGCGTAAACGAACATGAAGCCTACAGCTTCTTGCAAAGGGTTTCTTAGGTAACTGTGGTCGCCAAGAAAGAGAGACTTCCTTCGTTGGCGAACGATCGAGCGGAGTGGTCTAGTGACTTATCCGTCGTGTCGAAAAACCTCGACGGTTGATCACATACGCGGGTCTGGGCATTGCACGCATGCAATTCCCTGACTCTGTCGTATGCTCACACGTCGAAAGCCAGCGGTGCGACGGGAGGTTTTTGCCCGTGCATTCGCTCGACATACCTAAGCTCGCTTTCAGAAGGTCTAGGAGGTGTTCCACGGTGGTTCTCAAGGCGATATCCAGGCGTCGTTGCTTGATGGCAATAACGCGTGCAATTCGTTGAGATTGATTGACCAACCACATGGTTACCTCCCCGCACCTATTCAGCGCAGCATGAGATGAAACAAATGAGAAACCGTTTCTTGGAAATCACCGAAGCCATTTCCCTGTCAGCGATCGTATTCCATCGCTGCAACAAAAACAACACCGGAGCATCCTTTAAATCGCCCATTGCTCCTATCGGCGATTAGTGAAAGGATACATCCGGATCTTAAAGGTTCGCTGGAAGTAGAAAAATCCAGAAAAAAATTCTTGCAAATCTAAACGAGACCACTGTAGTCTCCAAACAAAAAGCCCCGACAAACGCGGGGCTTCTTGGAAGGTAGCTACTTTGGGCCGTTGGAACTATGGCCGACTTTGCGGGATGCCCAGCTCTTCTTCTTCCTCTTCAGGAATAATGATTCGAGGGGTTACCGTGAACATCATCGTGCTGGTTTGTCGCCCGATCGAGGTGTTTCGGAACAATCGGTTGATGTATGGGATCTTCGACAACAGTGGCGTTCCGCGTTCGGTTCGACCTTCTTGAAGCCGTTTGATCCCCCCCATCAGGATCGTTCCACCATCCGGGACGCTAACCGTGGTGCTGACGGAGGTCGTTCCTTCGATGACTTCCTCTTCATTGTTTCGTCCATTGGTCGGTCTGCCATTGGTGTCCAGAATGCTGGTACCGGTCTTGGTCGACTTCTTTCCTTGGAAAGTAAATTGACGGTCGGTCGACTCCAGGCGAGTGAATTGCGGCATGAGTGTCATTCTTACGAATCGCTTATCTTGCGAGACGACCGACTGAACATTCATCTGCGTTCCTTCGCTTAGGACCACGATGATGGGTCGTTGTGCGACGGCAAAGTCACCGACCACGGGATCAAACCCGATGACGAACGGACGAACAGCGGAATCGTTGATTGTGCCGATCTGGCCGTCGAACATCGTGACTTTGGGAGCTTGCAACACGTTTTGGCGACTGTTCCCTTGTGCAGCTTGCAGGAAGAAGAAGAGTTCCAGGTCGCTCAGAATTGCGAATCCGATTTGAGAACCTGCCGTTGCGGAAGGATTTCCGAATGGAGATGGAGTTCCAAAGCTTCCTTGTCGCAACTGGATATCAAAGTCTCCGGTAAGGGTTGGAACGGTATTCGTTTGGCCGGACAGACCGACCACGACGCTCGGCCCAGAATCCTCCTGTGGGATGCGACGAATCTTGTCATCGAAGTTAGCGTCAAAGTCGACACCGATCTGTTCGAAGAAGGTGTCTTGGAGTTGGATAAATCGAAGCTCGATCGCGACTTGCAGATTCTGAAGGGCTCGCAGGCTCTTAAGCAATTCTGCAATCTGCTCGTGTGTCTCTTGGGGAGCATTGACGATCAGGCTCAAATTCTGGCGAAACGGCATCATGGTTGAGGTACCACCTGCATTTTGCCATTCGCTAGGAGCAATGGTGTTTTCGATCAGCATCATCAACTCGCCGAAGTTCGCAAGCGATCCACCACCAAGGCTGCCGGCGGCTCCTGTTGCTGGGAACGGATCCATGTTAGGGGAGGCCATCCCCGGAGAGAGCATGGCCGGGTTGACGGGGGAAGTGGAAGCGAACTGTGCGAGGACATTTGTGTTGGGGTCGATGCTCGCAAGCTTGTTCGACCGCAAGGACAAACCGTCCTGTTCTGGAAGATTCACTGCCACATAGTTGGTTTGAGCTTGGTAAGCTGCTTGAATCGCACCCGCCATTCCGGTGTTGTAATCGGAGATGAAGTTGGGTACAGGGATCACGAGATCCTTGACTGAGTACGGCTTGCTGTACATCTCTTGCTGCATAAACCGCCGACTCTGCACCTTGACCACCTCATTCTTGATGGAATAGCTCAGGTTCAGCGGATCGAGGATATTCTTTAGAACATTCTTAAGCTTGATCTGGTTTCCACGCAAATCGAGGCTGATCGGCTGATCGGATCGGAGCCCCTCCTCAGCAATGGAAGGCTCATCGATGAGAATGATCAGGCCGGTCATTTCCGAGATGGTCTTGAGGGCTTCGGACAACGGGCGACGATCGAAACTTGCGGAGAAGGGCTCCTCGAGGATCTCGAGTATCTTCTTTTCCGAAGGTTGCAGCGCGAGGGAGTCGTCACCGTACTTGTCCCGCATGCGTCGCAGGTCTGTCCAATCCTTAACAGCAGGAAATTGCAGCGGCTGATTGTCCTTCAAGTAGGTTGCGGAGGATCGCTCGGCATCCGAAAAACTATTCAGAAGAGCTTCTTCCTTCAGCTTTTGAATTTCCTTTTGCTCTTCAATTCGACGCTGGATCACCGAGCGACCACGCATCACCGAAGCAATTTCCGAATTCGGTTTGATTTCCTCAACTTTGCGTGCGATGACTTCCGCTTCTGCGTATCGATTGTCATCCATCAACTCGTTGTATTGGTCGACCAAAGTTTGGATCTGAGCGTCTTCTTTCGCTGTGTTAGCTGCATCCAGGGTAATTCGATCTTCGATCTGACGGTTGCGTTGATCGAGTTCGATACTGGATCGATTCTGCTCCATCCAAGCTTCGACATTGGTGATCACGCGATCGACCATCGATAGCATTTGCTTGCGATAGGCGCCGTCAACCTCTGCTTGAGAAACCCTTGTTCGAAGCGACTTGAGTCGATCGATAGCCTCATAAGGTTGCTCGTTGACTATCCGTTCCGCATCTGCAATTTCGCCGGACACTTCAGCGAACAAACGCTGCTTTTTCTGAATGGATTCTCGGCTCTCGTTCGGAACGGCGCTTACAGCCTCAGGTTCCGACCGCGACTGAGATTGCAGATAGAGAAGCTTGTCCTTAAGTTGAGCTCGGGTAGCGGGATCGAGTTCGGCCTGTTTTTTCCAAGCCTTGCTAAAATATCCCGAGGCGGCATCGCGATCACCAAGCCGCAAGGCCTCCAATCCTCGATCGTACCATTCCTGGCCAGATAGTTCTGATTCCTGGAGGCGGCTGGGTGTGGAATTGCTTGCGGGAGCAACCTTAGAGATGTCCCTTGTTGGTTGGAATACGCCGGGCTGTACTCCCGAGTCCTTATTGTTATCGGTGATCGCGGCTGCAGTGACAACATTTGGATTGCCTCGCAAACGCAAAGCGCGTTCGACGTCCATCGCAACATCCCACGGCTTGATTTGGCCGGGTGCGAACTGATTGTCAGGAACTTGCAACGAGGCAGCGCGATCGACCAAGGTTTTTGCAGCAGCGAGATCCCCGCGTTGTAGGGCAGCCTTCGCTTGTGCAGCGAGTCCACTGGCCTCGTCTCGGGCTTGCTCGGGTGTCAGCTTCTTGGAAGTCGTTGGCGCAGTTTCCCCGCCTGACCTCAATAATGCGGCGGCTGCCCGACTACGCTTGGAGTCCTTGGCACTCTCGACCGAACTGCCGGAACCTGAATTGCCTAGCCCCGAGGCTTCACTCGCAGGGGGAACCAACACAGGTGGCAACGCAGCAGGTGGCAACGCAGCAGGCCCCCCCGGCAGTGTGCTGGGAGGTAGGCTTGTCGGAGCCCCGTCTTGCTGGGCGTAAGCCCTCATGGCGTGACTACCGACGGCGACGATGACGCCTGCTGGCACAACGACGGGCGCAGTCACCGCGCAAGCCGCGGTCAGAAGCCGAAAGGTTCGTAAGGGATGTAAGTATTTCAACGCGACACTCCTTTATCGCTCCAGTTGTTGACTAGATGCTCGTCGTAGAGCTTATCCAATTGGAATAATCGTCTCAAAACGGTCCGGTCAAGCTTACTTTTCGGGTTAGAAAAGAGATTTTCTTGAAAAGGTAACTTAGGTAATTTCGTCAAGCTTTTCCTAGTCTTTTCAGACCAGCACATCTTGTGCAGTTTCACCGACGCGGAGAACCCTTCGAGTCGATGTTCACGTTCGGGTACTCAGAAGCTATCGGTACAACGTCCCTCCGATGGTTTGCATCGGACCCGGTTGACTCACGTGGATCGGGGTTCCATGCTTCTGGAATTGCTCCTGATAGAATCCTTTGCCAGTGGTGCTAGCTTGAACTTCAGTCAGGTTCGTCGTTGCTAAGTTTGTTGAGGATGGTGGGGCGAGGGATGACGAAGCGGGAACGGTGGCAGATGCCAAGGTTGCATTGGGTTGATTTGTATAACCCAAGGCCAGTGCCGTGTAGTTCGTCACAGATCCTCCACCATCGCTTACCCATTGGTTCCAAGCTGTCTTTAGGTTTCCAAGCATTGGATATCCATACGTCTGCGCGACTGCGGCCACCCAATCATCGTCTTGCATTCCACGCTCTAAGAACTGAATGAACTTACGAGGACCACCTTGTGCTATCAAGAAGGCGGACAGACTGTATCCTTGTGCATAGAGGGGCATCATGTCGGGCGGATAATCTCGCATCGCAAATAGGCTTGCAAAAGGAATCCCTCTCCCCTCGCTGAGAAAACGAACGAGCATGGTGTCGTGCTTTCGCCGCTCGCTCTCATGCTCGACCGTTGTACATGCCCCCTCATCGGCCCACCTTGGAACGGGTTTACCCGTGGGTGCGAAGTAGGTAGCTAGAACGGTGTGGGTCATCTCGTGCGGCAAAACGCTGTCAAGGATCCGTTCACGAGAACCACAGAGAACCATCCGGAATTCACGAACGGCACCCGCAACCAATGTGTATTTCGTCTCGCCGCTTGCCGGCATGTTTGGAGCCGACTGGACCGTGACGGGTACTTTATCAAGCCAGGGTGGCAGTTCGCGGCCAAGCCAATGTATCGCCAGATGCCTTCGATAACTCTCGGCCATTTGACCGACTTCTTGCGCCAAAGTTGGGTCGGCTGCAAAAATGCGAAAGTGCTGGGTCTCGACAACAAAACGACGAGGTGCAGTCACCTGCCCCGCAGGAATGACCTGCGACCACGCTTGACCCAAATATCCCAACAAAAACACCAACGAGTAGACGAGTGTCCGCGCTTCCATGCAAGGGATCCAAAGTTTGGAGGTTCTCGTGAATCAGGCATCGTGAATCAGGCATCGTGAATCAGGCATCGTGCCTTCCTTCACGCCACGTCGAAGGGGGCCAACGCCGCACCCAAGAGTGAGTTGCGAGTCTAGGTCACGGAAGAAATCTTCCTCCAGGTCAATCTTGAGTTATTCCTCTCAAAAAAAACAAAAAAGATCGGCGTCTGCTAGCAATTACAATGTCCTATTGCACCTTTGGCCGAAAGTGAAAATGACTGGATCGATCAAGCCGAAATCGTTTGCATGGAGTACCTTCGTCGAGCGATGCTTCTGGGTCGATTTCGGGATAACCGCCTAGCCTGTGCGCTGTTGGTGGCGGTAGCGATCGGCTTTCTAGCCTATGTGGTTCGACTGAGTGACGTGACTCATGACGCCTTTCATGAGATGGCGCTTGCTCGCGTCATGCACACGACCGAACAATTCCCCCGAGAAGATGTATTCGCATTCACCAAAACAGTCTCCCCAGTAGTACATCACGAATGGGGTACAGGAGTAGTTCTGTATTGGGTTGCCGAGCGAAGTTTCCTTGGGCTCGATGGGATGGCTTGGTTGCGGATGGTGTTGATCGCCGCTTTCGTAGTCATGCTGTATCGGCTAGCTCGAAACCATGGAGCGCATCCGTATCTCATCGCGGTATGCGCTCCGGTTGTCTTTCCGTTGATTTGGGTCGGTTTCGGAAATTTGCGAGCGCAACTTTTCACGCTAGTGTTCCTCGCAGCGCAAATGCTGATGCTGCAATCGGACATGCGCGGGAGACGATTTTGGATAGTCCCGTGGTTTGCGATGTATGTCGCTTGGCTCAATATGCACGCTGGGTTTGTCGTCGGTATAGGATTTATGGCCTTCTACATCCTAGAGAGATGGCTTGGAATTTTATGCTGGGATGATCATGGGAGTTGGGCCCCCAGGCGATGTACGTCCTATGCCGTTTGGCGGACTGCTTTTGTGCGTTACAGGCATCATGGATTGGTCTTATTCCTCATGCTCTGGGGGCTCGGATTCAACCCTTGGGGTTGGGAGTATGTTCCGTATTTGTGGCGAGCCATCCGGATGCCTCGTCCGACGATTGTGGAATGGCAACCTCTTTGGGCAACGTATCAACCGGAGATTGCCCTGTTGGCCTTTGCGATCAGCGTTGTCCTGATGGTATATGTCGCTCGAACCCGGCGTTGGCCCCGTTTGACCGGATGGCTGTTCTGTGCCTTGGCGGCTTTCATGGCCCTGAAACATCTTCGTCACGGGTCACTTTACGGGACGGTTTGGTTAGCTCTCATGCCGGGTTGGTTAACGCCAACGCCCTTGGGACGCATCATCATCGCTAAATTGCAGTCGACACGAAGAATGGCGATTGCAACCGCAATGTTAGTAACGGTTGTCTGCGGTGCATTTGCTTGGGTGCATACACCTTGGCAAAGCACGGTCCCAAGTCGCGATCCGAATGCAGCCCTTGTGTATCCGGTCGATGCCTGCACCTTCATCGAACGTCAACATCTATCGGGGAACATGATCACTCCGTTCGCGAGTGGTGGCTATGTTTCTTGGCGATGTTTTCCGAATATCCGCGTCAGTATCGATGGTCGTTACGAAGTTGCTTATGCGGATGACGTCCTTCCCCTTCACGATCGATTCTACTCTGCCAACGAAGGATGGCAGGACTTGCTCGAGAGTTACTACGCGGACTTCATCCTAATCCAGCGATCGGCTCCCGTGCTCGATCGATTCATCGCCTCCGAACAGAGTGCCTCATGGCGAATCGTGCATGAGGACGAAGCGTTCGTGTTGTTTGCCAAACGTCAGATTGCAGTCAGCCTGAACGAATCGAACTAAGGAGTCGCAGCGCCTGCACATGTCCTGCAACATCATGCACTCTCAGAATCTGGATGTCTTGCTGGGCTAGCCATAGCGAGACTCCGATCGTTCCGTAATCGCGAGGAATATCTTTATTGCCAAGCGCCTTGCCGATGAAGCCTTTGCGAGAGTGGCCGATCAAGATCGGGCGACCGAGATCCAAAAATCGGCGAGAACTGCGCACTAACTCGACGTTGTGCTCATGCGTTTTGCCAAAACCGATACCGGGGTCAAGGCAAATGCGATCGGGTTCGATACCGCTAACGAGAAGATGCTGATCCCTCTGGCTCAGGTAGTCGTAAATCTCTTCAACAACATCGAAATACGTTGGATTGTCTTGCATCGTCTGAGGCGTTCCCTGCCGGTGCATCGCACATACTCCCACC
>JBILVV010000179.1:0-9151 GCA_044370255.1 Pirellula sp.
CACGAAAAGAGCCATCTTGCGAAAGATCCATGGGTGCTGCCCGCTAGTTGGCATGCCGCAAAGGATCGACTTAAAGGAAACATTCCCTTCAACTTCGTTTGCACAGCTGACATCATCGGCGGCAACTCAGGTTCGCCAGTCGTTTCGCGCGATGGTGCGATGGTCGGGATCATCTTTGATGGAAACATCGAAAGCTTGACGAGCGACTTCTATTACTCCGATCGACAAGGTCGAGCGGTCGCGGTTCATATCGCGGGGGTGCTCGAAGCGATGCGGAGCATTTACAACGCTGGCTTCCTAGCCGACCAAATGGGCAAGTAAACATGAGGATCGATTGAGCTACCTCCAGGCGTTAACCGCCTACGCCCTCTGGGGCATCTTTCCTCTGTACTGGAAGCATCTGAAACATGTCGATGCGCAGGAGATTATCTGCCATCGCATCGTCTGGTCCCTGGTGACGCTCGTTCTGTGCGTCACCTGGATCGGGCAGTGGCGCGATATTCGGGATGCATTGCGCGAACCCTCGCGACTGCTGATGGCGGGCCTCGCGGCAGTGCTGATCAGTATCAATTGGCTCGTCTTCATTTGGGGTGTGAATAACCAAGCGGTCGTCGATGTCAGCCTGGGGTACTTCATCAATCCATTGTTCAGCGTGCTTCTCGGTGTGATCGTTTTTCGAGAACGATTGGTCCCGATCCAAATCATCGCCGTCGTCATCGCGGCTATCGGTATCGGAATCAGTGCGACTGCGAGCGAACGATTGTGGGTCTCGCTCGTTTTAGCGGCGTCGTTCTCCGTCTATGGTGTTGTGAAAAAGAAAACCCACCTACCAGCGATCGCGGGTCTCGGTCTGGAAACCGCGATCCTCACACCGATCGCGATGACCTACCTAGCGAGCGTATTTCAACAACCCGATTTTCATTACTCTCCCAACACATGGGGACTCTTGGCGCTCGGTGGTCCAGTGACGACCGTACCGCTACTGCTGTTCGCGGCCTCCTCGAAAAAGGTGCCGCTGGTCATCATGGGGATGTTGCAGTACTTGGGGCCGACCATCCAATTCACTCTGGGTGTTTGGGTGGATGGGGAAAAGATCGATCAAACGCGAAGGAACGGCTTCCTCTGTGTTTGGATCGCGTTGGCTATCTTCAGCGCACATGCCTTCTGGAAGTGGCGGCAGGAAGCTACTCTGCCGAAATGATAAACTTTGCCAAATATGACGGATAGGCTAATGCGTCGTCGAGGCACTGGCCGATGCCACGACAACGTGGGATTCTTTGGATGGATTCTTGTTGTGCTAGCATTTTCTGCGGAAGTGCAAGGATGTACGAATCATTTTACGGTTTCGATCAGCGTCCATTCCTAACCGTTCCAACTTTGGATCGCTATTACCCCGCATCCAGCATTGAGGCTGCGTACCAAACGGTCACGCGGGCAGTGCAGCGATGCGAAGGACCGGTTGCGATCTTCGGAGGGGCTGGACTCGGCAAGACCATGTGCTGCTTGCGGATCGCCGCGAGTATTCCGAGGAGCTACGAAGTGATCACGCTGGCGAGTGCTCAGCTGATCACACGAAGAGCATTATTGCAGAGTTTGCTTTACGAATTGCGACTTCCATGTCGGGCCGATTCGGAGGGCGAATTGCGATTGAGTCTGCTTGAGCGGTTGCAACCATCGGAAGAGAACCGGTCCAGTGGTTTGGTGTTGATCGTCGATGAAGCTCAGACGTTGTCGATCAAATTGCTCGAAGAGCTTCGCATCCTGACCAATGTCGTTCATGGGGGAGTACCGCGGTTGAGATTGGTGCTGTGCGGTACTTTGAGACTTGAGGAAACATTGACGCATCCTCAGATGGAGTCGCTCAATCAGCGATTGGCGGCTCGATGCTATCTGACGCCGCTGAATCACGAGGAGAGCAATCGGTACGTTCAGCACAAGATCGAATTGTGCGGCCAGCAATGGGAAAGCATTCTGACTCCCGACGGGCTCGAGGCCATTTACCGCGCTTCGGATGGTATTCCGCGATTGATCGATCAAGTTGCCGACCAATCGCTGCTGTTGGGTGCCAAAGAAAAGATACGCCCGATCAATGCGGCAGTGGTCGGATATGCGTGGTCGATGTTGCAACAGTTGCCGAATCCATGGAGCGACCCTGCTCCGAATTTGAGAAGTTCCTCGGACGGTGAATCCGAGTACGACGAATTCGACGAACCCGAGTCTCATGGCATCGAGTTTGGTTCACTTGACGAGAACGACAATGGCGAGAACGACAATGGCGAGGATGCAGATGCCGACTTTGAAGACTCTTCACGCTTCCACGGAGGACTTGCATCCCAACGTCGTTCGCCTGACCCAGTGAATCAACCCACGGCAAGACAAAGACAGATAGTGAGGGACCTGCAATCGGATTTGCAATCGCAAGTTGCATCAATTCCAGAAGCGACTCTTTCCGAGAGCATACCAGCAGCGACTGGCGACGATATTACCTCCAATCTGCTGTCCAGCTTTACTCGCGGATATGACGACGAATTTAAGATTCCCATCCAGTCTCTAGGTGAGTATCAAACGCTTTCGGGCATCGCGTTGGGAGATCTCAATCACGATGCGCTGATGTTCGAAGAGGTTCAGGGAATCCATGCAGACGATGCGTATCCGGAAGCAGAGGGCTTCTTTGAACTCGAGCCCAATCGTTCGCTATCAGAGTCCGAGGGATCTCGGCAACAAGGGGCACGAAGGAATGCCTTCACTGGCCAAGGAAATGGATTCGAAGTCTTGGAGCAGCAGATCGAGGCTGAGATGCGCGATTTGGTTTCAGACCTCAATCGGGATCCCAACCCGGAACAGCAAGATCTAGACGACACGATAGGCGATGACTATGCCGATGAGATCTACGACGATAACGATATGATTGTCGAGTCACCGGAATTGGCAGCGATGGGGACCGTCTATCAACCAATTCGCGAGGATTCGGGAACATCCTACAGTCATCTCAAAGAGGAAGCTGCTGGTCCTCTAGGGGATGATCGCGACATGATCTTCGTTGAAGAGGGTACATCGAATTCAGGGGTACCGAGATCGGATGAGGCCGAATCGGAGGCCCCGGTATCGAGGTCGAGGGCCTCGATTCATCCGTATGCTCGCCTATTTTCACAACTGCGCAATTCGTAATCCCACGGGACGTACATGCTTGGGACTGAAGTACCGATCGACTCGCTCATCCGCGAGATGAAACGCGGGCGCTCCTACACGCTGGGACTCGGCAGGGCCACTCCGTTGTCTACGGCAACGTCGCAGAGATGGCCGACACGAGTGGCTCACTCGCTCTATGGCAAAACACAGCGAAGCACGCTGCTGATCGAAACGGAGGGGCAGAGCATCGCGGAGAACCTCAAGCAGCCAGCACAACTTCAAGAAACAGTTTGCTTGAATAAATCGGAGGTGAATTCAAACTTCGACGCGCAGGCGGAAGCAAACACCGAAGAGTCCCCGATCACGAAAATCGTATGGACGATGATCGACGATACCGCACCGCCGAACGCATCGCTGAACCGGCAGGCGATGAAGGCCGTGGGGGCTTTACCGAAATGGAAAGAGCAGTATCCGCTCATCATTTTGCACCTCGGTGCTTTGGATTCCGTAGGTTTTGCCATGCTGGGCAGGTTGTGTGATGGAATTGCCCTCGCAGCGGATATGTCCCGTTGCCAAACCACTTCGTTGCGGGATCTGTCCCGAACCCTGCGGCTTCATCAATCCCATGGATGCCGACTCCTAGGCATGTGGTCGGTCGAAATCGGTTAGAATTAGTTCCGGGTCCGTTCGACTCTGATGGATCCCGATGAAGCGTTAGCGGATTCGATCGATAAACCTAGGATACTGGGCAGAGACAGATGGTTCGTGTTGGATTGATCGGTGTTGGATTCATGGGCTGGATCCATTATCTCGCCTATCGAAGATCGACGAAGGCACAGCTTGTCGCGTTCGCGAGCAAAGACGCGAACAAGCGGCAGGGTGACTGGCGTGGCATTCAGGGTAATTTCGGACCACCGGGAGATTTCATCCCTGTCGATCAGATGCGGGTTTACGACTCGCTCGAAGCGATGGTCCAGTCTCCCGACATCGATGTGATCGATATCTGCCTACCGCCGCACATGCATGCATCGGCAGCGATTCTCGCCATGGAGCATGGCAAGGATGTGCTGATTGAAAAGCCATTGGCATTAACCCTAGAGGAATGCCGCGCAGTTCAATCGAAAGCTGATTCCCTTGGCCGCATCGCGCTGGTGGCCCATGTGCTTCCTTATATGGGGCCGTTTGCTTATGCGACCGAGGTGGTTCAGTCGGGTCGCTATGGTCGTCCGATGGGTGGCTATTTTAAGCGGGTGATCTCGGACCCAACGTGGCTTCCTGATTTTTACGAGCTCGATAAGGTCGGTGGTCCGCTCGTCGATCTGCATGTGCACGACCTGCATTGGATTCAGTTGCTGTTCGGGAACCCAAAGAGTTTTCAGGCCGTCGGTCGCAATCGAGGTGCAGTGACTAAGTACGCGCATGTCCTGTATCACTTCGATGACCCGAGTATCGCAGTGGCCAGTTCCTCGGGAGTCATCGATGGCCCCGGCCGGCCCTTTACCCATGCGTTCGAGCTTCATCTCGAGCGAGCAACGCTCCATTTTGATTTCGCTGCCTTCAGCGACAATGCGGAGACCATGCCATTGAAGATTGTGCCTACCGAAGGACCGGTACTTCGGCCAGAGTTGCCTCCTGCCGACGATATCGATTCGTTTCGCGCGGAGATCGACGACATGGCCGACAGTGTCGTCTCACGAAAATCGGCACCTCGACTCGATGTGCGGCACGCTGCGGGCGCCGTAGATTTAGCATTGCAGATCCAGCAGCAATTACAGAATCGCTAATGCATGACTAGATACTTTGCTGTGCTCTTGTTTCTCGTGTCCTGGTCTGCCACCGTGTGCGCTCAGGATCAATCGCCGATCGAATCGCTCCGGGACGGGTTCAAGCGATTGGAGCGAGGCCGCTTGACACTCATTACCGATCTTCCAATCGATGACGAGCTGCGATCGTGGCCAGACGTACTCGATCAAGCCATCGCGGTTTGGACTCAGCAATGGCGATTGGATGCGGTGAAATCCCAATCGTGGCATCTCACCGCGTATCTTATCGGTGATCGCAAACGGTTTATAGAATCCGGACTGGCACCGCAGGTTCCCAATTTCGAAGACGGCTATCAACTGCAAGACACGATTTTTTTAGTTGAGCAACCATCGGTCTATTACCGTCGGCATTTGTTCCTGCACGAAGCCACCCACTGGGCGATGTATCGAGGTTTCGGCGGGGCTGGCTCGCCATGGTTCATGGAAGGAATGGCTGACCTGTATGGAACTCATCGATGGAGTAATCGGTCGCTGACCCTAGGTATTCTGCCACGTAGTGCTGCTGAAGTTCCGCAATGGGGACGCTTCAAGCGTTTGCAGGAAATGCTAAGTCGGGACGATGTCCCGAGCCTTCGCCAAATCGTTAGCTACACCAATGACTCCGGCAATCGGATGGATAGGTACGTGTGGAGTTGGGCCGCGTGTGTGTTCTTTTCCAATCATCCTCGCTATCGCGACGCATTTTTTGCCGCTGCTGAGCCACCGCTGGATTACTCCATGAATGTGTCGCAGAAGTTGCTGCGATCGCTAGAGGACCGATGGCCTTGGGTCGTCGCCGAATGGAATGGTTTTCTCACCGATTTCGATTTCGGTTACGATCCGGGACGCTCCCTCCCACTCTTAGAAAATGCCGACTGGAAATACTTCGATACCAAGGAATCGACCGTATGCGAGGTGAGTTCCTTGCGAGGTTGGCAGTCGACCGGCATTCGCTTGCGAGCAGGCGAATCACTGCAACTCTCAGCCGATGGCTCGTGCCAAGTTGGCGGCGGTGCCAATGGCAAGCCGTGGAACAGCCAGCCGCAAGGGATCACCATCCGCTACTTTCGTCATCAACCTCTTGGTCGCCTGATGGCAACGATCGTTCCCATGCCTGACGGCGAATCAACGAAACCTTGGCAACCGATAGCCGTTGGTCGCGATGCAACCATAAAAAGCGAAGGCGAGGGATTGCTGCTGTTACAGATCAACGAAGCGGCGGGAGATCTTTCGGATAATCAAGGAAGCATTCGTGTCGCAATTACCCCGTTGAATCCCTAGCACCGCTTTGAAGTGTATCATTCACGGTGTCCCGAGCTTGTGTTTATCTTGACTCGCCTCATTCCGCGTACTATGATTCCACGATGATTCTTGCAGGTTGGTGGCGTACTATCGTTGTGCTACTGGTCGTTTTTTCGACCCTCTCTGCCCGTTTTGCCATCGACGCCGATACCGCAATTGTTCTTGTCTCGGAGAGTTCTGAAGAAAAATCTATCTCGGAGTCGGACGTCGATTCTTTGGCCGAGATATTTGGAGCGATTGCAACTCCGCTCGATGGTGCCATTCGGGTCGCAGCGATTCGCTTGTCATCCGAGGCTACATTCTATCGGTTGCTTGTCACGATTGACGACGTCTCTGCCCGCGGTCCACCCCGCGTCTAGTGCCAGGTTTTATCGAGGTTCGTTTCTCTCTGCGGACCGATTCGTTCGAAAGCACCTCGTCTGAGGCTTTAGTGCGTCATACCGTAATTTGTTTCTTCGCAACCATACTTCATCATGAACGTCTGTCTACTCGGCGACAGCGGCGCGCGAGCGTCCGCGCCGGATAGTGAATCGTTAATCCAATCCTGCTTGGATCATGCTGTTCACTATCTGCCAACGCAGGGACCGATCAAGGTCTTTGTCCATCACAATACGCTCCATGCTTTTGAAGAGTTACCTTTTGCTCAGGGGGTGCTCGAGGGCAAGAGATTATTCGGCGGAGAGCCGTACTTTTCTGAGGACCGTTATCACGCTGAGTACCTGCAAGGTCGCATCACCTGCGCTGATATCGACGATTCGCTTCGCGAAGATCTCGGCGAAAACATTGGTAAAACTGTTTTCGATTCTCTGACGAAATACGATTTGCGGCGAGCCATGCTTAGGGGAGTTGTCATCGACCTCCCTTATCTCGAATTGAAATGGCTCCTCAGCGAAACCGATGCGCTACGAAAGTTTCCACAGCATATCGAGCGCCAAACGATTCAACGTGCTTTGGCCGCAACAAATGATCCGAGCGGCAAGGCGTGGACCGAAGCGAGTTGGCTGCAGGCGTTGTTTGACGCTTGCCTAGCTCAAGCAAAAGCGAACCAACGCGTTCAGGAAACGTCAACAGCCCACAATGCGATGCAGGCCCACAATGCGATGCAGAGAAGAAGACATTCGGAATTACTCGATGATGCGTTCGGTGAAGATCCCGATGACTTGACTCACGAACTTCTGATTCGGTTTTGCGGTGTCTTTCTGGATCAAGGATTCGCGACGATGCCGCTGCCACAGCGAGATGACGGTTTATTAGCATCGTTCGTAGCACTCTATTCCGATCCTTGGTGCATACTTCCTGATTGGGCGAGTTCTCTTACCACGGAATTGAAAAAGATAGCGGGCCAGGAATGGGGGCCCTATGAAATCATCGCCGAC
Organism: Pirellula sp.; assembly: GCA_044370255.1. Lineage (GTDB taxonomy): Bacteria > Planctomycetota > Planctomycetia > Pirellulales > Pirellulaceae > JBKCUI01. The sequence goes on from JBILVV010000179.1 coordinate 7,610, forward strand.
ACTCTCAAGCAAATGGGAGTCGATCGGGACGAATGGGAGTCGTACATTCTTCGAACGCTGCTGGCGCTTTCGGGTTGGGCGGGTATAGCGTGCCAGATGGAGAGCCATTGTCCCTGGACCGCTCGCCCCGCTCCCCACGGAACTTTGGTGGAGTTTCTCGCCATTCGTCTGTTGCTCGATCGCTTAGCGGCCAACCATGTCGCCCAGAAGCATATTGAGGCGTATCGTTTTGGTAAATCATCTTTGGGAGAACTGCGAGAGACTCTCACAAAGCATCTCGAAAAATCCAACGACACATCCTATTCCAATGCATTCCTCGCCTACCAGGTCGCGAGGGAATTGGTTTGGTCACCGCGCTTTGTGCAGCAGCTCTCGGGGGATGATTGGCGATCGCTGGAGGCGGAACTGCGAGCCTTTGATAGCGTGTCGCGACGACGGGTTCTGCACGATTCGTACGAGCGTCGCTATCGTCAGCAAGCGTTGAACGCGATCCTGTCGCATCACCGATCCTGCGTTGCTCAGAAGACATCATGGCAATCGGCTAGGCACTCCACGATTCCAAGCTATCAGGTCATCACCTGCATCGATGATCGTGAGGAGTCATTGCGACGGCATCTCGAAGAGATCGAGCCGGGCTGCGAAACATTCGGTGTTGCCGGTTTCTTTGCAGTAGCGATGTACTATCGCGGGGCTGACGAAGCCCATTATCGACCGCAATGTCCAGTGAATGTGACCCCCTCGCATTACGTTCGAGAGGAACCGATGTTTTCGGCGATGGAGGATGATGTACGACGCTCAAAACGCCGCAAACGAGTGGGACAAATCAGCCAATGGCTACATGTCGGCTCGCGCACCCTGCTGGGAGGTATCATCACCGGAGTTCTCGGTTCGCTCGCCACGTTTCCCTTGGTCGCGCGCATCATGGCACCGCGCGTGACCTCTCGCTTGCGGCAGCAGTTCGGAGGGATCGTTCGTCCTCCAGCAACCGAGTTGCACCTCGAACGGGAGTCTGCCAAACCGGGCCAGGACTCTGAGTCCCTGGGTTACAGCCTGCCGGAAATGGCGCGCATCGTGGTTCGCATGCTGCAAGACATCGGCTTGACGTCTGGTTTCTCCCCGATCGTTTTGATACTCGGGCATGGATCGAGCAGTCTCAATAATCCGCATGAATCTGCCTACAATTGCGGCGCGTGTTGTGGAGGACGCGGTGGTCCGAACGCGCGGGCGTTCGCATGGATGGCCAATCATCCCAAAGTGCGGCAACGGATCGAGGAGTTGGGCGTATCGATCCCTGATTCGGTTCATTTCATCGGCGGATATCACAACACGTGCAACGATCGGATCGACTATTTCGATCTCGATCATATGCCATCTACGCATCGAAAATTATTTCGCGAGATGGAGAACAATCTCCTCGAAGCTCGCCGCCGCAATGCCAAGGAGAGATGCCGGCGTTTTGAGTCAGCGCTAATCACGCTCAGCCCCGAGGAGGCGCTGCAGCATGTCGAGGAGCGGGCAGAGGATCTATCGCAGGCTCGCCCG
>JBILVV010000180.1:0-9121 GCA_044370255.1 Pirellula sp.
ACCTCCCCGGCACGAAATGACCCAGCACGATTCCCTCGATGAGCCCATCGTCGGGAATCGCATGTCGGGGGTTGCCCCTTCCGATGAAGCCCTGTCGCAACAATCCCTCAGTACGCAACAAACACCGAGGTCGCGCACCGCCTCGGAGCGACCGGTGCGAGCGATCTTGGCATCGCAGATCAGCGAGGAAGTACTGACTCCATCGTTGGTTTCTTCGAGCCGAGCCGTTCAACCCATCGAGACTCCACCGGGTTGGGCAAGCGTGGAAACAACATTGCGATCGAGCCTCGATCGATGCGATCATCTTCTCCGCCGAGGGGCCGTACACAGTTCCCGGCAGGAAGCGGTCGGGGCTATTCGCCAACTGCTTCGCTCGCTAGATCTGCACAAGCGAGCATGGGAAAGCGAGCCAGCGTTCCAACAAGGTTTGGTCGCTCTCAAGGAATCGGAAGACTTCGAGCGATCGCAAATCACGGAACTTACTTCGGTGCATCGACTTGTTCAAAGCCATCAGACGACGATACTCCAGGAAACCAGTTTGGATTCGATCTCTCCGGCGATTGCGGCCCAGCATTATCGCGCCTTCGCTCGGGATGCGTTTTTAACGGCTGCTGATGGTCACCCGTGGGGGGCGGATTTGTTCTATGCGTTAGGCAAGACTTATGAAAAAGAGTCCCAACAACAACCCGACCGACAGTTGACGTTGCTGCAGCATGGATTGGTCTGTTTTCAAACCGCCTACGCGATTGATCCTCGGCGTTCGCATATCGCGAACCAACTGGGATTCAATTTGCTCCAACTCGACAAGGTCAACGATGCGATGGTCGCTTTGAATGCTGCGATAGCAATTCAACCCTCAGCGAATGCCTATCGCAATTTGGCTGAAGCATATCGTCGCACAGGTCAGCAAGCGGAAATGCAGTTGGCCTTGCAGCAAGCGACCGCCTTGGCTGCTCAAGAGACGCGATTCAGTCCCGATCGTCCCGAGATCACCGAAATATCGCCGGAGGAGTTCGCTCGCATCAGCCCTCCCTCGACCGCCTACGAGTTGCACCAAACTCCGAGCAAGATCTCATCCCGTTCCATGTTCCCCTCCAACACGCGGTAACGAGCTTCGGATGAACGACTCATCGATCGGAATTCGACGACTCGCGAAGGTAGCCTTTTTCCTAGGCTTGTTGATCCTACAGGTTTTTGCAGTAGGTCCCATGATCCCTAGCGCATGGGCTCAAGAGCCTTGTGCGACGTGTCCCGATGCGATTCCTGTCCAGGTGATTGTTTGTCCGCCGACGCAACCGACCGGAGTCAACTCGGGCTTGGCAGCGCCGTGTATTCGCGGGATCGACAGCGCGCGGGGGGTCGGGGAACAGAGTTGGCAGGATGCTGCCTGGGTCGATTTTCAACCCTTGCAACATGGAGAGTACCTAGGCCCCGTTCGCTTGCCGGCGATGCTCGAGTACCGAGTTCGCATCAACGATCTGTTGACTTTTACGTTCATCATCAATCGTCAAAAGACGGATCACGAGTACCGACTGATGGTCGGCGACGAGATCAATATCAATTCGATCTCCGATGATACGCTTCGCCGCGAGCGGATACCGATACAACCCGATGGTACGATTGTGGTTCCCTATATCGGACCCTTTCCCGCAGCCGACAAAACGGTCGTCCAGCTCCGCAAAGATTTGGAGATCGCGCTGAAGCGTTACATTCGATCGCCGGCGATCAACGTAGAACCGATCAAGGTGAACACGGCCCTCGAGGATTTGAGGCAGGCGGTCAACCCTCAGGTTGGTTTGGGTGGCCAATCGCTCGATATCTTGGTTCATCCCGATGGTCAAGTGCAGTTGCCGCGAGTCGGCAACGTGTACGTCCTGGGAATGACGATGGAGGAGATCAAGCGCGAAGTGAACCTGCGGTACCAGGAGAAGGTTGCGGGGATTGAGGTCGAGCCACGACTGGCTCGATTGGCGCCTCACAATATTTTCGTCTATGGGGAAGTCAACCGACCGGGAAGATTCGAACTCAATGCACCGACTTCGGTCACGGCGGGTATTGCGATGGCGGAAGGACTTCGGATCGGGGCGAACAATCGTCAGGTGGTGATCTTTCGAAGAGCCGAGGATTGGCGACTGGTGTCGACGATCCTCGACTTGCGTGGCGGGCAATTGGGCAAACGCCCGAACCCTTCGGACGAAATATGGCTGCGGGATGGGGATATCATCATCGTTCCCCCGCGTCCGATCCGACTCTTCAACAATGCGACGCAGCAGATCTTCACCGACGGAATCTACCGAATCATTCCGTTGCAGGGAATCAATCTGAATCGATAAACTGACTCAGCCAAGATGGTCTTCTCGCATGGTCCTTCGATAAGTGAACCACTTGTGCCATTCGACCGCAGGCACGACAAGGACCGCTACCGCTGCGACCAATACCCACATGGATAGATCGACCGGTTCGGTCTGCAGGACCGATTGCAAGACCGGTACATACATCGCGACGATATGGAGTAGGAGAGCACCTAGGGTTCCAAAGAATAGAACCGGCGATCGCAACGGAGAGAAATAGAAGGCCGACTTGGTTTCCGACCGGCAATTGCCGATGTGGAAGTTTTCAAAAAGCACCATCGTCAAGAGGAGCAGATTGCGAGCGGACTGGTCGCTCCATCCCCAGTACTTGGCGAGCGCAAAAACGGCGAACCCGCCGAACCCGACGACAAATACAGCCACCAAAATCCGTTCGATCATTAGGCGATTGAAGATCGGTTCATTCGGATCGCGCGGCCGACGTCGCAGCGCATCCCCCTCACCTGGTTCGAAGGCCAAAGCAACACCCTGGATTCCATCGGTGACCAAATTCAGCCATAGAAGCTGTACCGGCAAAAGCGGGATCGGGAGCCCTGACACCACGGACAGCAAGACCATCAGCAACTCCGCGGCTCCCATAGAGACCAGCAGGTAGGTCACCTTTCTAATATTATCATACGCGACGCGTCCTTCTTCGATTCCCGCAACGATGGAGCCGAAGTTATCGTCACTGATCACCAGTTCGGCCGCTTCGCGAGCGACATCGGTCCCCGACTTGCCCATCGCCACGCCGATGTTTGCCGCTCGAAGTGCTGGTGCATCATTCACGCCGTCACCCGTTACGGCGACGAAATGCCCAGCCTTGCGGGCAGCGTTAACGAGTTGCAACTTTTGCTTTGGGGTCACGCGTGCAAAGACTCGCACACGTTGAATCAATTCCCTCAGTTCCTGCTCGCTTTTCCCATCGATCTCAGCGGATGTCATCACTTGGTTCTCGGAGGTCGCAAGCCCCAGATCGCGCGCAATGGCGAGAGCGGTGAGTCGGTGATCTCCGGTAATCATCGAGACTTGGACACCGGCATTATGGCATGCTGCAACAGCCCCGCGGGCGTCGGGGCGCAGAGGATCGATCATTCCAAGAAAACCTAACCATCGCAAGTTGCTGGGGCGCGGAGGAATGTCGGTCGATATGACAGAAGCGTTGATTTCCCCCCGAGCAATTGCGATCACCCGAAGCCCCTGTTCGGCCATCCGCATCGCCATCTGTTCCATCGTGGCTCGATCTTCTGGGTTTTGACTGTCCCTGCACATGGCGAGAATGCGTTCCGGAGCCCCTTTGACAACCACAAATGCTTTTTCGCCATCCCGATGAAACGTAGCCGCAAATTGATGTTCCGATTCGAAGGGAATCTGGTGGATTTGCGGGAATCGTTCGAGCAATTTCTCTCGATGAAGCCCGAGCTTGTGCCCCAGACTCAAGATGGCGATATCGACTGCATCTCCGCGCCAGACCCATGAATGATCGTGATCTCGGGGATGCAGATCCGACTCGTTGCACAAGACGCCACTCTGAACGCACTCCATAAGAACATCGTCCGACTCGTCCGCTGGCTTTCCGTCATCCAAAACATTCCCGATCGGTGCGAACCCTTCGCCGGTTACGGTCAGCCTTCGGCCATCCGCTAATCGCAACTCGCGCACCGTTAGCTCATTGCATGTTAATGTGCCGGTCTTGTCTGTTGCGATCAATGTGCAACTCCCGAGCCCCTCGACCGCAGTCAACCGTCGGACAATGACATTGCGTTTTGCCATGCGGTTGGTAGCGATCGCCAGGGCCACGGTCATGGCAACCGGAAGCCCTTCGGGGATCGCAGACACCGCTAGGGCAACGATGAGGAAAAAAGTGTCCTGCAGGGAGTAGTTCCATAGGAACATGCCGAGCACGCCGATGATGACAGCGATAACAAGGGTACCACTCGCGATATGGCTGGTAAAACGTTCCATGCGTGCAAGTAGCGGAGGTGCACCGCCACCGGCGGCCATGACATCCACCGCGAGTTGTCCGACCTGGGTCGACAAACCGGTGGCGACGACGACTCCTTTGGCACGTCCGCGTGTGACCATCGATCCCGCAAAGACCATATTGCGATGCTCGGATAAAGGCATCGATTCCTCGCCTAGCCACTTCGCGTCCTTGGCTACCGCCATCGATTCCCCAGTCAGCAACGACTCATCGATTTCAGCACCCTGCGTCGACAGCAATCGCAAATCCGCTGCCACTCGATTGCCCGATTCGAGCCAAACGACATCCCCAGGCACAAGATCCTCGGCCATGATCTCGTAGATATCCCCATCGCGCTGCACTTGAGCATGCATACGCAATAGTTTACGAAGCGCTAGGCTACTCTTCTCCGCTTGCGATTCTTGATATGCGCCAATCGTTGCATTGATGATGAGTACGATACCGATGAACGATGCATCTTCGGCATCTCCGATGAAGACCGACACAACCGCAGCAGCCACGAGCACATAGATCAGAGGGTTCGCGAATTGGCGCAAGAAGATGCGCCAGAGTGAAGTCGCTTTTGTTTCCGGCAGCTGATTCGGTCCATAAACGCTTCTGCGTTTAAGAACCTGGTTTTCGCTCAATCCTTTCGTGGTAGCATCGAGAGTTTCAAGAGCCTGCTCCACCGCTCGAGCATGCCAAGGCAATCGAGCTTGATTAGCGTCCGCTTTAGGTGAATTCATGCGGCAAAGCGGTTTTAAAACGTGCTATCTTGAAACGTATCATGTACAGAAAGATTAGCGGCGATTGGGAGGCAGACGGGATTCCAATTCCAGCAGTCGCGATCGCATCGCTTCGAGCTCTTCGTTCAGTCTGACAATCTCCTCTTGCAGCGCGGAAACATATTCGGGAGTTAGCATCTCTTGATTGATTTCTCCCGTGTTCATTTCACTGGTAGCCGCAGACCCTTCAATCATGATCGGGATTTGAGCCTGCAGTTTTCGAGCTCCGTGATAGTATCCGATGGTGATCACTTGGCCATCCACCGCAGACCGCATCGCGCTGACTACATCCTCTGCAAACAAGATCATGCGACCATCGATATCCACAATGCAATCTCCGGGCTGAATGCCTGCTCGTTCTGCGGGTGACCCAACGACCACTTCCGAGATCGCTGCTCCTCGAAATACAGGGATGCCGAATTGCTGACGGAAAGCATCCGAGAGATTGCTTACCGATACCCCGAGGGTCATTCCTTCGTTGTTCGCTGCGGAGCCGGAGATCGGTTGATAGGGAGTCATTGGTCTGCGATTGAAGTTGCTGGGAACATCGCCTTGAACTCTTTGTGCAACGCCGCGACCTTGGAGGACAGCCGTCAGATTCAAGCTGCGACCCTGTCGCTGGACCAAGATCTTGACTGGTTCGCCGGGCGCATAGTTTTGCAGCGCGGTTGCAAATTGATCGATCGACGTTACCGCTTCTCCCCCTAATCCGATCACGCGATCGCCTATGCGGAAACCACTTTTCCAGGCTGGAGACTGAGGGGTGACTTCCACGACCGCCAATCCGAAATTGCCACCTGGCAGCGGCTCGAGGGTCAAGCCGAGATATCCCTCTTCTTGCACTACCTCCCTTTCTGACATCGGGGTCGCCGACGGCACAGGCGACGGATCGGATTTGCGAGGCTTCCTCGGTGTGATCACGATCGGGGCCAAGCGAGGCTTGGCCTGCGGAACTTGCGCGGCGGGATCTCGCTTCTGGTTGGGAAGAGGCAACTCCTCGTCGGATGGTTTCTCCGCGTCTTGCTCTTGCTGAGTATCTTGCTCTTGCTGAGCAGGTTTGGCGACATCCTTGAGCCGATCTTCAAGCTGCTTGAGAAAGTCTTGGGCTCTCGACGAAGCCGGGGACGCGGACACAACAATCAGCAGACCGAATGCAAATCGAATGATCCAAGCCATGATGGGCTCCGTTCCCAGGAAAAAGCTGCGTACCTGAAATGCGTAACTGAAATGCGTAGACTTGATGGACGCACCATGATTGTTGCGTTCCTGACCTGTGAAGCAACCGCGAAAGACTAGTTTGCAAAACGTTTTGCGGAAATCCGAAGTCTGGGACAATCGGGCAACCCGTCGAGGAAAGTCGCTCCGTACGGTTTTTCGAGGGCCCGGGGGTCAGTGACCAACACGATCCCCGAATCGGTAGCTGTTCGGATCAACCGACCGAACCCTTGTCGGAACTTGATCACCGCTTCGGGTAATTGGTAATCGCGGAAGGGATTCCCGCCTTGCTTGCGGATCGCCTCCAATCGAGCCTCGAGCAACGGATGGTCCGGCACGCTAAAGGGAAGTTTAGTGATCACCACCAATCGCAGGGCGTCTCCCGGGACATCGACTCCCTGCCAGAAACTCTCGGCGCCAAACAGGACACCGCGCGGCTGCTCGCGAAATGCGCGCAACAACTCGCTTCTCGGGGTGCCGTCGGCCTGCGAATAGATTGTGAGGTTGTGATCGTCCATCCAAGGCTTGAGCGCAGAACAGCATTTGCGAAGAGAATCGTACGATGTGAAGAGCAAGAACGCATGGCCATCGGTCAGTCCGATGTAATGCTTCAATGCGGGCAGAATTGCATTCTCGTACTCCCCTCGACCACTCGACGGGTCCGGCACATCGGTCAGTAAATGGACCTCCGCCAATTGCTGATAATCGAAGGGGCTACCCAGTTGAAGCGTTTGGGAGCCTATGGCACCGAGTCGTTTCTGAAAGAACGAGAATCCGTTGGCTTTACCCGTGCTAATCGTCGCGCTGGTCATAATGACACTGGGAGTTTTACGAAACAGATGTTCGCGAAGGTAGTCGCCGACATCGAGCGGGCTGCTTCGGAGCGTCATTCGGACCGCACCGCGCTGCGAGGCAGCACGCGACTCGATTCGCTCAATCCAGTACACGGCATCCTCTTGCTTCTGAAGCAGCCATTGATCCAGACCGGTTGCCAAGGCCGCCAAGCGTGTAGAAGCGGACATCATGTCGAGCTTGGCGTTCGCGTCCTTGAGATCTTTGCCATACCGTTCGAGTTGTCCTGAAACATGTGTCAGCCGTTCGACGAGCGATGTTTTTACCTGAAGTGGGGTACGGACGCGGCCGTTGTCGGGTGCATCGGTACTCAGCCAACCCGACAGATCAGTCACCAAATCATCGATGGCTTCCATGCAATGAAAAACCTCGGCCGATACTTGCTTGAGTCCCAGAACCGTCAGGATCCCTTTATCGTTGCGAGGGTTGTAAAGTTTTCGGAGGGTGTAGTCGAGTTGCGAATTGCTGATCGATAGGCCGAGGTGCTCGCCTGCGACAGCTTCGAGCGTGTGGCATTCATCAAAGATCACCGCATCGTATTTGGGTAGGATACCGCCACCTTGTGCGCGAACAGCCAGATCGGTAAAGAACAGGGCATGGTTGACCACGAGGATCTGCGCATTTTGAATGCGGCGGCGCGCAGCGTAATAAAAGCAGGTCGAATATTCCTTGCACTTGCGCCCCATGCAGTTTCCCGAATCGCTCGCTATCTCGTCCCATAAACTGCCCGAGGGCTTGAAGCTGAGGCTGCTGAGCGAACCGTCGTCTGTGGAACGAGCCCAAGACTCGATATTGTGCAGTTGGTCGAAGTCCAGGTCGCTCGAGAACAGGTTCACGCTTCGAGCGCTGGCTAGTTGCAGTCTGCGCTTGGACAGATAGTTGCTTCGACCCTTGACGAGTACCGATGTGAACTCGCGCGGGATGACTGCGTTGAGAAGTGGGAGGTCTTTGCCGATCAATTGCTCTTGGAGACTGATCGTATGGGTCGAGACGATGATCCTGCGAGGCGATGGCCCAGCAGGAGTCGCATCCTCGGATTCCCAATCGGAGCCGTCCCCACCTCGTTCCAGAGTCGATTCGCCAGCGGTTGCATAGAGAATCGCTGGAACAAGATAGCCGAAGCTTTTGCCGACTCCGGTTCCCGCTTCGACCACCAGATGAGAACGCTGGTCCAGAGCGCGAGCGACCTCGGCCGCCATTTGCATTTGCTCCTGGCGATGCTCGTAGCGAGCGATCCTGTTGGCGATTTTTCCAACTGGTCCGAGGATCGCGTTTACATCCAGGATCGGGGAGTCTGGCATCCAAGCATTCAACAGTGAAGGGGAGGAGCGAGTGCGAATCGCAACTATAAGTCTACCGGCATCAACGCGGGAGGGTCATCGCGAGCAATCGTTGGGGAAAACCCGGAATTGGCTACCATTTTCTGATCCCTCTTTTTTGCCCTATATTTTTCGCCAGCTAGACCGCGATCACTCCTCCCACTGCTGCATGTTGTTCATAATCCGCTTGAGGTCCTCTCGGCGTTTCTCGAACAGGGCGAAGACAACCAGAATGATCGCTCCCAAGACGATGCCGCTCGCATACCAAATCCAGGTTTGCTCCAAGTCGACTGCGGCATACCAGAGAATGCTAAACAACGCTACGCACAAGAACATCGATCCCAGCCACAGCATCGAGCGAATCCTCGCAGCGATACCAAACAAGATCCCCAAGACCGAGAGAACCGCTAGCACGATCGGCAGCCAGGGTGCTTTTGCGATACCCTGCAAAAAGATCTCGCTCGTCGATGCCACATAAATGGCACCGAGCGATGCATATCGAGCCGTCGCCAATTGCGCGGTATTCAGCCGATGACGCATGAAATGGGCCGCTGCAAAAACACACAGAGCTGGCGGTATCACCCATAACTGGGGATGCATGGAGAACGAAAATTGATTGCGATGCAGTAAATACCAGAT
>JBILVV010000181.1:0-9089 GCA_044370255.1 Pirellula sp.
CCATGCCGGATCAAATTGGCGACCCGAAACGTCACCACACGGGTTTTTCCAGTACCGGCACCGGCCAGTACCAGCAACGGTCCGGACAGAGTTTCGACGGCTTCCTGTTGGGCGGGGTTGAGAGCATCCATAATGGGAAATGTACGGGGCAAACCCCAGGATCACTAGGACCGGTCCGGAATTCCGTATTTGGACTCGACGATCCACCCCGGCATGGCTAGACTCTCGACTCTCGTGAGTGAATTTTTCGACCTCTAAGACAGCTGTTTTCTCGATATGTACGCGATTATCTGCGATGGCGGACGCCAATACAAAGTGACCGAAGGTCTCCTCTTGGACATCGATTTTCGCGATACAGCTGAAACCGGTGACTCCATCGAATTTGATCGCGTACTCGCTGTAGGCAGCGACAACGGTCTCAAGCTCGGCCAGCCAACGGTTGTGGGCGCCAAGGTTCAAGCCGAAGTGGTCGGCTTGGAGCAAGGGCCGAAGCTGTTTGTTCAAAAGTTTCGTCGCCGCAAAAATTACGACGTCCGCACCGGTCATCGCCAGAAGTTTACCCGCGTGATGATCAAGGCGATTCAGGCTTAATCGCCTAGAGTAATGAGCCATAGCTGGGCGAAGCCATGCCCGATTCCCATCTCTTTCTGATCGGTTATCGCGGAAGCGGAAAAACCACGGTCGGAAAAGTTTTGGCCTCGCTTCTAAACCGCGATTTCGTAGATACCGACGTCTGGATCGAGAATTTCGCGAAGAAACCCATCCCTCAGATCTTTGAGGAGGATGGAGAAGAGTCGTTTCGTGCCCTGGAGACTGCAGCTATCGAACGCATGCCACCCTCTCCACCCTTGGTGGTTTCCTTGGGTGGGGGAGCGGTACTGCGAGCGGTTAATCGCGACCTGCTCAAGCGTTCCGGACGAATCGTTTGGCTACGTGCCGAGCCCAGGATACTCGCGGAACGGATCGCGGCTGATGCTGCAAAGGGCTTTCGCCGCCCCAGCTTGACCGGCCAGGATCCGATCCTCGAAATCGAAACCGTGCTCGAATCGCGAGAACCGATTTATCGCTCCGTCTGCGATTGGGAGCTTGAAACTGCGAACCGTAGACCAAGCGAGCTTGCGCAGGATATCGCGGACTGGTATGCTTCTATTTGTAAAAGCTGAAGACAGTTCGAAGCTGCGGCAAGCGGAGACCCAAGCGTGATGAAAGCGATTGAGCTGGTTGTCTTTATCGCGGGAATCATCCTAGGTCCGCTGATCAACTACGCCATCTATTCGTGGGCTTATTTTCCCCGCGCGATCTCGCCGTGGCAAAGACGGGAATCGGAGATGTCGTCACTGCCGACGGGAGCTTATGTGCCCTTTCTTGGATGGCTACATCGCCGGGATGAATCCAAGAAATGGGGAAGCGGATTTTGGATCCGACCGATGTTGATCGAGGTTCTCGTCCCGATCCTGCTGGTAGTTTTATACCGCGAGATGATGGCAGGTCTTACCATACCGACGGCAATTCGAATTCCTGCTGTGGGTATGGCTGCGGGCGGTGGGGGAATCACTTCGTGGGAACTTCATGTGCAGTTCATCGCCTATAGCATCATGCTATCCCTATTGATGGTTGCAAGCTTTATCGACATCGATGAACGAACGATTCCCGATATCATCACGGTCCCCGGGACCTGTTTGGGGCTCATTGCATGCGCTCTTCTGCCGGGTTGGTGTTTGTGGGAAGTACCTGCCACCAACGGGCTTAACTTCACCAAGACATTGGAGCCGTTGCATGCCAACTCCCCTTTCGGTTGGGATCAGGGATGGGAACAACGGGGAATCGGTGGATTTGGTCTTTGGACCGGTTGCTTGATCTGGTGCGGTTGGTGCATGTCCCTTGGCAACTTGCGCTGGATCACACGGCGAGGCATCGGAAAGGCGTTCACTTATGCGTGGGTGGGATTTTGGCGAAGCCCGAACTTGCAGATGATTCTTGGGATGGCAATCCTCGGTTCGCTGCTGATAGGCGCTGGGTATTTCGGATTGGCCCCAGAGCGTTGGCGGCAGTTGTTCTCCAGCTTGATGGGAATCGGTTTGGGTGGAATATTGGTTTGGTCATTCCGGATTGTTGCAGGCGGGGTAATGGGGCGGGAGGCACTGGGTTTTGGAGATGTCACACTGATGGCGATGGTCGGCGCCCATTTCGGTTGGCAAATCGTTCTGTTGGCATTCTTTCTAGCACCCCTTTTCGGGATCGCGCTGGTTATCATTTATTGGACAATCACTCGAGATACAGCGATATTCTTCGGCCCATTCCTAGCTTCGGCGACAGCTTACTTGATGATCGATTGGGCACGCGTGTGGGATTCTGTTTCCATCGTTTTTCTTCCGCTCCATCTGTACTTATTGTTCCTCGCTCCCGTGCTGGGCTTGCTGGGTTTCTTGCTGTGGTTGGTCGCCAGCCTTAAAGTACTTCTCCTGGGAGGAAGCGGGAAATGAATCAACAGGGAAGCTTTCGTAAGCTAACGATCTTCTTCGGATTGTTCGCCACCATGGCTGCAGGTCTGGTCGGTCTCGGGCAGGATTCTTGGAATCTTCCAATGCTTGTCGGGATTTGCTCGGTCGTCTCGATAATTTGCACGGATATTCTCGGACTGTTCTTTCTGCATCGAGTGTTGGTTTATATCGCAATGATTCTGGGCGCATGCCTTGCCATCTACGGATTCCTCAGCGATCTGACGGCGAATCGTTTGTTATCGGTGGGCAATTTGTTGGTTTACGTGCAGTTGCCGTTAATGTTCCAGAAGAAATCGAAGCGAGTGTTTGAGCAGTGGGGCGTATTCCTGCTGTTGGAATTAGTTGTAGCCGCCTTGGTGAACGACAATGTTCTCTACGGAATCTTGCTAGTGCCTGCGTTAGCTTTAGGGTGCGCTGCGCTGATGGGTTTGGCGCAATTTGCTTCTTACTTGCGACATAATGAATCGATTTCGGAGTCGACCGAGTTGTGGGCCAGGCTATTGCATTGGCTCGGAAAAGAGCAATCGATCACTCACCGCAGTTCTGGTGTCGCGTTGGCGGCACTCCTCAATTCGACGTCCTCGTCCTCTAAGACGGTTCTGAGTCCATTGCGATGGCGAAACGGCATCTTGCCGATGACTCTGTCCACATTATTTTTTTCGGTCTCGTATTTCTATGTTTTACCGCGGTTGCACAGCGGAGCTTTCGAGAATGATGGCTTTGGGTGGGGGGCGTCCAGAGTCGGCTTCAACGAACAGATATCGCTCCAATTCATTGGCAAGGTTCTGCAAAATAATCACCCTGCATTTCGACTGTCGATGAAAAAAGCATCTGATGGGAGCACATACCGACCAAACCAACCACCCTACATTCGATCTACTGTGGTTCACCGGTATCTCGATGGTGCTGGTCAAGGATATTGGCAGCCTGGAGATTATCGTGGCGGTGGCAAATTAGCGGCCTTCGCCGAACTTCCAGCCCCATTAGATTTGAAGCAAGAGATCACCCTGGGTAGGGACAAAGTGGTTGTGCAAATCATCGAGAAATCGGCATTCGGAGAGGTTGTCTCTTCGATTCCTCCAATGGCACAGGAAGGTAGCTCTGCCTTCCGAGTGGTGCGCCGCGATTGGCGGATGGTCGACCCGAGAGAAATAGCAAGCCACGATATGCCTCCGAAACGGACCTATTCATTTCTGACATACGCGTTTTTAGTCGGCCAGGACTCGCCTATCTCAGTCGACATGGCAGAGTCGCTTGAAAACCCCATGCCTTCGGCTCTTTCGCAGTACCAAGGAGAAATGCTCCGTTTCCCCCCCAGTATTGAGATTGCTTTGCCGGAAATGCAACGCATGCTGGCCAAAAGCGCTGTGCCGCTGAAAACAAAAGTGGAGAAGGCGATATTCCTCGAGAATGAGTTCGCCAATAGCGGAGACTTCGAATACTCGCTTTCACTCACAGGTCCTGTAGATCGAACCATCGATCCCATCGCCGACTTCATGATCAACAAGAAAAGTGGTCATTGCCAGTATTTTGCTAGTTCCCTCGCCCTGCTTTTGCGATCGATCGGGATTCCCACACGATTGGTCATCGGGTTTCGTCCGAACGAGTATAACGAATATGGTGGCTACTTCCCGGTTCTCCAAAATCATGCTCACGTGTGGGTCGAAGCTTATTTCACACTCGAGGAAATCGAAGAAAGCGGATTCGAGAAACGCAGCAATATCTTGATTCCAAAGTGGGCGACCAAAGGGGTCTGGCTCAGGCTCGACCCGACTCCTGCAGTGGATGGTTCGAATGCCGGAGGAACTTTTCGCACATCAAATACCCAAACCTTTGATGCCATGCAGGATCTTTGGACCGAAATGGTCATGAACATGGACAAAAGCAAGCAGGGTTCGATCTTCTCGTTGTTCGCCGAATCCAGCTCCGGACCGTACGCGAAGGCATGGCTTCAACTTCAAGCTCTGTTCGCACAGATGCAGTCCAGTCGCTTCATCGGAGGGTTTCTCTCGCCGGATCGATGGTTCTCTTGGCAATTCGCTCTGGCAGCCATCGCCTTGGGCGTTCTTGCAACGTCTCTTTGGCGTGGATTAGCTTGGGTCATGCCAGGTAGCCGAGCAAGACTGCTCGCAAAGAAACGACGCGCTCGAGGAACCGCATCCAGGGTCGATTACTATGAGAAAGCCTCGAAATTGCTCCAGAAAATGGGGTTCAAGCGAAAACTACACCAAACCCCCCGTGAATTCTTGATCCATTCAGCGCAACAACTCCAACTCGCTGGAATATCAATCGATGAACGGGACCTGACCGTCCCATTTTACTCCAGACGGTTTGGTAACAGCGAGGGCGAAAGCACTGATCAACTCGATCGCATACGCGGAACAATCGCACAACTCGAGATCGCTGTTCGCAGCCGCCGCAAATGAATGAGCGAATAGATATTCGAGTTACTCTCCAGTTCACCAAGAACTTCCCCTCTTGTTTTGGGAACACACCATGGATCAACCAGACATCTATCTCGCAATCGACCTGGGCGCCTCGAGTGGTCGCGTCATCGCCGCCGAACTTCGAGGAGACCAGATCCAACTTCACGATGTGCATAGGTTTGAAAACTCCCCAATCCCCATCGGGCGTCGACTTCACTGGAATCTGCTCCAGTTGTGGCAGGAAATCGAGCGAGGCTTGACATTGGCTGCCGAGCAGTATCCGAATCGGATAGCCAGCATCGGGGTCGATACTTGGGGAGTCGATTACGTGCTGCTCGACCGAAATGAAGACATCGTCGGTCCCGCATTCTGCTATCGCGACCCTCGCACGCGAGGCAAGATGCAGCAAGCCTTCGAAAGAATATCACGCTCTGAGATATTCTCTGAAACCGGCATTCAATTCATGGAGATCAATACCCTCTACCAACTCTTCAGCATGCGGGATGAAGCCTCGCCCCTGCTGGATATCGCCGAACGATTCCTGATGATCCCCGATTTTTTTCACTGGTTGCTGACAGGTAAAATGGTCAACGAATTCACCAATGCCAGCACCACGCAAATGCTTCGGCCAGGTACTGGCGGTTGGTCGAGTCGCATACTGGACTCATTGCAAATTCCAAAAAAACTGTTCTCCGAGCCGGTTCAACCGGGAACCGATCTCGGACCTGTCCGTGCCCTAGTGAGATCTCGAACCGGCCTCGACGAGCGAACGCGAATTGTTGTTCCCGCAACACACGATACGGGAGCCGCGGTCTTAGCTGTCCCAGCCGAAGGCTTCTCGCTCAGCAAGCCGAATTGGTGCTACATCAGCAGCGGTACATGGTCCCTCATGGGCGTGGAACTCGATCGCCCCATCCTCAATGAAAAGGCCCAGAAATACAACTTCACCAATGAAGGTGGCGCTCAGGGAAGCGTACGGCTACTCAAAAACATCGCGGGTCTCTGGCCGTTCCAACAGTGCCGAGCGTCTTGGCAACGTCGCGGCAAGCCCTATGACTGGACCACGCTGACCACCCTCGCCGCCGAAGCCAAACCGCTTCAACACTGGATCGATTTGGAGCATCCGATGTTCGTTGCCCCCGACGATATGCTCGATGCGATCTTCAACTATCTGAACAGGAGCCATCAGAAGATTCCCGACAGCGACGGCGCGGTGGCGCGCGCGACTCTCGAAAGCCTCGCACTTCGCTATCGCGTCTGTTTGCAATGGCTCGAAGATCTTCTCGGTTATCCACTTGAGACCATTCATATCGTTGGAGGCGGCGTAAAAAATCAACTGCTATGTCAGATGACAGCCGATGCGTGCAACCGACGAGTCATTGCAGGTCCCGCAGAAGCGACAGCACTCGGAAACGTGATCTCGCAATTGCTGGGGATGAAACGGTTTGATTCGATCCCTGAAGTCAGAACATGGATGCGGTCTTCTAGCATGCTCGAAGTCTATGAGCCGCATAACCCGGAACCGTGGACTGCTGCCGCCGATCGGTTGGCTAGCAACGCATTGCCACACGCCTGATCGCAATAGACTTAACCGATGAACAACGGCTTCATATGCCGTTCGTAGAGATTCTCATACACATTGCGACCAATCACTTCGGAATGCGTTTGCAAAAGTTCGGTGTACCGGGGCCCAACCTGAGCAGCAAGTTTGAAGGAGACATGAAGTAGCTGTCTGAGGCTAGAGTTGAAACCAGGATGCTGCGGGTCATGTCGCAAGGCACCGACCCAATCGCTCCCTTCCCATTTCGATACGACACCAAGAGCGGGCAATCTTGACGAATCGATGTCGATCACGCTCGCATACGGAGTTGTCAACGTATCCATCTTCTCGATTGCGATCGCATAAATCTCCCGAACAAAGCATACCCCTTCGTCACCGGACTCTGCCAAACCAATCAATTCCTCCAGCCATGTCGTCCCTGCTGTCTTGATGTGCAACCCCGCATTGCGCGATGCGATCGCTCGTCGAATGATGGGGTAGAGCGAGAATTTGTCGCTGCCGCTATGAACGCTCAACTTGAGATTTGCGGGCAATCCATAGGCTCGGATCGCGTAGTCGATGACAGCTAAATCATCGAGGAACTCCCTCTCGAATTGAGCGAGATCCCCAACGTAATCAACTCCTTTGTTGAACCGCCCCGTAAACTTCGGTGCAACGGTTTGTAATGAAATCCTCTCGTCGGCCATGGCGACCAGGATGACCAGTAGATCCTGAGGCGTTTGTGGTTCGTCGGTCTCATCCATGGAAACTTCCGCAATAAAACCCTCGGTACCTTTTTTGTCCTGGATATGTCGGTAGATACGTCCGGCGTCCTGGACGGCTTTCAGGTATTTCTTCGCAATCCTCGAGAGCAAATCCTTGGTGAAGGGCAGCGGTTGGGCGATACTTGGCACTTCAAGCGGCGTACACAGTTCCGGATGTCGTGCAACGAATGCATCCAGGTCGGATTGCGATGCGGGCGATCCGATTGAATCTGCGACATCGATCGTAAAAAAATCGCTAGAATTGAGGAATCGATCGACCGTCTCCAGCCGAATGTGGTCCGCATCCACATGCCATGGGTGATTCCACCGGTTCTCTTGGACCGCGCGTTCGGCTGCAAGCTTCACGCTCGCAGGCTCGGACCCGATGAATGTATGCTCTCGGTTCGATTTGTTCCAAACCGGGATGACGAGACATCCATCCTGCTCCAAACGTTGAAACGCTCGAAGTTGTGCTCCAGCTTGATGGCCGAAACGATCTCCAACTCCGAATGAAAAACGAGCTAACTCAGCCATAAAGAGATCTGTGTAGATGGAACAGCGTGCGACGATGTGCCCACGCCCCTGGAACTTCGACTCAAGGATCTCGGATTATATCAGACCAGTTCTTCGAAGCGAATCGGTGGCGTTTGCAATAGATCCGCAACGCAATGCGGATATAATCCGTCGCGCCGTAGAATTTGTTCGCTTTTTGCAATCCTACGCAGCCCCTGTTTTCGAATTCTGAAACGATTGCCAGCACTTACCTTCCCATTATGTGAAGCATTGGGTCATGCATCCCCTCTCAACAAACGAACACTGCATTGAAGACTATGCCGTTTGGGTGCTGATACCTAAGTTGGAAACGGAAGATCCGAATATCAAGTATTACTGTGACTTCGAGCCTACGCTGGCCGAGTACTCTCGGTCCTTCAGCCATCTCGGGATCAAATGGCGATCGAAGGAGGTTCGGCTTCAGGATATCGAACGCTCGTTAGACGAAATAGCTGTTGATTCACTCCCGCGTTCACCGTGTGTACTTAACCTTTGTGATGGCGATGAGACCAACGGTGTGCCCGGAATCAGTGTGGTGCGTGCGTTGGAGAAACGCGGGTGGGCGTATTCCGGAGCTAGGGAGTTTTTCTATCATGCCACCACGTCCAAGATCGATATGAAACACCTGTTCGATGCTCATCGGGTACCCACAGCTTCGTGGTGTGAGATCCTGGACGACACCCAACCTAACGAGATCTTCGGGAAATGCGGCATCCCTGCCATCATCAAACCGGCGGTCAGTGCGGGAAGCATGGGGCTTAGCATTCGGAATGTTGTCAGTACGGCTGGCGAGTTCGAGCGATGCATGTCGGAACTGCGTAAAGGATACCGAGGGTGGGACTTGCAACGAGGCGGGGTGCTGGCCGAGCAATTCCTGGACGGACGCGAATTCACAACCTTCATCATCGGGTCTGAACATGAACTGTATATGTATCCGCCAGTAGAACGTGTATTTCACGCATCTCTCCCCTCGAAGGAACGATTCCTCTCTTTCGATCGACTTTGGGAAACCTACGAGACCGAGTCGGCTATGCCAAACCATGAGGATGTATACCGTTATGCAGCCCCTGAGCAATCGCTCCACCCGGAAATCGAGCGGGTGAGCAAGTCGGCTTATCGCGCTGTGCAGGGGACGGGTTATGGACGCGTAGACATTCGGACAGATTCGAAAACCGGCAAACTGTATGTGCTCGAAGTGAATGCTCAATGCGGCCTGAGCGAGGATGAAAATTACACCTCGATCGGTGCGATTCTTCGCTTCGCCAATGAATCTTTCTCAGTGATGACCATGCGGGTGCTAAACGAT
>JBILVV010000182.1:0-9070 GCA_044370255.1 Pirellula sp.
CTTGCCGTTTGCGGTCCTCAGCGGACTGCAGCGACTCGGCTCGACTTGCCCCGCGGGCGACCGCGTTTTTCAGCCTCTCTTCGAATTCAGACATTGGCGAAATATGCGATGGAGACTCTTACGCGGTTGTACTTGCATCCGATGACGAATGCCCTGCTTCGCTCATGTCACCATTTCCGCTGGTTTCGGAGGATGACGGTTCGGATGACGGGGAATCCGATGCGGCGACGGGAACCGGAGCAGTTGGATCTGGCGTGTCGCTCTCCGCGGATCGATTGGAGTCAACCGTTTCAGGGGCCTTGCTCTTTTGCATGAACTGCATCAAATCGCCGAACGAGCGAAGCGGTTCCTTGCCCTGTTGCATTGCCTCGGTAATGGGCGTTTGCGGTTGAGGTTTATCGATGCGAAGAGGTCTTCGACTGGTGGATTGGTTCTCGCTTGATTGCCCCTCATTCCGATCGCGATTCGCATTCCCTTTACCGGCAAAGTTTCCTCTTCCCCGTTCCTGACCACCACGACGCTGGCTTTGATCGCGTCCACCCGAACCGGAATCGTTACTGCGAGGAGCACCACTGCGCGGGGCACCACTGCGAGGTGAACCACTGTGCGCCGCACCACTGCGTGATGATGCATTGTTAGGAGCGCCGCCGCGAGGAGCTTGGCCCGATGCACTACGATCGTTTCGCTCATTGCCCCGAGCGGGCCGTTGCCCGGAATTTCGATCTGAAGCGTTCCGATTCGCAGGACCGCTATCGCGATCACCGGAACGCTCATCATTAGTCTCGCGTTTGCGTTCTACGGAGCCCGGCGAAATTGCATTCACCGCAACCCGTTTCCGCTTCTCGTCGACCTGTACCACCCAAACCGGGATCACGTCGCCGATCTGCACAAACATATGAGGGTCTTCAACGAAATCACTGGCCAAGCGACTGATGTGGATCAAACCCGAACAATCTGGACCGAGTTCGACGAACACGCCAAAATCAGCAACGCCAACCACCAAGCCCGAGAGCATGGTACCTTGCGGCAACTGATCGAGGCTCGGTACTTTGCTTCGCAATGGTACAGGGTAACGAAATTCGCGGACGTCAGCGAACGGGAATTGCAGGCACGCTGCTACCGACTTGAGTTTCGCTCGTCCAACTTGCCAACTCCGGGCCAGCTTCTCCGCATCCACGCTAAGGGAAGGGCGAGGCATGGGGTCGGTTGCAATCGCAGGCATGGTACCACTTGCGACCGTGGTAGAGGTTTCGGCCGTTGCAGTCCCCTCGTCGGTCGACGCAACCTCGCTGCTCGCGTCCCCGGATGTCGAGTCCTCTGCAGTTGTTTCTTGCGATCCCTCGGAGGCAATTGCCTGCGGGGACGTTACAACCACTTCCGAAGAAGCCTCAGGCTGTTCATCGGCGACAAAATCGGTCGGCTTGCCTTCCTGAGAAGGGGCACTCTCACTAGGCGTTTCACTCGACGCTGAGATTTCTTGTCCATCATCAATCTTACCGAAATCGGGATTGATATGGAGTTTGGGTTCAATGACGCTAGTACTTGTTCCATCGTTTTCGTCCGCAAGAACCGATTCGATCGACATTCCTGCGACTGCTGCTCTGGCGGCCGCGATCTTTTCGTAATCCGGTTTTTCCCAACCTTCCGGAGCCGCTGGCGGAAGCGCAAACTTCGCATGAGCCACCAATCTCTCTGCGAGCCGGTAGTCATCGGGATGGATGATGGTGCCATCGAGAGTATTGCTGCTGCCGTAGACCCGTAGGAATCCGATCGCCTGACGGGCTTGCATTTCTGTGAGAACCTCGCGCAGACACTTCATCAATGTATCGCGACTGATGATCGTTCCCGCTTGTCGTTCCTCAACAATTCGTTGGGCAGCTTCGTCGGTCATTCCTGGTATGCGTTTTAGGACATCGACATCGGCCGAGAGTGCATCGACTCCTGCCTTGGCGATGGTTGCCGAGACCGATTCCTGCAAGGCCCGCTCTAACTCCGCCTGGGGCAATTCGCGTTGATAGGAACCCAATCGCAATCTAGCCGGATCGATTTTGAGAATCTGACGCAACGGATCCTGCATGCGCCAAGCCAACCATACCGCAGCGCGGTGCCGGCGCGAGATGCGAGGCAACTCAACCAGTGAAATCCTCGATTGAGTGTATGCATCGCAGCCTGATCGATCGACCAATGTCCAGTAGAGCGAGCCATCCGTCGACTGTTTGAGTAACTCGACAACCGCAGGCATCAAATACTTGCGAGTCGGACCATTCGATAGAGCGACCAACGTGACGCGGTGCTGATGAACCAACTGCCCCAGAAGACTCATGTTTTGGGAAACCACATCAGCCTTGCTGCTATTACATGGGATCTCCGAGGTCGCGATCACATTGCCACCTGCGTCGACGATCGAGATCGCCGCAGTCTTGATTCCAACAGCGTCGATCATCAAGATGCGATGGCCAGACAGTGGACGCTGCAAGAGATTGTTCTGCAAATGAAGGACGGATGCTTCGATCAACTCTTCGTGTGCATCTTCCTCAAGAATCGCGATCGCATCTTGCTGCAGTTTGGGGAGAATCAACTCCTTGAGCGCCGATTCCGAGACCTGCATCAACAACCCATGCATCGGATGACGACCTGGGCAAAGGGATTCACGGCAGGCCTGAACCAGCGGTCTCAAATCCTGCTGAAATTTCAGCTCGACAATCCGAGATCTGATCCCTCGGGCAATCATCAGGATCTGATACGGAGTCAAATTGCGTAGCGGCTTCTTGAGCCGGGAATACGACTCCAAAATGTGTCGCAACCATCGGCGACGGCGTTGTCGCGGGGACAACTGCTTATCGGACAACGTTTTCGTCTTGATCGCTTTGGTCTGCTTGCGACCCTTGTGGAACTGTTCGATCAAGGGCGCTACTGCTGAGGGGGCCACTTCTGAGGGGGCAACGCCAGCAACCTGCTGCTCGCCATCTGTAGTTGTCTCAGCCGTTACCAAGGCATCCGTAGTACCCGATGTTTGGTCGGAGGTGGCAGATTCCTCGGTCGGCGACTCCGTGCTCACTGACGATATCGATTCGACAGAGTCTACGATCGGCTCTACCGCAGATTCATTAACCTCGGCGATCGTAGCTTCGGAATCGGTTGCCGATGATTCAATCACCGGAGCAATGGCTTCGACTTCGGCATCCTTCGATGACCCCTTGGACTCAGGTGCGGCGGGAGTTGCGACGCCATCGCCTGCAACATCTGCTTCTCCATCCTCCCCCTTCGCTGGCTCGGCAAGAATCGATAGAGACACAACGGCGTTGTTGAGAACGGCTCGCTGAAGTTGCAATGTCAGCTTGGGATCTTCGCTAAGCAGCAGCTGCAACCATCGCTTCGTGTTTTGCAGAGCCTGATCTGCATCTTCAATCGGAACGCCGGTTTGTTGAGCTACCCAAGCAAGCAAGTCTGCGGGAGCATCGCCTTGATGCATCAGGATCGTTTGTCCGAGAGCTTCGATATACGGAAACTCTTCGGCGTGTAGCTTGGCATTCTTCTTGTTACGCACCGATCGAACGATCGCGTCCACTTGGGACACCGAGGTGCATTCCTCGATCACCTGTTCAGTAGATTCAGAAACCTGATTGTCGCGATGCAACGTGGCAAGGACCTTCTCCTTGTGCGCCGACAGCGACGTCTCGTACTCCAAGACGCGTTTGAGACGCGCCATGGTTTCGACGTCGATCCCCCCCAACTCATCGGGGCGATACATCGCCAAATAGTCCGGTTCGTAACCTTGCTGGATCAGCTCGATAGGGTATCGAAGCTGCTCCTCGGGAAGGCGCATGTGACGCGCTATCGCTGATAAAGCTTTCATGAGAGGTTGGGTAAGCTCATTAGGTTGGACTGGTTCGGTCAGCCAGTACCTGCGTGGAAGAGAAGAGTGAAATGTTCCTGGAGCGGCCGAGTGATTGACTACAAAAACTATTCGCCAAGCTTGGGAATCTAGGGGACTTGCCCTGAATTGTCAAGCATTCCCAGCCTTGTGAGGCGTTCCGTAACGGAAGCAACGAAAATTTAGGAAAAATGTTTCAAGCCTCAAACTAAGCCCAGTCGATCCAAGTTGACATCGATGGAGTCGCAAAACGCGATCCTGTCATGTTCTATTCCTCTCGTTTCATTCAAGTGCAAGCAAATGACCAATCCCCATCTCCGCGTTCTCGGAATCGAAATGGCTGTCTCAGAAGAACCAAACCATGCACAATGGACAGAAACGTCCCCGGGCACTCGGTACTCGATCCATGCCTGCCTCGACCAGGAGGAAACCTATGCTCCCAAAATGGTAACCGTTCGAGTGAAGGATGTGGTCGATGCTTTGGTCGGAAGATCGTCGGCACGCCCTCTCTGGCTCAGCGATTTTCAAGACGACCCGATCTCGATCACCGAGGACATGTACGAAGTCTTGGTTGCCTACCGGACGATGCGACGAGCTGCTTAGGGACCTCCAAGGCAATATTGCAACCCGCAAGCCTTTCACGGTGCCTTATTGCTCGGTGCCTTATTGCTCGGTGCCTTATTGCTCGGTGCCTTATTGCTCGGGGGCTTGGATCAATTGCTGGCCGTCATGCCGAGGGCTGTTGACTTGCGGTGAGACGGCTCGAATCTGTAGAAGTCCAGGATTCGCAGGAACAAGCATGGACGTGGTTTCTTCCGGATCGGCGTCGGCGGCGAGCCAGCGGCTGATGGATTTTGGATCCAATAACAGAACTGGCATGCGGTCGTGGACCTGTGACGTGTCCGCGTTGGCCTCGGTCGTAATGATCGTCGCGCTTTGGAGAACCTGATTGGGTTGAACTTTTTTGTTTTCGGTCCAGAGTCCCGCCATCGCGAAGGGCTTCTCCTCAGGGCGATGAATCCAATACGGCTGTTTGGACGGGGCGGAGGCAGCGCCGTCGGTGGGACGCTGCCACTCGTAATATCCATCCGCAACGATCACGCAGCGGTGCGAGTGAATCAAGTTTTTGAAACTCGGCTTCTCGAGAATTGTTTCCGATCTCGCGTTGATCATGGAATAGGCCACTTTCGTCGAGTCTGCCCAGGATGGAATCAAGCCCCACCGCAGCATCCGAATCGGGTGCCCACAGACACTCAATTCGTGGGGTGGAGAGAGTGCGTCACATCTAGCCTGAGTGATACCCCAAATCGGTTGCGTGGGGCTGATGTTGTATCTGGGAGCGGCGAGAAGCGGGTTCGCTCGTTGCATGGCACGCGCGAGCAATTCCAAACCGCTGCGATGATTGGCTGGGGAGTCGGGAAGCCCTGGGGAGTCGGGAAACAGAGAGTACAACCAATCGATGACGGGAGTCTTCAATGTAAACCGACCGCACATGACGGCGTTCTCCGCCTCGATTTAGGAGTGCACGCTAGTCCGCACTGACTTCCACCAATGGCTCGTAGGATCCATCGTCGCTCAGGAAGCGGGCAGCATAAAATTCGGTGTTGAGATGCAATCCCATAATGCTACGTCGTTTGCAGGGACCAAGGGACCGATAAAAGACCCATTGATCCTTGCCGATTTGGACACGGTGCCCTTGTGCGACATCCGCAGGTGTCTGCTCTAGGTCTTGCGCCACCGTCAAACGTCGCCATGTGTACTGAGTCGGCTTGGTGATGCCTTTAAGTCCGATCAGAAGTGGGCTGTAGATCCGTTTCTGCCTCGCTGCGGTTCGCAGGGTGAGCCGACGACCGGCACTCTGTAGCGAAGCGTCCTTTGTCCCTCGCCGCCACTCAGGCATCCCCATCGGCAGGAGAAGGGCTCGCGGGGATACATCCATCTTGCTTGATTTGCCATCCGATTCGACAACATCTTCCGACAGCTTCGCCATCAACATCCCTTCGTTGGTCTTTGATTCCGGCGTGAATTCGATGTCGGGCGCGAGAGTCCAGTGAGTGCGCAGGTCCCACTTCGCATCTTTGGAAGACAGAACCGTGTCGGCCATGTAGACCATTCCCTCGTCCCGCATGAGCATTATCTGGCGTTGGATTTTGCAGGTCTCTTCGAGATCGCTTTCGAGCTCCAGATAGTCGACATCATCGTCGGTGAACCAGCAGACTTCCTCCCAGGCAACGTCAACATCTACTTTCTTGCCATCGCGAGAGAGCTCGATATCCCAATCACCACTGAACAGTCGTTGTCCATTCTCGGCGGCGATATCGAGCCAAATCACGTCGCTCGAGAAGTCCACGGCGATACGGCATCCCAGTTCCCGCCACGATCGACGCATGGAGGCAATGCGATTGGCCTCCCAATACATGCCTGTCTTAGGAAGTCGGGCATCGTTGGATTTGTCTTTCCGGATGCGGCTGGGTTTTTGACCCAAGGCGCGACCGACTTCGTTGGGCAATGAAGCGGAGCATGCCAGCGCCAGTTTTTTACCCCCAGACGCCAGCTCTGCAACCGAGGTCCACAATTCAGCATCATGGCGTGTGTCGTTAACTTCGGCCAACAATGGCTTGCCATGACCATCCGTCAAATAGAGCATTAGCGAGGCGAGCTTGGAAAAAGCTTTGCGCTGCGGAGGGTACCACTTGCGAGCGCCAACGCCTGTTGCTGACCAACGGCTTCGAACCAAGCTCGCGACGACAGCTCGCAAATCTTGAGCACCGAATGCCAAAAGGGGCTGCGGGTTTTCGGCGGTTTGCTCGAGAAGCAGTGCAATGCGATTTAGTGTATCGCTAACGATGCGATCTTTGCCACCCAGATTAGCAAGCTGCTTTGCCAACGCGAGTGGCACCTCGCAAGCCCATACAACCCACGGGAACAATCCCTCCTGATTGCCCGACTCCCAAGCGCGGTCCACTTGAGTCAAAATCGACTGAAGGACCTCCAGCCAAAGTGCCGGCTTGATTTCTCGCCCAACGTGGGGCAACGCATGCAACCAACCGGCGCTGGTCAAGGCAACATACGGGTCATAACTCGACTTGGGAAGTTGTTGTGTGATCCACTTGCCGATCTTCGCGGCATGGGCGCTGTCGGCAGCCCCGCCGAATGCTTCTACAAGATCATTCAGGTACTCGCGATGGCTTGGTTTATCGACTTCCCAGCCGCCGGTACCCCAAAGCATCGCGTTGAGGTATCGGTCAACCGACCAATCGCGAGCCTTTCGTTTCTGTTGTGCTCCCGCGACCGGCAAAGAGGACTGAAGCAGAGCGACATTCTCTTCGCAAAGTTGCTCGAGCCACTGCGATGCTGGCCTCTCCTCCGACCCCGACCCGGATCCAGAGGAATCCGTCGCTTTCAATCTGCGTGCTCGATGCTTGGGCTTTACCCAGTCCATAGGTCTCTCGTCCACATGTGAGAAAAGTGATAGGATACGGGTGAATCGAGTGCGGTTAGACAACCTCATGCAACCAACCGACCTTGTTGACGCACCGCCAATTGTTGTTGCAGAAATTCAAGATGCAAGGATCTACCCGCCCAACTTCCCCCAATTTTTTATCTAACTCCTTATGCTTCGAACGAACCGAAATTTCGCCGCAATCCGATGCTTCTCCTGCGTGATCGCAGGTTTTTTTGTGGTTACAGCAGAGATGCCGACAAGCTTTGCACAAGAGGATGCCTGGCTCACACCATCGGCAATCCAAGAACTGATCGAAAAGAACTTCGTCGATCCACCCGAATCCAAGCGAATCATTTCCGATGGTCGAGTATGGATCCAACGCGATGAGCAGGCGGTAGTCGTTGATGGTTACGTCTGTCAGCGAAATGCTCCGCTGGAAATGTTTGCATGCCCAATCCAAACCAAAGAGCATGAAGCGATCGTTGCGGTGTTTGCCAAATCGCAACATGTGCATGCGGGACTCTTGGCCGTTGGCGCCGTCCCTGGCAAGCCGGTCGCGTTTGAACCCAAGTTCGTCCCAGCATCGGGCACGACCGTGCGTGTCTACGCACTGTGGCATAACGACGAGGGAAAAACTCAGGGATCGATCGCCCAAAATTGGGTGCGTCAGGCTGGTAAAAATAAAGCGATGGAATGGGACTGGGTGTTCGCAGGAAGCAAGTTCATCAAAGATCCAGAGAGCGGAAAGGAAGCGTATCTCGGTGATGGCGGGGACTTGATTTGTGTTGCTAACTTCACGACATCCACGCTCGATGTCGCCGTAAAAAGCAATGCGGACAATGCGGGCTTAGTATTCGACGCCTTCACCGATCGTATTCCAAAAAGACAAACGCCAGTACGATTGGTTTTGACATTGACCGACGAGGTTCCCTTCGGCCGCGATAGCAGTGATCCCGATGCCAAGGATTCGCAGGAACTGCCCAAGCATCTTAAGGATCCGGTTCCTGAACACGTCTTAAAGTTTCTCCCCGCGAGAAAGGACAAATAAGTCCCGTCATGGAACATCGCCTCCCCTTTGGCGAACGACTTGCCCAAGCCGTTGCGAGCAAAAAGAACCCGGTATGTGTTGGACTCGATCCACGCGTCGCTTCCCTCCCTCCCTCGTTACGACCGAACGACGCTTCCAATCTCACTTTGGTGGCCTCTGCCTACGAGCGATTCTGTCTGGAAGTGCTCGATGCGGTATGCGATCTGGTTCCGATCGTCAAACCGCAGAGCGCGTTCTTTGAAGAGATCGGTCCCGATGGCGTGCGTGCTTTGGAACGCGTCGTCCGCGGCGCAACCGAACGGGGTGTGCTGGTGATCATGGACGCGAAACGAGGAGACATCGGAACCACTGCCACTGCTTATGCAAGCGCCTTCCTCGGATCAGGCGAACTGGGCTCTGCCAACTATAGCCCCTTCGGTGCCGATGCTCTAACGGTCAATCCGTTTCTCGGTGCCGATACCCTTGAGCCCTTCGTCCAGCGATGCGATGCGGTCGGCGGTGGCCTATTCGTACTGGTCAAAACATCCAACCCTGGAAGCGCCTTTCTGCAAGATGTCGCATCGGACAATCAATCAGTCTCCGAACGTGTTGCCAAGTGCGTCGAACAATTGTCGCAATCCCGCTGCGGTGCCGCGGGGTATGGTTCTATCGGCGCAGTGGTCGGTGCAACCTACCCAGAACAACTCGCAGCGATGCGAGAAAT
>JBILVV010000183.1:0-8977 GCA_044370255.1 Pirellula sp.
TGGAGCCGATGTCGCTGAAGGCAGACACCTTTAACTTTCTGCAGGTAGTCAACGTCATCTTAACCGTGGTTGCGATTGGAACATTGGTATCGGTCGTGGGAGTGGGACTACTTGGATCCCCTCGAATGTTCATTGTCGGAAATGAGAGTTACGAGGGTTATCTGAAATGGTTTTCCCCACGCTCTGGGGAACGGTTACCGCAACCTTGGGTGTTCGCGGTATCGATTTGGTACTATCGAATCTTGATGCTGCTATGGGCGCTCTGGCTGGCGAACAGTTTGCTCACATGGCTCAAGGAATGGTGGCGAGCCTTAACCAGTGGCGCCGGTTGGCGACCACGATTGGCCAAATCCGCATCCAACGAATCCCCACCCGCGGTTGTGTTGGATCAAGAAAACGATATGAGACGCTAACGGGAAGTGTGGACACAGGCCTGATGCAATTGACGGTCTGCAGCAGCCAATAGTGAATCGACCCGCATATCCAACATGCTTTGATGATCTGAGGAAGATCGTACTGCCTCATGTTGCCCCAACTCTTGCCGTCCCGTCGCCCGAAACTCAGCACTGCAACCATGGCACCTAACCCACTTGCCATGCAGATCGATAGGGATGTGAAGATACCGGCCGCAAGTCGGGCATGTCCCAGCAAATCGAATAGCCGTTTGCATCGTCAACGATCCTCTGAATCGCGTCACGAACAGAAATCCGGAGGGATTATTGGGATTCTGAACCCCTTTGTCAATACCATAGTGCAACTATTTGCCCCAGTGCGCTTTTTCGTGAGATTTAACCCCAAACAGGCAAAGGCCGCAGGACCAGACTAGTCCGGTCATTGACTGATGTTACGCAAAGCGTGGACCGATCTTAAGCGGAATGCTAGCATGGCCAAGTCACATAAGGATGTACGGGGATGATTGAAAAACTCGCTGCCAAAGAACGGACCGATCGGCACACGACCGGCCGGCGATCGCTCGACGACTTGGCTCGCAAAATCCGCTCGATCGAAACGTCGGGGAGGCCCACCGAAACGCGAATTTCCAGCGGTAGCGTTGCTATGGACGCTCTGTTGCCAAGTGGCGGTTACGGGGCCGGGACAATGATCGAATGGGTGCATGGTGGCGAAGTTGGGAGCGAACATTCGATGCCTGTGCGTGGACTCGGTAGCTTGTCGCTGGCCATGCGGGTCGCCATCGAGGGGATGGCGGGAGGAAAATACTTGGTCTTGGTCGACCGCCATCGCCGCTTTTATGCTCCGGGTTGGATCGGGCTTGGAGGATCACCTGATCGGTTGATTGTGTTGCGACCGGATTGCGATGCCGATGCGATTTGGGGGATGGATCAAGCGTTGCGCAACCCGTCCGTGGGAGCGGTAGTCGCTTCGATGCATCGGTTGGATGACCGAGTCGCGCGTCGATTGCAGTTGGCGACCGAACAGGGAGGCGGTCTGGGGATCTTAGTGCGAGACGCGCATGCGGCGCGGCGTTATCCAAGTTGGGCGGAGGTTCAATGGCGTGTTCGGCCTTCGATGCCGTCGCGAGATTGGCAGACCCGTTGGTTTGATTTGGAATTGATGCGAGCCGGTGGAGGTCGATCGGGCTCCCGATTGCGCATCGGTTTGAACGCTCGGGGCCAATGGGTCGAGTATTCCGAAGGGATGGGAGTTTCACATGAGTCAGCGGGTGCTCTGCATTTGGCTTCCGAACTGGCCAAGCCAGCGCGTCGCCGCAACGGCATCGCCGTCTGAACTGCCTCACCTGGGGCTCCCTCGCGTTTTGTACTCCAACGATTCGCGGCGGGGTCGTGTGGTGGCAGCAGCCAATGCGACGGCTCGCAAGGCTGGCGTATTGCCCGGCATGCCTCTGGCGCAATTGGCGGCGTTGTGTCCTGACGCTCAGTGGGACGAGCATGACACGCATGCCGATCTTGAAGAACTCCTCTCACTGACGGAACAGTTACAGAGTTTTAGCCCTGTGGTTGGGATCGAAGAACTCGATGCGCATGCGTGGGCAGGCCGTTCGTTGCGACAACCGCAGGCGATCAGCATGGAAATCCGCGGAACTGCAAGTTGGTTTGGTGGGGAGCAAGCCATGGCGACCTCGCTGCAGGCATGGCTCGCGCACCGAGGCTATGTGGCTTGCATCGGTATTGCCGATACGCTCGGTGCTGCATGGGGAATTGCGAATTATTCCTTTCGCAATCACATCGCCCCGGTGATGGAACTCTTGGAATCGCGGCCAGGCCCACCCGAACCTCAATCATGGATCGAGATCCTACCTGAGGATGCGAACCGCGAAGCGCATCTAGCGAACTATCCGATTGAGGCGCTCAGGCTCGAGACGGACTGCACGGCAAAGCTCCATCGTTTAGGAATCCGAACGATCGCTCCCCTTTTGCGTTTACCCCGTTCGTCGTTGCCATCCCGTTTTGGCCCATCGCTGCTGCGACGCATCGACCATTGCTTCGGTTCGCTCGAGGAACCACTCCGCGTTTTTCATTCCGGCGACCCCATGGTGACCGAACGGGAGTGGGAACATCCGATCTCCGATCTCGCATGGGTCGAATCCGCAATCGAAAATGCGTGCATCGATCTTTGCAAAAAAATGACACTGGCTGGTTGTGGCGCTTTGCGGATCGCATGCCAATTGATTTTGGAGAAGCAATCGATCGATCTTCGAAGCCAGGATACTACATCGCAGTCGCGTGCTTATGTGATGCAATTGAGTCTCTTTCAAGCTTCCCAGGATCCATTGCATTTAGCCTGGCTACTGAAGGGTCAGTTGCAGCTTCATCCTCCCCGCCTGGGATCCGATATCGCGATCCGAGGGATTCGGCTTGAGGCCACTCTCACCGCCTCGCTCCAGTGGCGACAACATGACTTGTTCGCGGAGGTGAGTGTCCAGCATCGCGATGCAGCAGCGAAGTTGATCGATGGCCTGAGTGCGCGGCTCGGTCGCAATCGCGTTGTCGCTCCGACGATCGTCCGAGATCCGATCCCAGAAGCTCAAGTCCGAATGCGTCCGCTCACCGGTCTTAAACCTGATGGATCGCTCCAAGACACAAAACGCAAGCTACCTCGCGCACCCAAGAGAGATTTCGCGCAGGAGGGGTCGCTTGAAACACCCGAGAACGCATTCTTATCCCGCCCCACCGAGTTGATCCAACCGATTCCGGTAATCGTCGCCTGTGAAGCTTGGGGTGAGCCGACATCCATTTCGATCGATCGCTGCTCATGGCGTGTTGTTTCAGTTGCAGGCCCAGAACGAGTCGAGAGTGGTTGGTGGTCCGGCCCGATGCAACGCCGCGAGTATTACCGCATCGCATTGCAAACAGGTGATTGGTGGTGGATCTATCGGGACGTAAAGACAAATTCCTGGTATTTGCAAGGGGCTTTTGCCTAACCATCGCAAACGGATCGTCAGGGGTTTGCGTAAACAGGTCCTAGGACCAAAATAGAAATGAGTGATCAGCTCCACTTCGGTACCGCTCCACTTCGGTGCCAACCCACTTTGACGATCGGGATATCGTACCCATGGCGAACGAAAGACTGACTCGCTGGATCGTTTTCAATCTGTTGATTTTTAGCGTGCTGGCGATTGCCGGTTACCAACTCACACGCCCTTCGAAGGATTCCGGCCTTAGTGAATCGAGTAAGGATCCGAACCCTGTACCCCACAGCGGTGGCCCAGCGAAACAGAGTAAATCTCCAGACGATCATTCCTATTCTCCGCGTAAGATTGTCGATTCCTCCGGATATGGATGGGTTCTCGGATGCGTTCAACCATGGCCCTCCGACTACACGCTCGAGCAGATCGGGGGGCATTTCCGATCTTCGATACGCTCAATGATAGACGACTTGACGGAGCAGTTGAACGATCCGAGTCTGCAGGATGCCCATCGGGCTTCGGTGCAGTTTTCGAGAGCTACGTTCTTGAACTTCGAAGGAGATGCCCTTGGTGCCTACGGTGATTTAAAATCAGCACGGGAATGGCTGGAGGCGAATCCTGCTTATGCCAAAGAATCTCTTTACACCATCATCTACTTTCAAGGTATCACCGCCATGCGGCGCGGGGAGAATGACAATTGCATCGCTTGTCGTGGCGAGAGCTCCTGCGTTTTGCCGATTGTCCCGTCCGCAATCCATACCAACCCTGAGGGTTCGCGACTCGCCATCAAACACTTCACCGAGTATCTCGAACGCTTCCCGGAGGATGGCGAAGTCCGTTGGTTGCTCAATGTGGCCTACATGACTCTCGGCGAGCATCCTGGTTTGATTCCTGCGAGATATCTTGTCGATATTTCCTCCTATCAGGGCCAAGAGCACAGCATCGGAGCGTTCCGAGATATCGGAGCAGAGGTCGGATTGAATCGCCTCAATCAAGCCGGCGGAGCCATTATGGAAGACTTCAACAACGATGGGTGGTTGGATATCGCCGTCACCTCATTTGACCCGACGCAGGTCATGGGTTTCTACATCAACGATCGCAACGGCAAATTCTTGGACAAGACACGTGAAGCGGGCGTCGCGAACCAACTCGGAGGGTTGAATTGCGTCCAAACCGATTACAACAACGATGGTTGGAAAGATATCTTCATCGTGCGAGGTGCATGGCTTCCAGGCACCCTAGCAATTCGTCCTACTTTGCTCCGCAACAACGGAGACCAAACGTTTACGGATGTCACGATTGAAGCGGGCATGGCAACCCCGATCAACTCCATCTCGTCCTGCTGGGCTGATTATGACAACGATGGTTGGCTTGACTGCTTTGTTTGTTGCGAGCAACAAGCCAACCGCCTTTACCGAAATCGGCAAGATGGCACGTTCGAGGAGAGAGCTGTGGTCGCGGGTCTTGCAGGAAATCCTGGCTCATGTTGCAAAGGAGCCAATTGGATCGACTACGACAACGACGGATGGCAAGATATCTACTTGAACTATCTCACAGGCGAAGGGGGGCAACTTTTTCTAAACCAACGAAATGGCCGATTCAAAAACGTCACTCGATCCTTGGGGTTCGAAGGGCCTGAGCTTGGCTTTTCCTGCTGGACTTGGGACTACAACAACGACGGCTGGCAGGATATCTATGCATCGAGTTATGTCAGGTCGGTTGAAGCGTGTGCCCAAGGACTGCAAGGCCTGGCCCACAACGAGGCAGCGAGCCGTCTTTTTCGCAATGAGGGTGGGAAACGTTTCGAGAATGTAGCTGATGATGTTGGTCTCAACGGGGTTTACATCGCGATGAGTTCCAACTTCGCCGACTTCGACGGAGACGGCTGGCTCGATTTCTACCTGGGCACCGGTGACCCGGCTCTCAGTACTCTCGTCCCCAATCGTATGTTTCGGAGCCTCAATGCGAGACGATTCGCGGATGTCTCGGCTTCGACTCGCACAGGCAATTTACAAAAAGGGCATGGAATCGCCTGCGGTGACTGGGATCGCAACGGATCGATCGACATATTCATCGAGATGGGAGGAGCGGTAAACGGCGACAAGTACCACAACATCCTGTATCAAAACCCGGGGAATGAGCATTCTTGGATCACCCTTCGATTGAACGGAAAGAAGACCAATCGTGCAGCAATCGGTGCTCGCATCAAAATCGAAACCGCCGGCGACAACCCGCAAACGATCTATCGCCATGTATCTTCGGGTAGCAGTTTCGGGGCCAACCCGCTCGAACAAACCATCGGACTTCTTCGCGCCACCGAAATCGCCAGGATCACGATCGATTGGCCGGTCAGCAGCACACAACAAGTCTTTGAAAACGTAGCAGTCAATCGACTCTATGAAATCGAAGAGTTCGATAACACTCTGCGTTGATCTAACGTTTGCCGCAATAGTCGATCGCTGCGGCTATTTCGGTCTTGAGTCGGAACCGTTCCACGATACGGTCGATGTAGCCGTGCTCGAGAAGGAACTCGCTGGTCTGAAAGCCTTCCGGCAGCTCAATCCGGATCGTAGCCTTGATGGTGCGAGGCCCAGCAAAACCGATGAGAGCTTTCGGTTCTGCGAACACCAAGTCGCCGAGGCTTGCAAAACTTGCAGCCACCCCCCCCATTGTCGGGTTGGTTAGCACACTGATGTAGAGTCCGCCTGCAGCGTGGTATCGTGCCAGTGCGGCCGAGACCTTTGCCATCTGCATCAACGACAGAATCCCCTCATGCATACGTGCACCCCCGCCGGAACCGCTGACGATGATCAACGGCAAATCGTTCGCCGTGGCCCGTTCGATGAGGCGGGTGAGGCGTTCGCCGACCACCGAACCCATGCTTCCCATAATGAATGCGGAATCGGTTACTGCGATTGCGACTCTCCTGGCCCGTATCATCCCGGTGCCGCACAGTGCGGCGTCGGTTAGTCCTGTGCGATTTTGTTCGGCAGTCAATCGCTCAGCGTAAGATTTCTTGTCGGCGAACTTCAAAGGATCGGTTGGCAATACATGTTCGTCGCAGACCTCGAATGTCCCTTCATCCAACAATTGGGCGATCCGTTCGCGCGCCGAGACGTAGTTGTGGTAACGGCATCTCGGACAAACGTTCAGATTCCGCTCGAGTTCCTTACGGTAGATCGAGTCGCGACACCCCGGACAGCGAATCCACAATCCTTCCGGGATCCCGCGTTTCATCGCCTTAGGAGATGCATCGGCGTCTTGATCGGTGTTTTGGTCTGTGGAATCAGCGATTGCCATGATGGACGGTAACTTCTTTCAATACAAACAAATCTCAGTTTCTCGCAGATGCTATTTCTTCGATGATTTCCCAGGACCCGTTATCGCATTCTGACTCCCAAAGATCACCAAAGTCGACGGACTTGAGTTTGCTGGCTACCAGAGTCGCCAAGGGTTCAGGGATCACCACCGCGATCGTTTCCTTGGAATGTTTTCTATGTAGTTTATCTAATTGTTTGGAAACCCGCGATTCCGCCTCTGCAAGAGTTTCGCCGCCGGGGGGATGAAACGCTCGCGGGTTTTCTTGAACCTGTCTGAATAATTTCGGTTGTTGCCGCTTGATCTCGTCAATGCACTTGCCTTGCCATAGGCCATGATCGAGATTGCGAAAACATTCGCAGATCTTTAGTTTGCATCGAGTCGCATCTGCGATGGTCCTAGCTGTGGCCTGTGCCGACTCGCATGGGCCGCAATACACGGCGGTGACGGAAAGCCCAACCATCGCGATTGCGACGCGTTGAGCTTGTTCTAGTCCTGCGGGGGAAAGAGGGATATCGAGGCATCCCTTCATCCGATCTTGTTCATCGAAAGCTGTCGAACCGGGGCGAACGACTACCACTTTAAACATATAACATCCCATCAAAGAATCTATCCGCAGTTTGCATCGATCAACTCCGTTGGAATTCGCGACGCAAACGCGTCATCGCTTGGCAGTAGTCTGCCTCGCGGAAGATAGCGGAACCTGCCACGAGCAAGTCCGCTCCGTGCGCGGTCGCAGGGCCGACCGTCTGCACATTGATCCCGCCATCGATCTCAAGCAGCAAATCGGGACCGAATCGATCTCGAAGCTGTCGCAGTCGTTCCAAGGCGACCGGCTCAAAAGGCTGCCCCCCGAAACCCGCAGGGACACTCATCACCAAGACCAAATCGCACAGCGATACATACGGCAACAATCGCTCCATCGAGGTCGCTGGATTGATGGCCAACCCAGAAGCGACACCTTGGTCGCGAATCGATCGGAGGATCGGCCCGGGATCTCCGGAACCCGCTTCAATATGGAATGTGATACTGTCCGCTCCCGCATCGATGAACTGATCCGCGTATTGCGCTGGATCGGAGATCATGAGATGCACATCCAATTTCAGCGATGTGATCTTGCGCAAAGCCGCAACAATCGGCATGCCGTAGGTCAGGTTGGGGACAAAGTGTCCGTCCATAACATCCAGATGGAGCACATCCACTCCGGACTCCTCAAGCAAATCCACCTCGCGACGCAGATTGGCAAAGTCGCATAATAGCAACGACGGGAGGATCGAAGGGCGAATCCCCCGAAGGTATTCGATCGTGGCAACGGCGCGGGAACCGGGTTCAGACATAAAGGGCCGAAGTCAGTACAACATCAATCAACTCCTAGCACGATAACCAACTACGGGCTAGGTCCACAAGAGGCAATCCCTCAGCCGCGACTGCGAACACAGCCGGAAGCGCAATAGCCGTAAGGAGTTATGTCGCTTTAGAGATCTTGCCTTATTCGTCCCTCGCTCACGCGTCGGGTTATGATAATCCCTAGCGAGAGACTACTTGCTAGCAATCGCGATCGCGAAAAGCCCGACATGCGCAAAGGCCGACATCGAGCCTCCTTACCTCGCCCGTCCAGGCGTTGCCTTGTGAGGGGTTCGCGAATTTGCTAGTTTCCAGTTGGCCGGAAGGCCGCTTGCTTCCTCGCTGAGAGCCACAAAAACGACGGACTGCCTTATGCCAGAACCTGGCGATGAACTCGACAACTCTGAGGAAGAAATCGACGACTCGGGTTCGCCGGCTACCCCGGAACAGATCGAGCGTCTGGAAGCACTGCGCTCTGGGAACGTAGGATTCCGTCGCGCGGCTGAAAAGGTCAAGGACTTTCCGCAGGAACCGGGGGTCTACCTGATGAAGGATGCCTCAGGTGTGGTGATCTACGTCGGCAAGGCCAAGAACCTCCGCTCCCGCGCCGGGAGTTACTTTCATGCTGCGGCTGCTTCCGAGATCCGGACCGCTGACTGGATCCATGAGATTGCCGATATCGACTGCATGGAGTGCGCTAGCGAAGTGGAAGCTTTGCTCACCGAGAATCGCTTGATCAAAGATATTCAACCGCGGCACAACAAAGATCTCAAGGACGATAAGACCTTTCCTTACCTGATGATTACCACGCACGAGGATTTTCCGCGTGTCGAAGTGACTCGGACCCCGAAAGATAAAGGAGCAAAGCTCTACGGACCATTCACCAGTGCCGGACAACTTCGCGGGGCGCTGCAGGTTATGCAGCGTGTT
>JBILVV010000184.1:0-8964 GCA_044370255.1 Pirellula sp.
GAGGTGGGAAAGAGGACGGTCTGATCGGTCTGATCGGTCTGATCGGTCTGATCGGTCTGATCGGTCTGATCAGTCGGATCGGTCGGATCCTGTGCTTTGTTGTGGCGGTGGCGTGAACTTGGGAGCATCGTCTTCGACCGGAGGGGGCTCTTCGACTTGGCTGGTCAATCGCGGCTTAGGGTCGTAGGTTTCGACTGCTTGGAATTCTCGTTTGAACTCATCGACGTTCTTTTTCAGGCCGCGGTAGGTGCTCCCTAGATTGCGTGCGACTTCAGGAAGCCTCGCACCGAAGAGCATCAATGCTAAGACTCCAAACGCAATCAATTCAGGCGTACCGATACCTCCGAACATCGTGCGGTCTACCTCGATCCGATTACGGTTTGTTCGAGTCGACAACCGGTTCATCGTCGTCGTCTCGCATGCCCTTCTTGAACTCAACGGCGCTTCGCCCCAGGTTCCTCATGAGGGAGGGGAGCCTTGCGCTGCCAAAGAGCAGCATGACTAGAACCAAGACAATCAATATTTCCTGCCAGCCGATACCCATAGAAGCTCGCGATAGGAGGAAGGAAGGGGGGAGGGAA
Organism: Pirellula sp.; assembly: GCA_044370255.1. Classification (GTDB taxonomy): domain Bacteria; phylum Planctomycetota; class Planctomycetia; order Pirellulales; family Pirellulaceae; genus JBKCUI01. The sequence goes on from JBILVV010000184.1 coordinate 582, forward strand.
GTGAATCTAACCGATTCTCTCCTCCTATCTTATTGGAAGTGGCCCAACTGTCAAATGACGCGTTGGGGAAGTGTTACCGGACCTCCCGAGCCAAAATATCCCGGCCGACGGTCATCATTTCCTGGCTATCCATCGCTTTTTCGTTCGATTCAAAGAGTGCGGCGACCGCGGCTTTGTGGATTTTCATTTTGAGTCTGCCGATTCCCAAGGCCCCATAATCGATGCGACCGTTCCGTTCGACACCTGCATCGGTCATGGTCAAACCGTCGATTCCGAGCGGGGGAACGGCATTGAGATCGACGGCGACTCGTACCCGTTTGGCCGAGTGGAGCTGTTCCTCAGACAAGAGCCGAATCCCGGCTGCCCCACACGCAAAGATCAAATCGGCTTCATGAAGTGCTTTCTCAAACCAAGCCTGGTCGTGCGAAGCGATGGCGATGAGACGGCTCTCGTTGACCCCTTCGCTTACCAAACGATCGACGCATTCCTGGGAACGGTCCAGAGTGCGCGAGGATACATAGACTCTACATTTTTCGTTGGCGAGGATCCGGCTGACTCGCTGGCCCACCGGGCCGGTGGCGGCCAACACGAGCGCCGTCGCTCCGTCGAGTTCCACGTGCCGACCTGCGTTCAATACAGCCGCCGCAGCCGTGCTGTTGGCTCCATTGCAATCGAGCATCACCGAGACTCGGAACGGATCGAACATCGTTTCCTGCACGATCGAAAAGATCTGCTCGGCATGTGCGACGTTGGATCCACCGACAAAGACCGCTGTGTTCTGCAGATCCCTCGGTCCTCGCGTGTACATCGCACCATGGACTAAATCGCGTACCTGTTCGGGTTTGACATTCCCGTATTGCAACAGTTGATCCACTCCCGCGTCGATGGCAACCACCGCATCAAAGACACTGGGATGGGGATCGGTATCGAGTTGGATTAGAATGCGTTTGATCGTCATGTTCCGAAGCTAACTGGTTTCGCAGAAGGTAAGCGGGGCAGGATGTGAGCGGCGTGTTGGGTAACGGTGATAGCCATGTCTTGCCAGCCATCCGAAATTGTAACGTAATTCCCCCGGCGCGGGGCACAAAGAGAGAGTGGATCACGTGTTACGAACCACGCAATGGACATTGGTATTCCGCGCGGCGAACGAGAACCGTGACTCGCCCCGGCCTCTTCTGGGGGAATTGCTCGAAAAATATTGGCAACCGCTTTACTTCCACGCCCGAAGGAAAGGTCTTACGGCCGAAGACGCACAGGATGCCACGCAAGCCTTCATGGCAAAACTGGTCGAGGGGGATTTCCTGGCCACCGCCGATCCCGCCAAAGGTCGCTTTCGCTCCTATCTGCTGACCTACTGGAAACGATTTCTGATCGATCGTGCTCGCTCGGAAGAAAGGATCAAGCGCGGAGGCAACCAATCGGTTTTCTCGCTTTCCGGGGAACGAGGCGAAGAGGCGTGGAAACTCTGGTCTTCGACTTCGCAACCCGGACTCGACCCGGATCGCGCCTACGAAGAGGAGTGGGCCAGATCCATCCTAAGAAATGCAGTCGAGATCCTGCGCGAGGAATACGCCAGTAGTCAGCGGCTGAATGCATTCGAAAGCCTTCTCCCGTACCTGACCGTGCCGATCGACAACCCGATCTATTTGGATGTCTCGAAAAGGTTGTCCATTTCGCTCGGGGCTGCCAAAGTCGCGTTGCACCGACTGCGTCAACGTTTCGCCCAAACGCTTAGAACGGTCGTCCAAGAAACTCTCGAGGATGCCAACGATCTGGACTCCGAGATGCAAACGCTTATGACTTACCTGAGAAAGCAATAACCGGAACAGGAATTTCCAGAAAAAAATACTCCGACCTGTAACCAACGACGAAAATGATCGAATCTTTTGGTGACGCCAGAGATACTTCGTTTCCTTCGAGGGCCCACCCATGGCTTCCTGTCCCCAGTGCGCTTCGATTCATTCTCCTGATGGCAATTGCCCGGTTTGCTTACTGAACTTGGCAATCGGTTACCAGGGCGCGGACTTAACGCACGATACCCCCGAATCCATCGACCAACTCAGTACCCAGTTTCCGCAATATCGAATCCAAAGGGTGATCGGACGCGGAGGAATGGGAACCATTTACCAAGCGAAACAAGTCTCCTTGGATCGCGATGTCGCTCTCAAAGTCATCGATCGGTCGATCTGCAGCGACGCGAGTTTCCAAGATCGATTCGAACGCGAGGCCAAGGCTCTTGCGATTCTGAATCACCCCAACATCGTCACCGTCTACGACTATGGTCGCACTGCGGATGGATTGGCCTACCTCGTCATGGAGTTCGTTCACGGACTCAATCTCCGCGAAGCGATGCAGGCGATGCCGATCGACGTTCCCTCCGCCATCAGGATCATCAGAGAATTATCGGAAGCACTCCGATTCGCTCATTCGAAAGGGATCATTCATCGCGACATCAAGCCTGAAAATGTGCTCCTCAGCGATGGTGACCAAGTCAAACTCGCAGACTTCGGAATCGCTAAGATCCTGAACCAACGAGATGAACGGAAAATTACCGCCACACGGCAGATTCTGGGCACCGCCCACTACCTGGCTCCTGAGCAATGGGAATCCCCGAATGATGTGGATCATCGCATCGATATCTACGCGCTCGGTGTCATGTTGTATGAACTCCTCACCCAGCAACTTCCGATTGGAAACTTTGAACCCCCGAGCCACATCAATCCCCATGTCGATCCATCGCTCGATGAAGTCGTCATGAAGGCGATGCATCGGCGTCCATCGGCGCGGTATCCCACGGTAGAAGCCTTCCAAGCGGCACTTGCCGGAATTGCTCCTGTCGCGTCGCAGCAACCTGTTGCACGCAATGAGCCTGTGCAGTCGCATGAAGATCATGCCGTAACGTATGTCCCTTTTCAACTCGAATCCTATTTGGGATTTGGCGTGGTCAACGGAACGCTCCAAGTCCATCCGGCAGGACTTCGCATCGAATACTTCACCCGCGATGCCATCATGGGTCAAATCAGGTCGGCTTTAACGACCATTGAGGCCGATTGGAACGATTTGCTACAGGTGCAGTACAAGCCCGGTTTCCTCAATGCGAAGCTGCGTTTGGTATCCAAATCGATCAGCCTGTTCGCAGCGTTCCCTGAGAACGAAGCCGGTAGCATCGCACTCGCTATCCGGAACCAGGATAAAGCGCAAGCCGAAGTTGCCATGGCTAGGATACGCACCTACTGTCCCAGGCTTGCGGAGGGTTTACCTCAACCTCAGTCTCGCGATCCCGAGCCCCATCTCACCGTGGTCGCTATGCTCATCCTGTTCGGGATTCTGAATATCGGTCTGTGGTTGGCGTTTCAAATGGGAATCGTCAGTTCCGACATGAGCCTCGGCTGGAAGGAAATCGTCAGCGTCATCAATGCATTCTGCCTCTTCCCAGTCGGCATCGCTCAGGTTGTTTGCGGTATGATTTATGGAATCCAAGGGAATCGTCGCGCTGGATTGCTCGGAACTATCGCCTCCTCCGTCCCCCTGTCGCCACTGATTTTCGCTTCCCTGCCATTCAGTTTCTGGGCTCGGAAACAAATCCAACCCAACCCTCCGCAAGCTTTGTCAGTATCTCAGGAGAATGGTCCTGCATGGGGGCTCACCACCACCATCTTTCGGATCGAATCACGCTACGCAAAGTGGATTGCCCTTCTCGAAACTGTCGTCGAAATCCTCCTCTTCATCGGTTTTGCTGCTTGGCTTTTCGGTGGCTATCCGACCGTACAACGCATGCGCGTCGTCGGAGAAGCGGACCCCGAACAACTTCGCGGTCTCGTTGCCGCCCGACTTTCGGACATGCCTTCGACCACCATCGCAATCGATGACTCGCAACGCATATCCATCCGATGTTGGCGTTATCAACGCGATGAGGTGATCGATCGACTGGCAATCGCCGAAACGCCTGAGCTCGTGATTTGCGGCGATCGAACAACTCCGAATCCGAGTGAGCAAAAGCCTATCTTTGTTCCAAGTGGCCGCGGGCTTTTGCCCGGCAATGTGGTCGTTCGCGAATCTGCAGGGAACCGAGAAGTTCTCGTCACGCAACGGATACCGATCTCGAACTCATGGGTCGCTGCGGTCGACATCCGAGGAAAGGGAAAATTGGAGATCACGTGGAGCCGCGAAGGACATGCGCGACTCCAAGAGATCCTAGGTCGATACTCCAGCAGACCGACCTTTGGCCTCGAAATCGATGGATGGATCGAAGCGGTTGCCGAATCGGACCCCGAGGGTGGCAAATCGATGCGATTTCAGTGGCTGGACGATTCGAAACATTCTGCAACGGGCGTTCGAGCAGCGTTACGAGGTCCCGCGATGCCGGTCGAATTCGAACCGCTGAACTAACGAGCTAAGTCTGGAGTGATTTCGAGAACAGCCTTGGCGATCTTGCCCGAGTGCATGGTCTCAAACGCATCGTGCCAATGCTCGATGCTCCACGCGCCTCCGACCACCGCCGACACATCCAGTGACCGACTGGCGAGCAGGACCAAGACCCGTTCCCAGATTGCCCAAGTGTGAGAAAAACTTCCCTGCAGAGTCACGTTCTTCTGCACCAATGGATCGATCGAGAAACCGACAGGATCTCGTCCCCAGCCCACTTTGCTGATCCATCCCGCGGGGCGGACAATATCCATCGCGGTCTTCAGCGTCGCAGAGACCCCGGCGGCATCAACCACCCCTTCGCAGCCAAGACCGTCTCGCTCATTGGCCCAGGCTTTGAGCTTTTCGTTGAACAAGGGGGTGCACCCGAGCTTGCGAGCGAGTTCCAAGCGGATGCTGTCTTGAGGCAGGCCGACCACCGCGACCTCTGCACCGCGAAGCTTCGCGATCGCGCCGCAAAGTAGTCCGATAGGACCGGGTCCCAAAACGGCCACGCGATCTCCTGGCAGAATATTGACGTTGGTGACTACCGCACTGAAGGCAACACAACACGGTTCGGTCAAAGCGGCGTAGCGAAGCGGGAGATTGTCAGGAACCCGGTGCAGACATCGTGCGGGAACCTTCACGAAACGAGTCATCGCACCGTCGGTGCCGTAGCCGAAGCCTTTGCGGTTCGGGTCGAGATTATATCGTCCAATGCGGGTCATCGGCGAATGGGGATCGATGATCGCTGCGGTCTCGCTGCAGACCCGGTCACCTTCCTTGAACTGCGTCACGCGCGATCCTGTTCGCACAATACAACCAGCAAACTCGTGACCAAGGGTTACAGGATAATTAACCGGCCAACTGTGAACTCCCGCCCATTGATGTAGGTCGCTGCCGCAGACTCCAACAGCCGCAACCTGCATCAAACAATCCTCGTCTCCAATCTCGGGAACAGGAACCTCTCGCAGTTCGACCGACATCGGGGCCGACGAAAAATTAACGACCGCAGGTTGGGTAGACGCAGAATGAGCAGCCATAGCTAGCCAAATTAAAAGGAGGAAACAAAGAGTGATCTGCATAAACAAGCGATGATGGAGAGTATACCCGAAAATATCGCTACGGAATAATCTGCCGCGATCTATCTAGTCGGATGAGCGGAACTGTTTCGAATCCTCGGAAAAACGAGTAGGATCGATACCGCGTTAGGCCCCCTGGTTTCGATATGCAGGCGCGGGCTACATAAAACGAGTCCCAAAATTAACAAGTCGATGCGCCGAAGTTGGCGGTGGGGAATACCGAGGCAATGCTCGAGGTTTGCGTGGAGTGCTTGGAAGGGGTGCGCACCGCCGTGCAGGCTGGTGCAGAACGAATCGAATTCAGTGAGCGATTGGATGTGGGCGGGGTGACTCCAGCCATCGAGTTACTCCGCAACGCTGTTCGAATTTGCCGTGAACTCGAGTCCGAAGGTAGCTCGGTGGCGGTACCTGTCATCGCACTTATCCGCTGCAGGCCGGGGGATTTCTTCTTCGACGGGTTGGAACAGCATCGAATGCTCGAAGAGATCGAGAGAGCAATTGACATTGGATGCGATGGAGTAGCCGTGGGAGCGAGTTTTCCCGGACATGATCTCAATTGGGCATTTATCGAATCGGTAGCGCGTGCGCATGCGACCAGGTCAGGGTTTGAATTGGTCGTCCATCGCGTGTTTGATACGGTCCCCGACCCGATGCGTGCCATTCCTCGGCTGATCGATCTTGGCTATCGTAGAATCCTGACCAGTGGTGGTACGGAACACGCGATCGACTCCCTCGAACAACTCCGACGATGGCAGGAAGCGTTCGGTGATCGGATGGAGTTTCTTCCTGCCGGAGGAATCTCTGCATCGAATGCCGCAACGATTCTGAAGAGCACAGGCTGCAAACAGTTGCACGGTTCCTTGCGGGGAGTATCCCGAATTCATGGAAAACGACTCCCTGATCCCGACGAAATTCGCAAGGTTAAGCAGGCGTTAGTAGCCGTATCATCCGTCGAGTTGTAACGGTATTGATTGGCGTTATCGAAGGTTCTCGGTATCCTTAAGGACTCAAGGTCCCACGCTGATTCGCTATCCACTCAGGGCTCTCGATCGATCAACTATGCCAACACGCAACTACGTTTTTCTCAACGGCGGTTCCTTCCTTCGTACCGTTGGGATCTGCACCGTCTTCTACCTCGCCATCCTGGCTGCACCCCTGACGCTTGCTGATGAAGACAATCGCATCTGGAGCGAGGACATCACGAATGCGTTGGAACAAGCCGGAGACAACCGAGGGGAACTCGAAAATCTTTTGAAGTCGGTCCCGGCCGACCAGAGAGAGTCTGCCGAGTTCTTGGTAGTCAACATGCCGCTGCGTGATCTAAAATCGCTAAAAGCTGATTTTCTTCTCGCCGAGATCCAGCTTGCCCACAAGACGCTCGCGGAAGTCCCCTGGGGAACGCAGATCCCGAAAGAGATATTTCTCAATAACATCTTGCCCTATGCGAGCATCAATGAACGGCGGGATCCTTGGCGCAAGGATTTCCGCGAGCGATTCGCGGCGCTCGTAGAAGGAGCCACCACTCCTTCCCAAGCCGCTGCGATGCTCAATCAGAAACTTTTCGCGTTGGTCAATGTCAAGTATTCAACGAAACGGGCGAAAGCAGACCAAAGTCCTTATGAATCGATCCAATCGGGGCTCGCATCCTGCACCGGGTTATCCGTCTTGCTGATCGATGCCTGTCGATCGCAAGGAATTCCTGCTCGCTTTGTCGGTACGCCTCTTTGGTCGGACAACAGCGGCAACCATTCCTGGATCGAGGTTTGGGACAACGGTTGGCATTTCACCGGAGCAGCGGAACCAAGCGGCGACCAATTGAATCAAGCTTGGTTCATCGGACGCGCATCGACCGCCAAACGGGACGACCCCAAGCATGCCATCTATGCGGTCAGCTTTCAAAGGACTCCCCTCCGCTTCCCGCTCGTCTGGGATCGCTCGATCGACTACATCCGCGCCGTCAATGTCACCGATCGATACACGCAGTTGGGTTTCAAGCAGCCCGAAGGAACGCAAATGATTTCCTTCCGAGTTGTCGATCCGAAATCGCGTTCGCGGACGCAAGCGAAGGTTGTCGTCAAAGATGGGGCAGGTTCGATCGTGTTGGAAGGAGTCACGAAGGATGAGAGATTCGATGCCAACGATCACTTGCATAAGTATCTCATGGAAGGAGAGAATTACTCGGTGGATATCGAAGTTGGCCAACAGCGTTGGTCGGATACTTTTCAAGTGGGCAAAGAGGCACGATTGATCTCCTGGGAAGCACCTGCAGACGCGCACGCTGATGCTCCTGAAGTGATGCCCAACACCGAAGATGAGAACGCCGCGGTTGCAAAGCTGAAGGAGTACTTGGCTCAAGACCCAGCATCTCGAAATCCGCTCGCACAGCAACCATTTGCAACGATGCCATTGAGCAAGGACCAGGCTCACGCAGCCGAGCGATTGCTCGTCGAAGATTACCAGAAGCGGCAACGTGAAGCTCGCAAGGAGGAGTTCGAGGCGAAACAACTGGTGATTGGCGAACTGAAGATGCCGTTTGCCTACAAAGTATTCGGAGATAAACCAGCGGGGGGCCGTAGCCTTTACATCTCGATGCATGGCGGCGGCGGAGCACCCAAGAGAGTCAACGATTCCCAATGGGAAAACCAGAAACGCCTCTATCAACTCGAGGAGGGAGTCTATGTTGCTCCACGCGCCCCGACAGACACCTGGGATCTGTGGCATCAATCTCACATCGACGCATTCTTCGATCGCTTGATCGAAAATTTTGTTTTGTTCGAAGATGTAAACCCTGACCGCGTCTTTTTGATGGGTTACTCTGCTGGCGGCGATGGCGTTTATCAAGTCGCTCCTCGCATGGCGGACCGATTCGCGGCCGCATCGATGATGGCCGGACATCC
>JBILVV010000188.1:0-8706 GCA_044370255.1 Pirellula sp.
CTCCTCATTGATCGACGCATCTTTCTCGATATAGATATCGCGCTGCGGGATGTAGGCCTCGGGCTGATAGTAATCGTAGTAACTGACAAAGTAATGCACGGCGTTGCGAGGAAAGAACTCCTTGAACTCGGAGTAGAGCTGGGCGGCGAGCGTCTTGTTGTGGCTCAAGACCAACGTCGGCTTCTGCATCGTGGCGATGACGTTGGCCATGGTGAAGGTCTTGCCCGATCCAGTCACCCCCATCAACACCTGATGGCGAGACCCGGCTCGCAATCCGCGCACCAATGCATCGATCGCTTCCGGTTGATCCCCTGAGGGTTGGAAGCGACTGTCCAGATCGAATCCCATCGGATTGTCATCGCTGTGCATGTCGTGGATCCACGGTAACGTACGGACGAAGCGCTCTCAGTTTCCCATCTTTGATACCAGGTATCCTGGTCAATTCCTCAACGTTCGTAAAGCCTCCCGCGGAACTTCGATACGCGACAATCGCTTCCGCAGACTTGGGGCCGATCCCCGGAATCAAATTCAACTCCCGCAAACTAGCGCGATTGATGTCCACGACGAATTCAGCTGGCAATGGCTCCCGGTTCGGTGGACGCCAAGTATCAAAAGCCACCCAAACGATCGCTAGCAACAGCGAGCCCGCAGCCAACGATCGCCAAGCTCGGTTGCGACGGTCAAGCGATTGAAGCGCCCTCGCTTCCCACAGGTCCTGATCAACGATTGGATTCTCTGAGCGTTCAGGGTCCGGCATCCATTCCCCTTGCAACAACCATCAAAACGTAACAACCATCAATTCGTAAAAACAATCAATCTCGAAGCGACGTGCTGCGAGTCGAACTCATTCGAAAGCTATGGCCCAAAACTTGTTTACTCCGAAGCTAGTTGCTCCGAAGTTGAGCGAGAACCTCGGAAACGATGCGGTCGATGACTTCGTCGCTCGCGTCTGGGGCCACGCTCGGCGGTGCAATCGTCTTGGATTGAAGGAATTCAAACTGAGCCAACATCTCTTGGATCTTGCGCTGTGCGACATCGGCTGCCGTGGTTTGCTGCGGTGTCAAGGGTTGCCGCGATTGACCGAGGTCCCATCCGCGGATCTTGGCACCGCGACGGAACCCTTCCGGAAATTCAACCGTGCTGAGCATTGCATCAAACAGAGGAAGCAGACGATATTGCAACTGCATCGCCCGATCCCACTGCAGGGCTTTGCAAGCTTCGTAAATCGCTCGCGTCAATTCCGGAACAACACCGCTGGTCGCGTTGGTGCCGCCATCGGCTCCAACGAGAAGCATTGGAACGAGCACCACATCCCAGCCCGTCAAGAACGAGAAGTCAGGTCGCAGAGGACGAACCTCGGAGATCATGCGCATCATATGCGGAATGTCGCCCGAGCTATCTTTGATACCTACAATTCGAGGGCACTCCTGCGCCAATCGCTTGACAGTAGGGACGTCGATTGGAGAGGCGAACAAAGGAATATTGTACAACGTAACATCGACGGAGACGCGATCGGCGATCTCTTTGAAATAGGCGAACACACCGTCAGGTGCCAATCGATAATAAAACGGCGCCACGATGGCAACAGCTCTGCATCCCAAGGCACCATAGGTATCGCAAGCTCGAATCGTCTCCGACACATTGGCTTCGGCCGCCCCTGCCAGGATGGGAACGCGATCTCGGGTCTGATCGACCACGACTTCAATCACGCGCCGCCTCTCCTCTGGCGTAAATCGGACGAACTCACCGGTGCTACCATTCGGGTACAGCCCGTGCACACCATGCTCGATGAGCCAGTCGACGTAAGCACGCAGTTTGTCTTCGTCGAGACGACCGCGCGGATCCAGAGGAGTGATGTTCGGAGTGAAGATGCCTGCAAGTGGTTGTTTCATGGAGATAACCATAGCACAAAAAGGAATGCGGCGCAAGAATCCCAAACGATTCCCGAACTAGGTGCAGCAACCCCTAGGTTCTGCTGCTATTTCCCTTATTTGGCGGTCGCGGGTACGGCTGGAACGGGGGGAACCGCTGGGGCGGTCGGAGCAGCAGCCTTGTTGCTTCTCAGCCGCTGTGCCATCAAGTCGCTCACCTCGGTCATGCGATTGGGTTCCCCGATGGTTTTCTCCAGCATAAACGCATCGTAAAGCTCGCCGGTCGCCGTTCGGGCCTCGTATCGAAGCTTCATCCCATCGATATGAATGACCTGGTAGAGCTGCGTGTCTTCTGCCATGCGGACCATAAATGGCTTTGGGGTGACATTGTACATTTTCGGACCGCTGACCGAGACGACATAAACCGTCCCGTGATGTTCGTCGCGAGCCGTCACTCCCACTGGCACATTGCCGACCGTCTCCGGAGGAGAACTCGGAGTATCCAATCCGGTCCGTCCATAGGAATGGTCGTGCCCCTGGAGGACTAAATCGACGTTGTACTTGTCGAGAATCGGTTTCCAGTTCAGTCGAATGATCGGATTGTCGCGGTCCTTAGCAGTCGAAAAGATCGGGTGATGGAAGGAGCAAATGATCCAGGGCTTAGTGTTCTTGCTGAGAACTTGCTCGAGCCATTCGGCCTGCTCTTTGATCTTGGTGTTACTATCAAGAATGACGAAGCGGGTGTTTTGATACTCAAAGGTGTAACAGGTTTCCTCGAGCCCCTCGGGTCCGTGGTCAGGCAGGGTGAATTGCGGTCGCCAGTGATGTGTCACTTGACGCTTGAGTTCATTGACTTTGTGCTGTTCATGATTGCCGACGACTGGGACGTTGGGGATCATCGCGTTAAGCCAATGGCCTGCACCAAACCACTCTCCCCATTCCGCATCGGACTGCGCGGTGTTGATCAAGTCCCCGGCGTGAAGAAGGAACTTTGCCTTCGGAGCATCGCTATACGCTTCTCGGATCACGCGCGACCACATGGAACGAATATCGTTTTGCGCATCGCCGAAATAGATAAAAGAGAATGGCTCCTGTTCGACGCGAGCGGTCGAGAAATGAAACCACTCGCTCCAATTCGTGCCATCCCCCACTCGATACGCGTACTTGGTTCCAGGGGTCAAGTCTTTGAAGGTGACGCTGTGGAAGTGCGCGGTGTTGATATCGGTTTTCAGGGCGGTGGAGGTCGCGTCAAAGCTCTTGGCATCGTTGCGCATCTCCGGTCCCGCTGTAGCGACCGCTAATTCTGCTTTGCCAACGGCTACTTCCGTGCTGGTGCGCCACGTAACCGATTGCGTGGTGGTGGGATCCCCCGACCAAGTCAGGATGATGCGATCGGGCATTGGGGTCGGCGCGTACATCTCGGCAGGTTTGACCTGCCGAACCCCATGCGAATGATCGTCGCCGTCATGGGCTCTGGCAATCGGCGGTGCCGCGGACAACAGAAGGAGGCTCACGAAAAAAGTAGCCGATACCATTTGTTTCTTGGAAAACATCATTGCATTTGATTCGAAGGGACGAAGGGGTATTCGTGAAAAAGTCAGTCGGCGATTGGGCGTTTTGCAACATCCCAATCGTAATCTCTTTGCGTCTCAGATCGATCCATGATTGTCGGTGCCTTCCCCTTTTTTGCCAACGCCGGAAAAGGTGAAGATGGCGAGAAGAAGGCCAATCCCGAGGATAGCCGCCGCCAGGGCGAACGGAGCGCCGGGCGAATACCATCCGTTTTCTGAGTTAATCGAGTTCCGAAACACGATGGCAAACAACGCTGGACCGAACATGCCCGCAATCCCATTGAGAGAGCTGTTGGCTCCGGACAGTTGCCCCTGCTCGCTCGGATTGATCCTTTTGGACATCAAGCCCTGGATCGATGCGTTGAAAAATCCCATCGTGGCAAAGATGATTGTCGACATGTAAAAGGCTCGCCCGTTGTCGACGACCGCGTAGGCGACGAAGCCGATGATCCCGCCGATCAAGCCTATGAAGACCAGAGCCTTTTCTCCCAACGTTCGAACTGCAGGGCGAATCAAGATCCCTTGCACGATGAAATTCAAAATGCCGACCGTGGAAAGGGTGAACCCGACCATGCTGGGAGTCCAGCCGAATCGTAGGTCGGTGTACAGAACGAATACACTGCTGAATACGTGGTGAGCCAATTGATAACAAAACAGAATCGCGGCCATCGCAAGGAGTCCGGATTGAGATCGCAGCAGTTGAAGCGAACCGATGGGATTGGCCCGGGACCATCGAAACGGCGATCGCTTCTCGGGAGGCAAGGACTCGGGCAAGATAAAGAACCCATACGTTGCGTTGGCCAGCGTAAGCGCCGCCGAAACCCAAAATGGAAGACGCAAATCGATGTCACCCAAGTATCCGCCTAGAGCTGGTCCCAGGATAAAACCTAACCCGAAAGCAGCGCCGAAGATTCCGAAGGCTGCGGATCGATTTTCAGGAGGCGTGACATCCGCGATGTACGCGCTGGCCGTCGAAAAGCTGGCTGCAGTAATGCCGGTGAGCACGCGGCCTATGAACAACCAAGTTAGATTCGGTGCCATCGCCATCAGGATGTAATCGATCCCCAACCCGAATGCGGAGATCAGCAATACAGGCCTCCTGCCGAACCGATCGGAAAGCGCCCCCATGATGGGCGAACTGAAGAACTGCATGAACGCCCACACCGTCGCGAACCAACCGACATAGGCTGCAGCATCCGCCGTGTTGTCGTTGAGCAGTTCCTTTACCAGTTTGGCTAATACCGGAATAACCACCCCCAAAGAAAGAACATCGAGCAAGACCGCGATCAGAATGAACGGTATGCCAGCCTTGCTAGGGAGGGATCGAATCACAGAGGTCTCGTCGAAGGAGAATCGGTCAAGCGTTGCAACGTGAACTGCGTGTCAGTTTCCTCGCACGCTCACCAAGCCGCAACCCCACGGGCGATTCTTCATCGATTCATCCCATCAAATCCAATTCGCTGGCTTGCCCGATAGCGGGCAGATCCAAAATGGAAGTCCCCTCTTTTTTTTCTTCATCTTGACTCTCTGCATCGGGATTCCGTCCCGATCGGCCTGGGGTGTATTGACCGTTAGCATCGCGGTCGAGGGTTTCGGCGGAACGTTCGACATCGCCGATCGCTGGCTTGGCATTCGCCGCGGAACTCGCTGTGTTGGCATTCCCTCGTTGATCGTTGCTTGCTTGCTGGGTTGCCGCCGCATTGGCTGCCCACGAGGCTCCTGGCATCGGTGTGATTTGCATGATCCCGGCTCCTTGTAATTAAGGTGAATCCGACATGACTGGTTCAAACGAATTGATAAGGGGAACGCTTCGTCGCATCTGAGGATCACTCGTGGTTCCGGTGACTTCGATGCGCATCAAATTCGCTGCTCGATGCTGTGTGATCGGACGAGCGATGGCACCGACGATACTCTTGCGACCGACATGGGCAAACAGGTCAAAGTAAAGCTCTCGCCGCAGGTTGACCCACCCTGAACCTTTCATCGAAACCAAATCCCCATCGAGTTGCAATTCGTTCACCGGGATGCGGTCACCATCGATCGCGAAGGAGATATCGGCGGAATCAAACGCACCTTGATCCGGACGAACCGATAAGAGCCTGAACAGCCGAACCATGTTAGGGAGTTCGTAAAGACTGGCGTCCCGCAGCCATGCTCGACCATTCCCTTCCAAGGATTCGGTGTTTGCCAACGAGCCAGCCACATCGACTTGAACCGATAACCGGCCGGACGCTTCGGTATGGGTTTCACCCAAATCGAGAAGGAATCCATGAAAGTCGGCATCGACCAATCGAAGTCGATACCGCGAACGTTCGCCGTTGAGAGGTTGCAAGCCACTCACAAATACTGTTCCGCTGAGGGTCCTCGCGCGTACATCGTTATCGCCGATGTCGAGCGTTGGACTGTCCTCTTGCGACGCTGGCAATCCGGGAATGCGTGGCCCTATCGGTTCAGGCGTAGCGGAGGACTCTCGAAGCCGAGAACGAAACGATGCCGGTATAACATTCGGATCTCCGCGACTCCCTTGTGCAAGAACATTCTGCAAAAGGCTGTGATTCTTCCACTGCCAATCGACTGCATCGCGTCCGAGAAGCAACTCGTTTCGATCCAGGGCGAAAGGGCCCTGAATCCCCGTGACAGCAACCCCTTTGATCGCCATCGCATCGATCGCCAACGAGCCAAAGGCGACTGGGCCAGAAGCGGTATTTTCTCCTTGAATCTCGAAGGCTCCGCGAATACCGGTGACCGAATCGGATGCAAACTTGGCTTCCTCAAGGTCCATGCGGAGATTCCAGCTTCGAACGAGCGAGTTATTTGCTTCGGTGAGCGATGCGACTTGCGTGGAACCCGCAACACTGACTGGGCCATCGAATTGAATGCGAGTTAACGGTTCCCGCAACACGCGAGGCAAGCACGTGAGCAAGACTTGATCGACCACAAAACGCGTTGATGGCAGCCAACTCAATTGCCCGTCCCACGAACCATCTCCATGCAATCGTATCTGACCCTCGGTCTGGATCTGGCTGGCATCATGCTTGCCGGACAAGGAACGAATGTCGATGCGCCCGGGCCGATAATCGATGGCGCACTCGACATCGTTGATGACATAGGGAAACGAAAGGGGACGAAGCGAAATGCCGCGGGAACCGCTGAACTGCGACTCACGTAACTCATTCATCTCCACTCGAAGGTCCAAGGGATCGTTTCGATCCTTGCGCTTGATTTGAATTCCGACACGATCCATCGAACCGGCCGGTTGCAGTTGATCCCA
Organism: Pirellula sp.; assembly: GCA_044370255.1. Taxonomy (GTDB): domain Bacteria; phylum Planctomycetota; class Planctomycetia; order Pirellulales; family Pirellulaceae; genus JBKCUI01. Next base: position 6,714 of record JBILVV010000188.1, read on the forward strand.
AAGGTTTCGAGCGCTCGGGGGCAAGGCTTGCTGCAGTTCCTCGTCGAGCGAGATATGGAACGCGTCGAACAGCAAGTTCATTGACTCCAAACTCGAATCGCGGAATTGGGCGGAGCCTTCCCCTTTGATCCTAGCGCCATCGTTGCGCCCGACAAACTCCCGCAGCACCAAATGATCGTTGTCCAGCGTGGCTTGACCGTGAACGTCATAGACCGGATATCGGAAGCCATCGTACTTGATCGAGCACTCGGAGAATGTCAGTTCCAGCGATCGCGAGATCATCTCCGGTCGCTCAGCCGATCGGATGAAACGTCCTCGCCGCAACAACAAAGTGCCCGTGGGATGCAGGGTATTGATGAAGCGATGAAAACCGGCGGTCGAGGCTCCTCGAGGGGTCAAGGCACTGAGCAGTGTGTCATCAATGGCGATCGGACCCTCGGCAGCCAACACTAAATCCATCAACCAGCGAGGCTGATGTTTCTGAAGTGTTAGGGAACCGCTTAGTTGTTGCTGGCCAGCGATCGCTGTCAGCTTCGGCGCAGTGATGCGCCCCGCCTCATACACAAAGTCTCCTTGGATTCCTCGAACCGGATATGGGAAAAAGTCAGGGTCGATCCCACCGTCCTTGGCTCGTACCAAGACCTTGGGGGTCCACTGCTGACCGTCGAATGACAGGGCTGCAGATGCATCCACCAAACCGCTTACCCGCATCCGTTGCCAATGCTCCTGTATGTTTTGTGGTAGCGCAGCATAGAGGCGATCATCGAGTTGCAAATCCTGAATACGCAACGTTGCCGCCAAGGGAGCGCCAGGCGCCAAGCCATGGATATCGCAATTGAATTCGACCTGCGTGTTTCCCGATCGAGCCGACCCCGATCGCACTTGCAGCAACTGGTTGCGCACATACACCTCACATCCCAGAGATTCCAACGGGTAGGGGACTAAGGGATGGAGCAGTCGACCGTTGCTCAGATTGGCTCGTGCATCGAAACCCAGAACCCCATCGTGCATGGTCAAATGAAACGAGCCTGCCGCTTCTCCTGAAAACCCCTTGATCGCCTCCAGCCGATCCCGCAACAGAGCTGGCAATTGATCCATCAAGCGGCCCGAGAATTCCAGGCCTGCAACAGAACCTCGCGCCTCCCAGTGAGACATGTCGACGGTCGATGCGCCATGAATGTGCACTTGTTCAAAGTAACTGCTTGCAACACTGGCACTGAATTCCAAAGCACCAAGTGACGATGACTTGCTCTGCGATGGCATCCCGCTCAGCGAGGGGGTCATCGAAGCACGCAGATCGTGACAGATCACTTCGCTTCTTTTAGCGCCGGTCTCATGCCCGATACGAATCAAACCAGATCGGATTTCCATGGCGGGTATGCGAGTCGGTTTGACACCTCCGCGCAGAAACTCTTCGACATTCCATCTGCCGTTGGACAAAGGCCAAAGACTGATGTCGGCGCTGTCGACCACAATGCTCTCAACGGGAAGTTGCCCCTGAGCCAAACCGACAACATCAAATGGACCGTTGCATACAATCCTGCCAATGCGCATCACATCGCGCAGTCCTTGGTCAGTCGGCTTGGCGATGCGAAGTCCGTCGATCGTGATCGATTGTCCCGAGATCAGTCGTGCTCGATCCACAGTCACATAATGCTGAGGAAACTCTTTGCGCAAGCGGGCTGCAATTTCTTGTGTCAGTTTTGAATCGATACGACCGAGGATTTGAAAATAGCCCAGCAGCCCTGCGACCGCGACAAGAATCAGCCACAGCAAACGATAACCACCCGAGCGACGCAACGGCTTCGCAGATTGTTCATGGGGAATCGGTTTGTCGCTGGGCTGTTCGCGAATCACGCCTACGAATCCATTCGATGATCACCATCCATCCTACGGCCGCCAATGGACACAGCAGCAAGACTCCTGGATGCCGATACCGCACCGATCCGATGAAGATCGAATGCAATAGAGCCAGATACAGACACGGCATCCA
>JBILVV010000041.1:0-19661 GCA_044370255.1 Pirellula sp.
AACACCACGCTCCGATCACCGCACCAGCCACCAGGGCTGAATAACCCAATCCCTCGGACCAACGGACCAACGGTTGCACCTCTTTGGCAACCGGCATAGGTGTCCACATCTTCCCCAACTTTACCAATCCCAAACGAATAACGTCAGATGGATTTTGCCAGGCCCATAAGATCGCCGCCTGCTTCAATCGGCGATCCACTCGCCACTCGAAGGTCGATTGCACCGGCATCCCCTGTTTGGCTAGCATTTCGTCCTCAACCTGTTGCTCTTCGAGGAACGGGAGGACGAAGTTCATATTCTCATCGCTACTTCCCGAAGCGCCCGTATGCCAACCGTCGTACAGGCTGGCTCCGACTTGCAGCGTCGTGGGTACAAATTTGCCGGTAATTGTGTAATTCCGAATCCACCATGGTGTCATCACTACAATGGTTGCGGCACAGAACAGGCCGATGCTCCGAAGATGACGGATCAGATCGCTCGATGAAGTCGGTTTCGCCGAAACGATAGCAAAGGGTATCAAAACCAGGGGCCAGAGACTCCAGCTGGGGCGAGCCAAGCATGCTAGTCCGAAAGCCAGACCCGCTGCTGCGTAGGCTTGATTCCGAGAATTTTTTTCACGTAGTCCGAAGAGAAAAAAGGTGCAGGACAAGACAACGAGAGGTGTCGCGACCGCTTCGCTGAGAATAAAGATACTCATCGCGACAGCCCCCGGATAAACCGATGCGAAGATTCCTGCGAGCAGCGCGATGTGAGTCTGAGTAATCCAGCGGGTCATGATCATGATACCCGCGACCGCAGCGGCACCGAACAGACATCCCATGCAGCGGGCCCACCAAACGCCGTTGGGTGAAGGTCCGCTTCTGTCTACAGTGTGTACCATCGCAATCGAATCCTCCCAGGGGCCCCAGCTTCGAGGAATTACCGTCCAGGGTGTCAACAGAAGAGGATAGAGAGGAGCTCGAAAGAGCTTGGAGTTTTCGCTCCCGTATTGGTAGGGACCACCGCTGGCAACATTGCTTGCCATGATCCAGTACGAGTGGCTATCACCGAAACGAATCGTCGCGCCCGAGCGAAGGGTCTGGTCATGCCAGTACCAAGCAGCCCCCAGGCGGATCAACAGAGCGAACAGCACGATTGCCCAGAACCATCGGCGTTCGGCGGTAGTGAAGTTGCCCATGATCTGGTCACTGAGTACCGCGCGTCACCGAAACCTCGAGCATCGATAGATGCCTCGCCAACTGCAGGATACTCTCATACGGGTTGATGCTGTTCCAATTCGTATCGACCCACTTGATCCGATCGGCCGCAACCGCTCCCGCGATGTTAGTTGAAGTCGATGCGGAGTCGGCTGATGGAGACGCGGTCCGCAGCGATGCATCGAACGGAAGCCAACGCTGGCCGTCATGAATTTCGGTCCACGCATGCAGTCCCATGACCAGGGGTTGGACTTTGGTGTCGCATCTCAGCCCGATGGCGATGCGAGCGGGAATGCCATCGCTTCGGCAGGTTGCTGCCAGAAGAGCCGCAACGTCGAAGCTGTCACCCTTACCGGTAGCCAACGTGGTGTGACCTGCACTGACTCGCCGATCAAAGGGAGTTATTTCCAAGCGTTGGGAGATGCCTTTGCAAAAAGCGGACACGCGGCGGGCAACGGGATCGCTCGAGGCGATGTTCTCCGTCTGCAACAATTCCTTGGCAAGTTGCTGGATCTCCGGATGGTTGGTAACGATCACAAACGAGTTGGCCAACGAGCCATCACCTGGTTTGGGTTCTTGCTCGAGACCCTCGATCGGAGCGATAAGTTCGATCAGTTCAGTCGTTGAATAAACGGTGATGTTGAGCTTTCGTTCCTTGATGGTCTGAGCCACTTGATGGGTGCGACTAGGCAGGTCGATCGCGTATTGGGCATCGATGGTTTCAACACGGAATCGGACCGGATTGGTGTTCCCGAACGGTATTGCACCGCCGAGCGGCACTGGACGAAGGGCTAGGTCGGCGAGTTCCGATTGGTTGACAACAACCATCGCAGATTCCTTTTCGCAACGGAACGAACGCAAGTCGAGCGAAGGGGTGAAGCGTTTATGAATGCGGCCCTGAGGGTCGGCCCAAACCTGGGAGCTGAACACATCATCCTTGGCATTGGACGTGATTTGGATTTCAAGAAGCTTTTCTTTTTTTCCTTCGAAGGTCGGGGTGTCGAAGTAATCGTAGGCGGTCAATTGGGCATCGATCGGTCGGCCGAGCAGGGGATCGAAGTATCTCAGTTGGCGTTGTTCACCTTCCTTCATCGGTGAACGCATCAAGGACTGCTCGATCGCGAAGGGGCCTCGGTCGAGCGCGTTCCATACGATCCGTATCGAATCCCCTCGCCCGAAGAGATTGGTATTGAATTGGAGTTTTCCGTCGCGAACCAAGCCCTCGAATCGATTCGTTCTCGAACCGACTTCTACCGAACCTTCAAAACGAATCACATCGCCGTTCTCTTTCTCGAATGCGACGAAATCGATTTTTTGCTCCACTTCCTTTTCGCGTCCGCGAAGCCGCGTTCGGCTGCGAGCGGTCAATCGCAGAGTGTCCGCCCCCTGCGTAGTAGCGCGTTCTATCTTTCGATGGAAAAAACCGACCGGTTCGTTTCCGATGTATTGGATTTCCCAGTCCTCGATCGGGAGAGCCGATTGAGTCATCCATGCTTGTTCAACTTGATCTTTCGGGATCTCGGGTTCGGTAGAAGACCGGTTGTCCTCTCCCTTAGTTTCGGGAAGACCGATTTCCCGCAGCATGGAAGCCTTCAGGCGTTCTCGCTCTTCGTCGCTCGGTCCGCATCCAATGAACGTCGAACCGACCAGTGTCAAGCAGCCGCAGATCAGGCCAAAACGCAGGGGGTCTTCGAGAGGGTGTGTGGGATGAGATCTCATAGAAAAGGGAATGTTCCCGCGCGTATGGAAAAGATCGGCGAAACATAGTGGCAGAGGCTAGTGCCACTTATCCAGCGTAATCCAAGCCGAGACAAGCGTCTTGTCGGATGGAGGCCTATCTTACGCGCAAAACCAAGGCATTTCCAGAAACGATCGGCCGGTCGGCAGGTTGTATCGATTATGACGAGAACAAAAGCCAGGAAAAGAATCCGGAATCGGATTGCTTGCCGGGCGAGTGACCTAGGTTTTGGTGTTCCTCAGCAAGAACTGAGGGATTTGTTATTTCGTCGATCCCAAATCCAAGCAGACCAAAACGAGCGACTTCCATGGGTAGTGTACCAGGATATCGGTCCAATGCAGCGGCCAACAGCGATGCTCCTGTTCGTTCAAATCCAATATCGAGTTTTGAATCGTTGAGCAACGACCAACTCGAAGCCCACATGGAGAAATTCCGTTACGGAGCCTTCGATTTGACCGATGCGGTCCGACCCTCATTCGATCTGCAGGTAATTCCCAAGCAGGGGTTTCGGCACGATTGTTACAATGACCCGAAGACGGGAAGCCGAATTCCGGTGATCATGGCCTCCGCGTCTCGCGAAAGGCTTTTCGACCTGTTTATGGACTTGCTCGATTGCTTGGGCTCCAGTGTGGATGTTGTCTTGGAAACCAGTCATTGTGGGGATTCCGGCGAACACCTCGATCTATTCCGCGAGCACATCGACGTGCCGGTCTTGAAGAGTGCCCTTTACGAATTCGAGGACATGCTCCTCAACGATGGTTGCACTGGGATTGCGGTTCTCAACCCAGGGAAACAGCAAGAGATTCAGTTCGACGAGCACAAATTGCTTGTTTGTTATGGTTCTCCGCTGGAAATCTTTGAACGAATTCTGATCAAGCACGACGTCTATCCCGATGATCAAATGCGATTCATCACTGAGGCGGAACATGTGCACAGCAGTACCGATCGCTTTGCCAGACAGTTCACTGAACTACGCTCTCGGCTAGGAATTGATCAGTGCGATTACGACGACGAAGCCTACGAGTGCTGAAAATCGTTTTCTAGCTTCCTTGTTTCTTAATACACCGGGGTGTGATACACTCCCCTGTGCTTTTTGTGCCGAGCGGAGGAATGCAATGTTCCCGAGGCTTGGCAACGAGTAGCAATTGGAACTAAACGAGAACCCTCACCTCGCGGTGCTGTTCTATGGAACGGTTAGCCCCGATCGGCTGTCGGTTCGGCCAGTCTCTTGGTCTCTGTAGCATGATTCTCCTTGTGCCTTCCGTCATTCTAGCAGTGCTCGTCCTTGCGTGGATCGCTTGGATTGCGTTCGAGCCGCGCTCGACCGCGATTCCTTCCGCCCATCCGTCGGTCCACACCCTCTTGGGTGCAGTTCCGGCGACCGATGAGGGGCACGAAGAACCGGAATCCGATTATCAGCGGCACGTAAGAAATCGAATCGAGGAATCCCAACTCCCCCTCGGAACTGTAGCGGGAGCATCCCTCCCCGACTGTGGTCGCTCCATGCAAAGGGCTACCGATGATCCGATGGAGGATCCCATCAGGGTTTTCAAGGGTGGAGAACTCGAATCTCATGCGAGCACGACCAACCGATCGAGGTTGAATTGAGCCGTTTCGCGGAGCCGCCGCACTAACGACCTAGAAAGAAACGAAAACGTGTTCGCACCACACTGGAGCCCCATGGCTATTTTGACTCATGGGGCGATCGGCCTTCTTGCTCAAACCGATTCGGGCGGCGGTATGGTTGCCTGGACAATCCCTCTGATCCTCGGCATCGCCATCGGCACAGTCGTTGCCTTGGTGGTCAACAAGCTGATGGGGAACGACGCGAAAAGCAAAGCGGCGAGACTCCTCGATCAAGCCAAGCTCGATGGCGAGAACCTCATCAAGACCGCGGAACTGGAGAAGAAAGAGAAATTGCTCCAACTGCAATCGAAGTTTGACTCTGAGCAAAACCAACAACGGGAGGAACTCCGAAATCGCGAGGCTCAGTTGGAACGCAGGGATCAACAGCTCAAGCAGAGCAACGATGACTTGAAGAACAAAGAAAAGCTTGTCGAGAGCACGCAGCGAAAGCTTTCCGAAAAAATGGAGGATGCGAACCGCAAGTCCCAGCAGTACGAGAAGCTGGTCACTCAAGTCCAAAACGATCTGCAACGGGTGACGGGATTGTCGAAAGACGAAGCTCGAAAACAGTTGCTGAGCTTGCTCGAAAAAGAACTCCAGGGGGAGCTTGGCCAAGTTATCCTTCAGCATGAAAAGAAAGTTGCAGAGGTTTCTCAACAGAAAGCGCAGGACATTCTGTTAACCGCTATGCAGCGGTATGCGTCCGCACAAACTTCGGAGAGTACGACTAGCAGCATCGATATACCGAACGATGAAATGAAGGGCCGCATCATCGGTCGAGAGGGGCGAAACATTCGAGCTTTTGAAAAGGCGTCCGGCTGCGATCTGATTATCGACGATACGCCCGGCGTGGTGATCGTCAGCGGTTTTGATCCTGTGCGCCGTGAAGTCGCTCGCCAGTCGATGGCCAAACTGGTTACCGATGGCCGCATTCATCCGACTCGAATCGAGGAGATTATCGCGGCAACTGAGAAAGAGATGTCGCAATTTGTTCGCCGCAAGGGTGAGGAGGCGGCCCAAGAGGTCAATCTGCAGGGGCTTAATGAGCGAGTGATCGAAATGCTCGGTCGGCTCCACTTCCGAACCAGCTATTCCCAGAATGTCCTGCGCCACAGTGTCGAGGTCGCGTTCCTATCGGGGTTAATGGCTGAAATGATCGGACTCAACGCGAACTTGGCCCGTCGATGTGGACTGCTGCACGATATTGGCAAGGCGGCCGACCACGAACTCGAAGGGGGCCACCCAAAGATCGGCGCCGACTTGCTCAAACGATCCGGCGAGAACGAGCATGTCGTCCATGCAGCCCTCGGGCACCACGATCAGTTGACCACCGAGCATCCTTATACGCTGCTCGTGGCCACTGCCGATGCCTGCAGCGCCTCCCGCCCCGGGGCGCGTCGCGAGTCCCTCGAACGCTATATCAAACGGATGGAGGAACTCGAGGGAATCGCCAAGGGATTCCAGGGTGTGGAACAAGCCTTTGCGATTCAAGCAGGTCGTGAATTGCGAGTAATCGTTAGTTCCAAGGATACCGACGACGCGGTAGCTGCCAAAGTTTGCCGCGACATTGCGAAAGCCTTCGAAGAGCAACTCACCTACCCTGGCGAAATCAAAGTCACCGTGGTGCGCGAGTCCCGCTTTGTCGAAATCGCTCGTTGAGAATCAGATACGAATCGATCGCTAAGATCAGAGCCAACAGCGTCAGCAACAAACCGGGGATCCAGGTTCCGGTTACTAGCCAGATCCCTGCTCCGATCAGAACGAGCGGCCACCATGGTTTGCTTTGCGTCGGCCTGCCGAAAGTCAGCCAAGCCCATGGAGCCAGAACTACGAGCAGACCCATGCTCAATGTGGCCAGCAATCGATCCCATGCGAATGCTTGGATGAGGTCCGCCGGTTTCTCCCCGGGTTGCTGGGTGATAGGGCAATAGAGGTCGGCATCGATACTGTTGCTTAGGGTTTTGTTCTCTGCTCGCGCGAACAGCGATGTTTTGGGATTCCCTTTGGACGCCAACTCCAAATAGCTGCTCACCAAGGCGTTGTATTCACCGGCATCCGCTGTGGGCCCATGCTCTGTCCATGCGAGCAACATGGATTGGGCTTCGCGGATGAGGTAATCCCGCCATCGATGCCACGTTCCTCCGTTTTCCGAGTCTGCCCCTGCAATGCCGGGTCTCAAACGATTTAGAGCATCCAATGCCTCGATGTTCCGTCGACAAATCTCGCGTGGGAGTTCGTGATGATTTCCCTCGCGATAACTCTCAAGATGACCCTCGAGATCGAAGATTCGATCGCGATAGATAAGCCATGCACGGCGGCTTGGCTCCATGTTGTGCTCAAGAGCGGGGATGATGTTTTGAATGGAATCCCCGTTCACCGCCGAGGGATCATTGAGGAGAGCATGCAACGATGCATCGCAATCGGTCCATAAATCAATTCGTACAGGAATTCCAAGGGGAGGAAGGACAACCGTCAATTTCTCTCCTTCACATCGCCAATAGGCTCCCTCGCCATTAATGCTCACCCAATCGACGCGAACGCCTGGCGGGAGCAACCACACCCGACCGGGTTCATGGCCGTGACCTTCGGCTGCCAGGTCGATCCACCAGGAACTGAACATCGAGATTCGCGTCCCGTTTGATTCGGCAGGAAGGACGCGATGGACCTCGAGTTCAATCAGATGGTCTCTTGCTTTTGGGTTGGAGTCGGCTGGCGTCTTTGTACTGAGCGCGATCGTTTCGGTTTGCTCGATGGCAGGCTCGCTTTCCTTGTCACTTGTCAGTTGGCACTTCAAGTGCGGATCAGACTCGAATCGCAAACGATCGATCCATTGATCGATTTTTAGGGATTTGGGATCAGCCACCCATTCCACTGCGAATGAAGCGCTTCGCTGATCATCGCTCCAGATCGGTTGAACCTGGAGCCAGCGTTGAGCAGGTGTTAAGGAAGGAAGTTCCTTGATGGACGCATCGCTTCTCCAATCCCTGGACATTTCATTGGGTAGGGAGATTGCGAGAGTTGGTTTGGCGTCGAGCGATAGGTTATCGATCATTCGCAATTCCCATCGCAGTTCATTCTCGGTCACCGAAAGGATTCGAGCGGAAAGATCACCTTGCCATTCCCCCTTCAATCGTTCTAAAGAAATGGTCGCGGAATCGTCGAGATCGAGCAGGCTCATCGACGCGAGAGGCTTGCCTGGACCTCTTCCGCGCAAGATTTCGATTTGTGACTGTCCTGCATGCTCAGGGATTCGAATTCGCCAGGCAGCATCGGCTGAGATTTCTGCGAATTGCTCAGCGATCGAAACTCCTTCCATCGACAGGATGGGGACGGTGACTTGATCCGTATCGACATCGGAAACATCTTGTTCCGCCATGACCACCAACTCGCTCACGTCACCCGTTTCTTGATCGGCGAAGACCTGAATAAAGCGTCGATTCGAGGCTATCCATTCAATATGAGATAGAGGAGTATTGCGAGACAGAACCTCTACCACGGAGTAGCGAGAAGGAATAGAGGCAACTAGGCTGCGTCGATTATTGATGGCGTTGGCAAATTCGATTCTCGATCGTAGCGAAATCTTGGCTGAACCGATTACCAACTGATGCGTGACGCGCGCTCGTTGGAGCTTGTTGTCTGGTTGTTGACGCAATACGCCAAAGCCTCCGTTGATCGGAATGCGAAGGCTCGTTGCGATCGGACGCTCGTTGAGTTCCAACCATTCGATCCGTTCTTTGGTATTGATCGAAGGAACCCAAGTATTGATCCCTTCGAGCATCCACACGGAACCGGCAGATCTCCCATATCGGAGAGTGTTGGGACGAACCCTGCGGTCGCGGCATTCCGCAAAGAGAACATTGCGAAGGTTGGCGTTCCCCGCTGGTATCCATGTGGTGGTGACTACCCGCTTACCCGATGAACTGGTGGCCTCCGGAATCCAACGAACGATGTACCTGCGGCGATCGAGGGTGCTGCCGGGACGAATATCGATGAGCTTGGCATCACCCCAAAGATTCCCGATCGGTTGCCATTGCAAGTCCGATTCCAGTTCGATTTCTTCGGGAGTATCGACGGCTCGCGGATACTCGACGATGGTACGGGCGAGCAATTGGCTGCGGTCGATGAACAGTTCGGTGTTCATCTGCGGCGTATCGGTTGTTCCTAAGATCTCGGGGTTGTTGGCGGCAACGCTACCGGGAATGTTGGGGGGAGTATCGGGCGAGATTTCACCAACGAGTCGATCCTGATTGCCTAATTGAACGCTGAACTTGCCGATCGACGGATTCGAAAATCGACCGCGACGATTGAAGTCGATGGACCAACCCGCGTCGGTCTCGATATCGAGCATCGCGTTCCCAGCGGGAAGGATCGGTACATCGACACCCCATGCCCTTGGTGATCGTGGTTCGTTTCCTACTCCTTCGCCCAGTCCCGAATCGTTCTTTTCGCGTTCAGAGGGTCGAATGCGAACCTGGGATTCGATTTGTACCAGCCTGCGTCCCGCACGCTCAGGATACCACGCCAACTCGCTGTCGCTCTTGGCCAAGCGACTCGCAGCGACTTCGACCCCATCGATCAGGAATCGACTCAGCCGCGAGCGATCGCTTGAGAAGGGGATGCGCCATGGCCGACCAACGCCCGATTCACCGATCCAAACTTCATAGATGTGGCTACACGGTTGTTCCGTGTTTCCAAAACTGATCGAACGCGCGTCGAAACGAAGCGAGTGTCGAGCTGAAATCACATACGAATCCCGATCGATCACCGACGATGTCGAGGGCCTCGCATCTTCCGCCATGACAATACTCGAGGGAACATAGACTACATCGCCCGAGGGCATCCCCTCTTCGTTCAAGGGAATCAGGACATCGAAGGGAAGATTGCGGTAGGATTGCAGTGTCGCGGTTGGATCCTGAGCGATCATTGGTAAACCGATAGTCAGCGATAGGATCAAGCCGATCGACGAGACAACAACCGCGCGGCCCGATGGTTCGGATAAGCCATCGTTGGATAGTCCCGGTTCATTCCAGGGGTGCCAGGGTTCCGGGCGGTCACGGTCGGCGGGCCGAAGTCCCGGCGAAGTTACTGTCCAACGGATCAGGTAGATCAACGCACCGATCGCGAAGCCAACCCATGTGCTTCGAAACCAAACCGCCAAAGAGTCCGGGAGCCAATGCCCACCGATCGTAGCCAATCCAGCCAGCACCAAACAAAACCATGGAATCCTTGATAACAAACAATAGCCGAGCAAGACAGCGATCACCAACCACAATGCCGGTCCCGTGCGCGAGGGTGAATAACGCAAAGAGAGTGTTTGCAACGCGATATCCTTGTGAGCCGAACTCTGTTCTTCAAAATGAGATGGTTTCCAATCCGTCAAGGCCCAACTGGGAACCAACTCGCGAGGTGCGGTTTCGACCGGATTTCGTACAGTGGAGTTTTCGATCGACTTACTGCGTTGGTTGCTTTGCCAACCCAACCAGGATGCCGCCTCTGCGGTCCATTGCCAGGCGCTCCAGAAGCCGTTGTTTCGTGGTAGGGTCGCTTCGGTTTGAGCGTTCCAAACGAGGGTTTGGCTCAGCGGACTGGCTACCTCGATCGGAGTGAGGGTCCAAAGTGTGCGATTGGGCTTCGGAAAGGGTGGTTCCAATCGGATATCAGGCCAAGAGAAATCAATCGCTTGCGTGGGAAGGACTCCCCATTCTCGGTGCGATTGCAGCTTCAACTTGGGCCCCGACATGACGATTCGGATTTCGGAGGCGAAGGCTTCTCGATTCGCGCTGGGAGGGTTTCGTTGGATCCTGCAGTTGGTCCCCTCGCGATGGACTTCGAAAGATGTTTGTTCATGGCGTTTAGAGCTATCAAACGTTTCGTCCGTGATCCGCTCGATCGACCAACCTTCGGGGACCGCCACGTTGAATTCCCATGGTTCATTTCGGATTCCTCTCACATCCAATGCCAAGAGTCCTCGCTGTTGCCCGAGGGTATCGACCGCCAAATGCAAATGGCTTTCCGCGATCCACCATCGGTTCTGTTTCCCTTGATCGATTTCTTGAATGGAGATTGCCAGGACGGGATCGCTCGGTGCAGGATCTTGCCATCGCATGATCCATCGACCATCGTTCTCGAAATCCCATGATCCACGGGGTTGATCCTGTATTACTTGAAAGACGGGATCGGTCCGAAGGGAGTGGCTGACGGGCTGATCGCTGGACAATCTAGGTACGGTTAGTTGCCAAACCTCACTCTTCCTATCACGTCTTGCAATCGCTCGAAATCGAAATCGCTTGATTGTCTCGCTTTCAGGTTTCTTCTCTACCGAACTTGGCAAAGGAGGTGTCCATATCCAAGTTTCGTTGTTAGCTCCCGCCTTGACTTCGAATGACTTCCAGCCTGTGGGCGATTCCCATTCCCATCGCCAGATACCCGGCAACTGGATCTCGACGCTTGGCGCGGTCGTGGCCCCTGGGTCGAGATCGAACAAGTGCTCGAGGCGTACGTGATCTTCATGGTCGATTATCCGAGTCGCGATCGAGCATTGGATCAGCGGTGTTTCTTCTTTGGATCTCAGTTTCGGCAAACGCCCCTCGGGCATGCGGAACAGAAGAAATCGTCCCAGCCTTGGGAGCCGATCGCGTTGCCAAGGGGTGAGCATTTCCTCATCGCATAGGTCGCGATAGAAATCGCCATAGTACTCCAGTTGGGATGCATATCCGGGCTCGATCACCAAAGCTTGCGCAGTCTTTCGGTCAGGCAAGGCGACGATCCCTTCGGTCTGAGAATTGTCGCCGAATGCGTTCGCAATATCGCGAGTCAATTGCAATTCGATTTGAATGGGACCATCATCGACAGGACCGGTTGCATCGACTCGCAAGGAATCCGAGGAAACACCAGGGTTGGACTCTTCGATAGACAGACCAAGTCCTCGATGGTTGATTTGCATGGTTTCCAAGGACCATCCAGCACCGATGCGAATGCGGCTAGGGGCAGACTCTCGCCATGGGCTTAACTGCATTTTGACAAACGCAACTGCGCGATTGGCATCGGTGGACAGTCGCGTCAGGATCTCTGCCGAGTCGACAGCGATTCGTTCCGCTGCTGAGAACGAGATCTCCGGAGAGGACTGAAACCATGAGAAGTCCAATCTCTCCAGGGACTTGTCCGAACTGCGAACTGTTTCGAGTCGATTGTTTCCACCATGAATGTTCCTCAACTCGACCATACTGTCCGCCGCGATCGAGGTTGATCCCGATACGACATAACCGTTTAAGCATTCAATTGGAGGAATTCTGATGATCCCATCCTGGTCGGAACTCAGATCCGAGTTGGAGGACAAAAACTCGGCCGATACTTTGATGCGTGCTGCATTGTTCGATGATGAACTGCTGGCCTCATCGCTAGGCACGGTCAACTCGATCACGCGTTCTGAGAATCGGGGTACGGTCTCCCGATCGTTCAACTTCAAGTTTCTCAGGCGCAATCCCTCGGGAATGCGAACGCGAAATGTGCGATCGAGAGTCGTGGTTTCGTACCATTCCCATTCGCACAACGTTTTGATTTGGGTGAGCGATACCGTGTGCGCGGTCGTCTGTCTTGCAATCAATCGGTTCCACGATGCGAGCGACCGCTCGTCGGAACTCAGATTGTCGTAAATGCCGCGGCTGGGATTGAGCAGGATGGAGAAGCTGGCTTGATCGCGCCCACTGAGTTCGAGCAGCCAGAACGAATCGGTGCCATTCAACTCCGGAATGTTATCGCTAGCGGCTAGGGCAACCGGCCAATCTCCGATGCGTTCGGTAACCTCGTTCCAATTGCCTGCTGGACGAACCACGATATTCGCATCCACGATGCGAGCGGTTTTCGGAAGCTGTAGCACCAAGCAACTATCCACCGTCCGTGGAAACGTGAGGGAAAAATTCAATCGATTGGGAGTGCTGTTCGATAAGGGGCGCAGAGTCCATGAGAACCAATCCTCGTCCGATGAGACACGAATCAGCGGCAGACCGTTGCTGTCATACACCCATGCCGGTGGTGCCGAGGAATTCGATAATGGGTTGGCAGTCAAACGGGATGGAGCATCGATCGCCGCGTTCCAGGGGGCGATTTGTTTGCGAACGGTCTCCTGCTCGCGCGATGCGTTGCGGATTCGCTCTTTGAACGCATTCCAATTCCATCGCAAACGCGAACGCTCTGATACTAGGTCGGCTCCCACCAAGCGAACTTGCGCGTGAAATGCTCGTAGTTCCGTTTCGTTATTGGGCGAGTTGGGGTCGAGGCTCTCAGTCTGTTTTTTCAAACCCTCGAGCATCGCTGAGAAGGACTTCAAGTCCATCGCGCGAAAGCCTTCGAGCGGTAAGTCGGAATCGCGGACGTAGACGCGGCGATAGGGACCGGGGGCGGCGGCTGAGAGATCGGGGTTTTGAGCAATCGCGGTTGCGCCATGCATCCACCAAGCGAGAGCTCCTGCGACCACCAGGGTGCGTATTAGAGTGTGGGCCAGTCGCAATGGGTGACTCACGATCCTTCCTCCACGGGATGAGCATCGACCGTTGGGGAGAGGAAGCCTTTCGAACCGGGTTCTTTGGTGCTTCCACCGGTGTTGGGGGAGGATGAAGTTCTCGGAGAATAGGGATTTGCAGCGCTGGCAGATCGGCTGACAAATATGCTCCGCCTACGCGCTCGGCGATTGAGCAGCCAACGCATCAGAATGTAAACGATGGCCAATGCGAGTGCACCCAGCATGGTTTGTGCTACCAGAATAGATATATCCCACGACCATTGCGAGAAGACCAATAAGGCAGACAGGATCCCAATCCATAACCAAGGGCGTCCCAGCAAGGAAGTTTCGCCCAAGCTCATCGACAACAGCAGAACGACTATAGCGATCGGGAGCCATACCATCGACCTCGGAACAAACCATGCAGACAGCGGTTCGTTGCCGATCAAAGTCGATAGATCGTATTGATTGGTTTGAGATGTAGAAACCTCGGGCTGCTCGGTGGCACCGAGTTCCTTCTCCAACGTTTGTTGAGATCTCATGCTCGAGCGAACGAGGAACAAATCCCTCCATTCCCAACGATAGAGCGGTGCGAGTTCGGAGGAGTTCCAGATCAGGTGCTCCGTTCGCGGCACAATCACTTGCCAGATCAACGGCGATGTGATCGTCTTTGATTGCAGACGGGGTGAATCGAGAACGATCTTGCGGAGGAAGCCTTCCGGACCGGATCGAAGCGTGAAGATCTCGATCACTCGGATATCTGCATCTTGTATATCCGAATCTTTCTTTGGCGGGATGGGCACGCGAAGCTTATCGGGCGATTCGGGCGATTCCTCAGGGGTTATTCGTTTGCCGTCGAGAACGATTTCCAGATCCTTGCGCAGGGATGCGGCGATTGGAATATCGACCCACTCCCGCTGGGTTGAAAAACGAGCCACATAACGATCGCGTTGATAGATAGCGTTGAGAATGGTTTGTACCCATTCGGATTCAATTCGCAGTTCGCTTTGTCTCGACGATGAGGGTTTGCGAAGAGTTTTTTCCCAGCGAGGCCGATCCGGGTCGAGGTTTTGCGAGGCACCCGTCTGAGATCCATCCAGTACAGCCATCGAGATGACC
This sequence comes from Pirellula sp., assembly GCA_044370255.1. Taxonomy (GTDB): domain Bacteria; phylum Planctomycetota; class Planctomycetia; order Pirellulales; family Pirellulaceae; genus JBKCUI01. The sequence continues at coordinate 14,177 of JBILVV010000041.1, forward strand.
TGCGCACTTTCCGTGGTGAGTATGTCCTCTTTGTTGGGAGATTGCAGGAAGGGAAACAGGAACTGAACTTGCAACGTCTCCGCTCCATTCCAATTCAAAGGTGTCTCCGAGTTAGCGGTGACGAGAAACTCGGATGCCTGTCCGTTGTCGGATACCGTCTCTTGGATCGGAATCACAAATTGGGAATATGGCGACGGAGCCGTGTCATCCGCGATCGCGATTTTCTGCAACTCCACTTTTTGCAATTCCACGGACTTGCCGTCGATCTGCACCTCGCGCAGTGGCATATCCTTGGGGACGAGTACGTGCAAGCGATTCGGCTGAACCCCAACACTTCGGCATGCCCATCGATGATTCCATATGATCGATGATTCGCCGATCTTCGGAGACGCTTCGTATTGCGCGGTCGTCGAAGATGCGCGCCGAAATCGCTCCCCTTTCCAAGATGCTTCAGTCGACGTTTCAGCGATCTGATATGCCAAGGCGAACGGAGTGGTCGCAACAGATTCCATTGCAGTGGGTGTCGCTATCTGGGCCGAAGCAGGTATCAAACCCGAGGCATTTGGCTCCGTTTCTCGCAAGCGGTACAAACGGGATTGAACTCGAAGGCTCCCAGGTGGCGTTCGCGCGATCCGCTGTTGGTTATCGGGATTAAGCCATGAGACTTGAGGCAGAGAAAGGGATAGAGGGCTGTTGTCTGAAGAAAGCTTTTGGCTGAGTGAGTATTCGATGGCAACCATCTGCTGCGGAGGTGATCCAGGGGTGTTGCCCGACAAATTGCTTGGTGCTGATGAGCGATCGGTACTCTCCAGGGGCATGGCTCCGTTGGGGGTCGCGATGTTCCCTGCGGATTTGTCTCGCACCGTATCGATGAACAGACTCGCATTGAGTGGAACCGCAACGCGCCGTGTTTCGTCGGATACTTGAACCGTTGTCCGATCCAACTCCAACATCGCAGGCATGATGGTCAGTCGATCGATTTGCCAAGTCGACCATTCCAATTGCAGCAAAGGCAATTGGGTGGGATCGCTAATAAACTCCAAGCGTCCTTGAAGCGACACAGAGCCTTCGCGGATCTCAAGTTCTTGGGATGAACGCATGCGCGGCCGGTTCAACAGCGATTGCCAGACTGCGATGACTCCGGCCGGTTGCGATGCGAATCGAAACGCGTAAGCCATAGCGCCGCTGCCGTCGGTGGACGGACCCTGACGCACAAGCCGAATATCCCCTTGGGTCTTCCACTGAAATAACCCCCCCCGGGGGATGATGCACTCCATGGTTCCCGAGTGTGCTTGGACCCCTTCGATAACCGGAGTTTCGCATACCAGAGCCTCCGGATTAGGAGGACCAACGATTTGCCACTCCAACGCGATATCCAAATCGGTGCGAGCGAGTGTCTCGTCCACTTCGATGTCCAACACCCATGGACTGGGCGAACCGTCTTGGGGAGGTTCCTTCCTGGCATCGCGACGAATCATCCGATAACCCGCGAAGCCCAAACCGACATTCGCCGATTCACGCATTTGGGCGTTCGGAGGAAGAGTAATTGTGAAGCGTTTGCCTGCCAAACTCGTCGGCCCGCGCAGACTCCATGTCGTGGTCGCCTTGATCTGAGAGCCATCGTCGCTCGAAGAGAACTTCGTCAGGCTCGTCGCCTCCACAGCGGTAATCGCCTGCCGTTCCTGTTTGCGATTCCAAGCGAGATTGAGGCTGTTGGCCGTTGTTCGAACGGTTGCGACCGCAGATTCATCGATGATACGAAATGGTTCCACCACTTCGGACCCACCACCCGATGCGGTCAACTCCCATTCCCCTGGAGGCAACTTGAGTCGGACTACGGTCGCCGTGGATGGCAAATCGAGCCGAATCGAATTGCCGCTGTTGGACGAAGTCGTTTTGCATAGCGCTTCTAATTTCAAACGTCTTTGGCGTTCCAGACCTGGCTCGATCCTCCACACATAACCGTTGGATTGCGAAACAACCCCGCTCCGGTCCAACCCTGTTTCGCTCGGCAGCCATTGCAGTTGGGGAAGCCCGATCGGGACGGTCAGCCAAGAACGGTTGGCACCCGTTAATCGCAACTCTGCGTCGACTTGTACCCGTGCAAAATCGGTTTCCGGTTCAACAATCAAGTTGAGTTGCGACAAAGCGGGAATGGGAGATTCGCTGGGCTCGCCGGTCGATTCGCGAAGAATCCGTTCGTACTCCTCATACCCGGCCCGCGGGACCACCACCGGATCCCCCTGAGCGTTGCGAAGCAAATAGACATCTGGCCGGATCCCGGGAGCGAGCACCTCTGGCGGACGCGCAGGGGGAAACGACGGCGGATTCTCCGATTCCTGGGACCACAAGGGGCCCACACTGGCGAAGAGTCCGGCGCCTAACCACACCGCGACGGCAAGGTTTCGCAGAAAGATCAATCCTCGCCCCCTGGAAAATGGAAGTCAGAAAACATGAGACCATCGAGTCCCATGCGCCAGACCTGACAATCCCTCCATTTTATGCACTCGCCACCCTTTCGTGGATCGGAAACTTCCCAGTTCAACCCTCTCGACTTCCCATCGACTCCCTTCATGAACAGTAAAATCGTTACAAAGAATCCCGCTCCACCTGCCACCAGCGGTGAATGATGAAGATCCAATGGGCGATTGAACCAACATTTCGACTTGAGATTCGCGCTAGCAGGGACCAGGCTATTTCACGATTTCAAACCGCGATCCACGCCAAAAATAATCATCGCCTGTACATGTCCCACGAAGAATACGCCGAGTTGCACCTCGAACCCGAGATGCATCGCCTATGGTCACCCCACCTGACGGTCTACTTCATCGAAGGAAACGACGAAGATCAGTGTTATCTCATGGGTCGATTTGCACCGCGACCGAATCTGTGGGTGCTGACTTGGATCTTTTACTTGGCGTTCTTCTGCATCATTTTCTTCGCAGGCATCTTTGCGGGATCGCAATGGTTGGTCGGCGAATTCCCCTGGGGATTGGCTGTCGTCATCGCTACCGCCATTCTGTACGCCAGCCTTTTCATCGCCTCCCAAGTCGGTCAGTCCCTTTGCAAAGATCAAATCGAACTCCTTCGCGACCGACTCGATCAATTGCTTCTGAACGCCCATTTGGAGCTCGACGGTAAGCAGTCTGCCCCATCGGAGAAGCTCCCTGGACAAGAAACACTCAAATGATAGAAATCCGGTCTAGTTGGCACTGAACGGTGGCGGGAATCCGCGTCGCACTACCCTTCGAGCAGCCTCTTCAGGGTCGTCATCAGGCTCGACCAACGTAGTTAAGCTGTCCACCAGTAAACGGTATCGGGCCTCGACGTCCGGTTCGCCAAGAAGATAGTGCTTTGTCGCCAATGGCAGATTCACCGCATAGGCGATCACATCTGTGAGGACCCCGAGGGGCAATTGGCGAGTTAACAATTCCGAGAACGACTCGGAGCTGGAAAGATCGACAGGAACCATCGAGCGAAAAATCGCTAGGAGATCGTCTCGGAAAGACTCGGACTTGGCTTCGTCAGCGACCGGGATATCCTCCAGGATCTCGACTCGGGCCTGCCGAAAATGAGTCGTCACCTCCAATTCTTCCACGATCCGAGCTCGCTGTATCCCCGCCAAAAAGACGTTGTGACGGCCATCACCCGTCGGCGAGTGGGATACGATCCGACCAATGCAAACGATGTTCGAAAGTTTTGGTCGGCCATGGAGTTTCTCTTCCCAACCATGTTCCAGAATCGCCATCGTTATCAGCCGATCTGATTCCAGTGCGTCCGAAAGCAGTTCGCAATAACGGGGCTCAAAAATGTGCAGTGCTTGAATGACGTTCGGGAAGAGAATCAAATTCGGCAAAGGAAACAAACGAACGATCCCGTCAAAATGCTCAGGCATTCCTAAGTGATCCCAGTGTCCCATTTCCGATGGTTTCCCTCGACTCCCCTCGGAGCCCTTGTGGCGTTGCGCACCTCGACCACCTACCCCAGACGTGGAGAAGTGTAGCAAACCGACTAGGTGTAGCGATGGAACGATGGCTGTCAGCCTTCGTATCGAATTGAGTTCAACCGTGGAGTCAGACTGAGAACACAAGCATTTCAGTGGACGACAGCCAATAAAAAACTGCGACAAATGAGTACCAACCACAACTGCGTTTGCTATACTTAAGGTCCTCCCTGAAGGTGTCGATTGGGCTGACAACTTCATTCCCCACCCAGTTTGCCCAAACCCAATAAACCGAAGACCGACGAAGAATCCGAAACTCTCGCCTCGACGGCCCCGAATGAACGGATGGTCGGTTAAGCCCTGAAATGGTTCACAGACCCGACGCGGCCGGCCACTCATGTTTTTGGCGTTATTCACTGCAATAAGAAACCTGGCATGACTGTTGCTGCGATCGAGAAAGGTTTCGCCCCATTCAGGTCGTATACGATACCCAATAGCATCATTCGCAATTAGAATTTTAGGATTCAGTAACTTACCCCCAACGTTGGAGAAATGCTGTCATGAGATGTTTAGGAAACCCTTTGGATCGTCGCGGATTCTTGACAGTCGGAGCAGTTGGCGGACTCGGACTGACCCTAGGGAATTTCTTCCAGCTTCGTTCGCAGCGTGCCTATGCGGATCAAAAGCACTACGACTTCATCGAAGCCAAGGCTGAGAGCGTCATTCACATCTTCTTGCCCGGCGGCATTGCTCACCAAGAAACTTTCGATCCCAAGCCATACAGCCCGCTCGAGTACCGCGGGCAGATGGGTGTTATCAAGACCAAGACGGGTGATGTATTCTGCGAGACCGTTCCTCGCTTGGCCTCCCTTGCAGACAAGCTGACGATCGTTCGTTCGGTGACGCACGGCGAGGCGGCCCACGAACGGGGCACGCACAATATGTTCACCGGCTACAAGCCATCCCCTGCGTTGTTGTACCCGTGCTTCGGGTCCGTGGTCAGTCATGAGTATGGGCCTCGCAACAATCTGCCCCCCTACATCGCGATTCCTGGCCAAGCCAATGAGTTTGCGGGCTCTGGGTATTTGAGTTCCAGTTACGGTCCATTCAGCCTGGGTGCAGATCCAGCCAACAATGGATTCCGCGTACAAGATTTGAATTTGCCCGGCGATGTCGACATGAATCGATTCGGCCGGCGCCGTTCAGCTCTCGAAGCGGTCAACGAGTACTTCGAATCCAAGCAGCGTTCGGACAATATCACAGCCATGGACACGTTCTACGAACGCGCCTACGCATTGATCAGCAGCCCCCAAGCTCGCGAGGCATTCAATCTCGAAGCCGAAGATAAAGCGCTCCGCGACAAGTATGGTCGCAATGCAGCAGGTCAGCGCCTCCTCATGGCAAGACGTTTGGTCGAAGCTGGTTCTCGCTTCGTCACAGTCACCTATGGTGGCTGGGATATGCACAATCAAATCGCCAACGGCATGAAGAATAGTATGCCACCCTTGGACCAAGCGTTGGCAACCCTCATCGAAGACCTCG
>JBILVV010000185.1:0-8904 GCA_044370255.1 Pirellula sp.
CTTCCGGCAGGGACCGAATTGACCTTCAAGATGTGGCACGAGTCGCAAAACAAGTTCGACGAGGTTTCCGTCAACGGAAAATCCGATAGCTGGAAAAAGGGGAACGTAAAATTCACCCTCAAAGCCGGCGCCAACGATCTCGGAACGGTGGCCCTCAAGCCGGACAAGTTCAAGCAGTAAGCGAAGACCGTAGGAGCAACTCGAATGGATTCGAATCAACCCCTTCGCATCGTCATCGTTGGTGGGGTCGCCGGAGGAGCTTCGGCGGCCACGCGGGCCCGAAGAGTCAACGCCGATGCTGAGATCACGATCTTTGAGAAAGGGCCAGCCGTTTCGTTTGCCAATTGCGGGCTTCCCTATCATGTTGGAGGCGAAATCGCCGACCGTGCAAAGCTGCTGGTCGCAACCCCAGAGCTCTTCTGGAAACGCTTTCGCATCGCGGTCCAGACGCATCACGAAGTCGTCGCAATCGACCGCGTGACTAGATCTATTCGCGTCGTGAGCCGAAGCGCCGACGGAGAAGCATCGTCCGAAAGTATCATCCCCTACGATCGCTTGATCTTGGCTACAGGTGCTGAGCCCGTTCGCCCTCCGTTCGCTCGCGAGATGCCCAAGAACGCGTTTCACCTTTGGACGCTCTCGGATATGGATCATCTGATGGCTTACATCGAGGCTCACCCTGTGAAACGAGCCCTAGTCATCGGCGCTGGCTTTGTAGGTGTCGAGGTGGTCGAACAATTCCATCGCCGCGGACTGCATGTCGATCTAGTAGAACGCAACCCTCAAGTGCTGACGCGACTGGACCCAATCTTTGCGAAAATGGTGTCGCAGCATATGGAGTCCAAAGGGGTGCGAGTACTCACTAGCCAGTCGGTGTCGAATCTCGAATTGCACGACGGGCAAGCCAAGGTCGCTATCTTGGAAAGTGGTAAGCGACTGGAAACCGACCTCGTTGTGATCGGTGCCGGTGTCCGACCACGAACATCGTTAGCTGCCGATGCCGAATTGGCGATCGGCCCGATGGGAGGTATCGTTGTCAATGACTTTATGCAAACCAGCGACCCTTCTATTTATGCAGTTGGAGATGCGGTCGAATATACGCATGCCGTTACCGGCACGAAGGGGCTCAATCCATTAGCAGGGCCTGCGAATCGTTCGGGACGGATCGCTGGCGAACATGCAGGGCGTGGAAGCAGTCAGCCAATGGGCAGAGTGCTGGGGACCTCGATCGTTCGCGTCTTTGACGTCACTGCGGCCAGTACCGGTCTGAACGAAAAGCAACTAACCAAGAGCCAGACTCCGTTCCGAACAGCGATCGTTCAAGCCGCCAGTCATGCCAGCTATTTCCCGGGCGCCCAGAGCATGCAACTGAAGCTGTTGTATGCCCCGAACGATGGGCGCATTCTCGGCGGCCAAGCAGTCGGCGGTGAAGGAGTCGACAAACGGATCGATGTGGTCGCGACGGCGATGGCTTTTCAGGGAACGGTCTACGATTTAGCAAAGCTGGACCTCGCCTACGCACCTCCCTATGGCTCCGCAAAGGATCCGATCCACATGGCTGCATTCACTGCGATCAACGATCTCAGCCAATTACCAAAACTCGTAAATCCGGATGTCGATCTCAATGGGCTGCAAGTCATCGATGTTCGCACCGAGCGAGAACGGCAACAGCTGCCACTGCCAGGAGCGATAGCGATCGAAATCGATGCGTTTGCGGAACGATGGCAGGAATTGGATCCGATGCTACCGACCGTTGTGGTTTGCCATTCCGGGAAACGCGCACATATCGGCGCCAGCTGGTTGGCCTCGAAGGGCTTCCGCGATGTCTCCAATCTCACCGGTGGAATGTCTGTTCGATCGGTTGCGATGGCCTTGCGAAGCTAAGGGCCGCCTATTCGGTCCTCGATCAAGCCATTTGGAATGCTAGAAGCGGGAAACGCGCGCTCTCCCTAACTCAAAATCCCTGCATCAGTTTCTTGAACTCGTTGCGCATCGAGTCCCGCGAAAACTCATCCTGCGAAGCAAGCTCAGGATCTACGTCTGCCCGGTTTTTCTTTCCTACGATCAATCGCCCGGATACGGCAACAACATCATCGCGGCTACCGCTGGCTTTTAAGGTCACCAAACGCTCGTCCAACTTCACAATCTCTGCGGTTACCGTCAGAACCTGTCCGGGCTCCATAAAGTCGGCGAACTTGATGTTCCGAACTTCATCGAGCGAGATAATTGCATGTTCGAAATTCTCTGTCGATCGAACCAGCCAGCATGCGGCTTGATACATGGCTTCGAGCATCATGACCCCTGGCATGACCGGAAAGAGAGGGAAGTGATCGCGAAGATAATCTTCTCCGTGCCGCAACGTTCGCACTGCGACAATCCGCTCTCCAGGGACTAGTTCAGTGATCTTATCAAGCTGTCGGTAACGCATGGTAACAATCCTTAGTTCTCGAGCGCGCGGATCAACGACGTGACCAATTGGCTCATCGAGTCGAGTGCTTTGGATTCATCGGCTGCAGCTTGATCCAGCAAACGAACGATCGCGGATCCAACGATCAAGCCGTCGGATACAGGTGCTAGCAACTTCACGTGTTCAGGCTTGGAAATCCCGAATCCGATGCAAATCGGGAGCGAGGATCGATCTCGGAGCCATCCAACTCGATCGACTAGATCGACTGGCAATTGCGTCCGTTCGCCGGTGATGCCCGTAACGCTAACAAAGTAAAGAAAGCCTGATGAACTTTCCGCGATACGAAGGGCACGCTCGGGAGGTGTCGTCGGTGTAACCAGTTGAATCAAGTTGAACTCGCGCACTCGGCATACTTTGGAAAAGGGCCCGCTCTCCTCGACGAGCAAGTCCGGAACGATCGCTCCAGCGAAACCCGATGCCTTGGCCTCGTCGACATATTTCTCGAGCCCATGCCGATGCACAATCGCGTAGCTGACCATAGAGACCAAAGGCATCTTGGCCAAAGGTTGCGAACCAGCCGCACGAAGGTTTGCTATGGTTTGAAAAATGCCGCTCAACTTGATCTTGTTTTGGAGAGCCCGCGTGTACGATGCCTGGATAACCGGGCCATCGGCGATCGGATCGCTGTACGGGATTCCCAACTCTGCCATCGAGCATCCCAGTTCGGCCAAGCGGGTGAGCACTTTGCCGGTGAAGGCGAGACTTGGATCACCCGCTGTGATAAACGGCATAAAGGCCTTTTTGTTTTGAGCCTTCAAAGTGCTGAACAGGTCATCGATCGCGGTCATGCATCTCTCGATTGGGAGTCAAAGGATTCGAGCAGGGCTCGATAGAATCATCAAAGAGTAGCGAAAAGTTTCCGGTCGCCAATCACCATTCCTGGCCCCGAAGTCGGGCGAGTTCGGCGGCATCTTTATCGCCCCGTCCGGACAAGCAGATGACCAGATGCTGGTCCGGCGACATGCCCTTTGCGATTTCGGCCGCTTTCGCAACCGCATGGCAGGTTTCAAGGGCCGTTAGTATTCCTTCATTGCGTGCCAGGAAGTCAAATGCAGCTAGTGCTTCATCATCCCGACAAGAAGTGTATTCGACGCGTTGCGTGTCTTTCCAATAGCTGTGTTCGGGGCCAACACCTGGATAATCAAGCCCCGCCGACATGGAATGCACGTCACTGGTCTGTCCATCTTCGTCTTGCATAACGTAACTGTAAGAACCATGAAGAACGCCTGGCGAGCCAAAGGTCAGCGGTGACGCGTGATCGCCAGCATTCGGACCTCGCCCACCCGCTTCCACACCAATCAAGCGAACAGAACGATCCCCAACAAATGGATAGAACATCCCTGCAGCGTTGCTACCGCCACCAACACAAGCGACTACGGCATCAGGCAGACGCCCGAAAGACTGAAGAGATTGCTCGCGACATTCTTTGCCGATCACACTTTGGAAGTCTCGAACCATCATGGGGAAAGGATGTGGTCCGATTACCGAACCGATGATGTAATGCGTCGTCTCGACGCTCGCCATCCAATCGCGCATCGCTTCATTGACAGCATCTCGCAATGTTCGCGAACCACTTTCGACTGGGCGAACTTCGGCCCCGAGCAGTCGCATGCTGAACACATTAGGACGCTGGCGCCGAACATCCTCAGCACCCATGTAGACGACGCACGGCAATCCGAAATGAGCACACGCCGTAGCGGAGGCGACTCCATGTTGGCCAGCACCCGTTTCGGCACTAACCCGAGTTTTCTTCATGCGCAAAGTCAGCAATGCCTGACCGAGCGTGTTATTGATTTTGTGCGCCCCGGTATGATTGAGATCCTCCCGTTTCAGCCAAATCTGTGCACCCCCAAGCTGTTTACTGAATCGAGCGGCATGATAAAGGGGCGAGGGACGACCAACAAAACGATGGAGAAGGTCATCGAGTTCTGCTTGAAAGTCCGGATCTTGCCTCGCCCTGTTGTACTCGACAACCAACTCATCCAAGGCGCGCGTTAATGTCTCCGGCACGAAGCGCCCTCCGAACATGCCGAACCGGCCTTGCTGGTCAGGCACATTGGGACTAACGGATTGTTCCGTGGAAAAAGGTTCCGAGGATACCGGATCTGAGGCGAGGCTCATGGAAGGTTCTTTTTGAAGTTTGTGGTATGGCGGTCTGCAGGCTTTCTTCGGACCAAGCGAAACGAGGGTACTACCCATGTGCACCCTATACCATTGTCGATGCTTGTGACCAATGGTCAAGCGACGAAGGAGGCTAAGTCGCGATACGCTTGAATTAGCCAATCTGCTGCTTGATCCACTTCGTCCGGCGTATTGAATCGTCCGAGTCCGAAACGAATGCTCGAACGGGCTTGGTCTTCGGATCTGCCGATGGCGAGCAGGACATGACTCGGATGAGGCTCAGCCGACGTGCACGCGGAACCGCTGCTGACGGCGAGTAGCGGGGTGCGCAGCATCAGTGACTGCCCCTCAACACAAGGAAAACAGATGTTCAGATTCCCCGGCAGTCGATGGACGGCGTTTCCCTCTTCGCGCCAATCGGGACCATTGATCAGAAGCCCTTCGATCCCTGTGTGCAATCGATGCCATAATCGATCTCGGAGACTGGCTAATCGCTGGCTTTCACGATTCAACTCTTCGACTGCATATTGAATCGCTGCGGCCATGCCCACGATGCCTACACTGTTGAGCGTTCCTGAACGGAGGTTGCTTTGCTGTCCTCCTCCGACGATTTGCGGCAACAGCCGTCGAGATGCCGTCTCACGGTTTATCAGCAATCCACCGATTCCTTTCGGTCCGTAAAACTTATGGGAGGAGAAACTGAGCAAATCCGCGCCGAGCGATTCGAAATCGACGGAGAGCTTTCCTATTGCTTGGCTGGCATCGATATGGAGAAGCGCGCCGCGGTCGCGGCATAGCTGGGCGATCTTGTCGAAGGGCTGAATTGTCCCGATCTCGTTGTTCCCGAGCATTAGGCATACCAATGCCGTGGAGTCATCGATCTCCTTCTCCGCACTTGCCAAGTCGATTTCCCCGATGCGACCGGGGTCGCTTGTTTGGATTTGGAGATGATGGATTTCCCAGCCCGATTTTCGCAAACGATCAAGCGGGTCAAGGACGGCTCGATGCTCGGTAGCGGCAGAGACTATCTTGCGTCGCTTTTGCTTCGGGTGCAAAGCGGTTCCGAAGAGCGCGAGGTTGATACTCTCGGTCGCTCCGCTGGTGAATATCAGGTCACTATCAGGAGCATTGAGGATCTGCTGAATGCGATCCCGGCACTCATCGATTTTCGCGGCGACCCGACGACCTGGCTCATGAGTGATGCTGCCAGGGTTAGCGAACTCCGTCACCATCCAGGGGAGCATGGTATCGACCACGCGCGGGTCGGTACGGGTTGTCGCGTGATTATCGAAATAGATTTCGCGTTGCAAGCTCGCTCGTCTTTCGGATCTTTTGCGGTAGAAGAATGTGACACTAAAGTGTCGCCCCACATTCTAGCAAAGCATCGAGATACCGATACGCTTCGCCATTGCAAAAGTAATCGACTCGCCGATCCAGCCCTAGAAGTACATTCCCTGGAAGACGAAATAGCCCAGTGCGGCGATCGTCATCGGGATTCCGTAGGGAAGCAAAAACATTTTCGATTTGCGTTCCGCAGCCCGTTGGAAGAGGGCTTCAGGATCCTTCACCTCCACAAATTCACCGATGAGCATGTTGAATTGTTGAAAGTGCTTTCGCCAACGGCCTGAATACGCAATCATCGCAATCGCCATGATTCCACCGACGATAGCAGTGGTTGCGAAGATGTTCCAGGTGTGCTGCAGATGGACCCATGCTCCGATGCCCGCAAGCAACTTCACGTCTCCGGCTCCCATACCACCGACCATGTAAAGTCCGTAGAGGAGCGCGAGACCTACAAAGGTTCCCAACAAGCTCCAGCCCAACCCGGGCCAACCGCCGGTTACAGCACTGTAGACCCAACCGCTCATGATCAGCGGGAACGTAATCCAGTTCGGCACCTTGAGCATCCAACCATCAATGATGGCAGCCACTACTAATGTGATGGACACAAACCAAATGTGCCAATGCTCGACGACTCCAGATACGATCGCTGCAAAATCCATGTTCCGCTTCCCCGAACGCTAGAATGCGTTAATTAGATAGTCGTGTTGCTACCGAGTACCCACTCTTGGTCCCGAAAGCTACTGTCACCTACGAAACCGCGCCCCGAAGCGATTCCAGGTAGGCTTTCAACTGGCTTTTTGTCGAAACTCACGATGAGAGGTGAACCTCGGCGCCGCGAGTCTACATGTCTACATGTCTCTGAACTCAAACTCCCGATCGGAGCGAGAGGAAACGCTCTCAGCCCCGAGGGAGTTCTGATATCGCCCGTAACCCGGCGACCGATCAGCCCGTTGTTCCGAGTTGGTTCGAAACGGTCGTGAAGGTGGACCTGGCTCGTGATCCGATCGTCGAAACTGCAGTGATGCAGACAACGATGATCAAAGACAGCATGACCGCGTATTCAACAGCGGTTGGGCCATCTTCGCTCTTCAGAAATCGCTTGATCTTCGACGCAAAATTCTTCATCATTCACTCCGTGGGCATTTATTGCCCGAGCAATACCGTGAAACACTACCTCAGCTACCGAACCGTTTCGCTCACCTTGGTGATTGGATCGGTGCCGATTACTTCCCCGAGATATTCGGGCGAGCGAAGCACTCGCGACGCTCACAGAAACATAGAACACCCTTCGCGAGGGGCAAATTTTTCCAAGGTGGAAAATTGAGAAAATCTTCCTTGGATAGACGATTTTTCGAAAGAGTCTTCCCCGCCCCGGTCGCTTCAAAAGGAACAATCGCGCTATGCGGTATGTGTCGCTGCACGATGGGTGATACAGCGATGGGCTCCTCATAAAAAGAATGAGGAGGAAGAGGAGATCACGCCATTACGAATTCGATGATACGATCGTTCTCAACGAACACGAGGTGGAAAAGCGATCAACGCGGCGCGAACAAAAAGGTGAAGGCGGCTGCGATCATCGTCGCGGTACAACAAACGATCTGCCACATGCTCGAAAACGCTTCAATGGGATACTCGACTGGATGCATGATCGTATCTTATGAGTGAAAGCCATGAAATGGAAAAAGCCGGGGCCAGTTCTTGCGAACCGGCAACCCAGCAATTTCTTGTTTCAAATAATAGCAAACCTGGATCAGCCGGTTGTGCCGAGCTGGTTCGCAACTTGATTGAATGTTTGCGATGCTCGCGTACCGATCGCCGATACAGCGGTGATGCAGACCACGATAATCAAGGAGAGCATAACGGCATACTCAACAGCGGTTGGGCCATCTTCACTCTTCAGAAATCGCTTCAACTTCAAGGCGAAACTCTTCATCATTTCCTCCAAACTCGCCCGGCACAGCCCGAGCTATCAACATGAACAGGTCCCTGAACCGAATGGATGCTCCGTCGCCGCGGAAACATTTTCGTCACAGGCTGAATGGACCGTAGACTCCTGTCAGCTTCGCACTCGCGCCGCCGAAAGAAACTTAGGACACCTCTCGTGTCGGTCAAACTTTTCGGGAAAGAAAAATTGAGTAATTGTTCCCGGTTAACGAGACTTTGCCGCGGTCTGACCGCAGGTCGTCCGAACTACTCGATACCGTTGATACAAACGGTAAAGTCTTTCGCTTCCGAGCCTAGGCACCCAGCGTCGAGATGGCCGTGATGCAGGCTACGACGAGCAGGGAGAGCATCACTGCGTACTCAACTGCTGTTGGCCCCTGTTCATCGCGCAGGAAATTTTTCAGACGAGCCAGAACTTTGCTCACGGGAACACTCCTTGGGCGAATGAACAGACGAGAAAAAGCTGCCCCAAAAGGGAGGCAGTTCATGTTCTCTCGGATTTTCGTCGGGGCTCCCCTTAGCATTTCGGGGACGATTCCGATTCTGCCTGGCGTGTTCGCAATTCTTACCCCTTGTGTCGTTCTTTGGCCGGATTGACAATACGCCGGGTATACTTGGAGGAGTTGATTCCAGGCCAATTCACCCTCACTCGCGAGAAATCATGTCGCCGTTATCCAGCCAGGATCCAGAAGTTTGGTCCGCTATCGAATCCGAGTCCCTCCGTCAGCAAGAGGGTTTGGAAATGATCGCCAGCGAAAACTACACCAGCCTTGCCGTGATGCAGGCAGTTGGGAGCGTTTTGACAAACAAGTACGCCGAGGGCTACCCGGGGAAAAGATATTACGGTGGCTGTCAATTTGTGGATATTGCGGAAAATCTGGCCATTGAACGAGCCAAACGACTCTTCGGTGCCGAGCATGCCAACGTACAGCCTCACTCCGGTTCCCAAGCGAATGCGGCTGTTTATCAATACCTTTTGCAGCCCGGCGATGTAGTACTCGGCTTGGATCTGGCTCAAGGAGGGCACC
>JBILVV010000187.1:0-8711 GCA_044370255.1 Pirellula sp.
ATTTTCTCAAATGCGCGATAGATATCGTCCATGTCGTCTCTTCCTCCTAGAAACATCGATTGCCCGAGCCAGATCGCTTGTTCGCGGCAAATCAAATCGCTGTTGGGGCAATGGACTTGGCTGTAATCCAAACGATCGCGAGCATGATGGAGATAGGGGCCGAAGGCTTTGTTCCGAAACAGTGGCTGATCGTAGAGCGAGTAACCATACCCGGCCGAACACGGGATCCCCTCGGCGTGCAATGCCTCGATGACTGCGGCGCGGGGTGCTCCGAACGCATTGCCATCGAGCCGCATCATAAATAGGTGGAAGCTGTGGCGTGTGCATTCGGTTGGGATACGCTGGGGATACACGCCGGGCAACTGGCGCAACTTCTCCGCGAGGTAGCGACCGTTCGCATCTCGGGTGTCCGTCTGTTCGTCGAGTCGCACCAGTTGGGCGTTCAACAGCGCCCCTTGCAGTTCGCTCAGTCGGTAGTTCGCAGAGATCGTGTGATGTTCGTACCACACCCCAGTCGGGATGCGACCGCAATTATGGAGCGAGCGACATTGGTCCGCGAGTTGGTCATCGTTGGTGGTGATAATCCCCCCTTCGCCGCTGGCGAGATTCTTGCTGGACTGGAACGAGAAGGAGGCAATTTTGCCTAGGCACCCGGCCGGTTGATCTCGCCAAGAGGCGCCATGCGCGTGAGCAGCGTCCTCGAGCACCAGCAGATTGTGCTCGCTTCCGATCTTGTTGATCGCATCCATTTCGGCGGGTTGCCCTGCGAAATGAACTGGGATGATCGCTCGGGTGCGGTCGGTGATGGCTACTCGAACCGCATCGGGGGAGAGATTGAAAGAATCCAAATCGATATCGGCGAAGACCGGGATCATGTTGGCTTCGACAACAGCGGCCGCCGTAGCATAGAAAGTGTACGGCGGCACGATGATTTCATCCTCCGCCTGCAAACCTGCTGCCAACAATGCCAACCTTAACGATACGGTACCGTTGACCATGGCGATGCCATGTTTGCAGCCATGCATTTGTGCGAATTGCTTCTCGAACTGCGCGACTTCTTCGCCATCGAGCCGGCCCCATTTGCCGCTTCGAACTGCCGATAAGACGCGTTGCTCATCGGACTCGTCGAAGATCGGCCATGATGGAAATGGACGCGAGCGGATCGGGGTTCCGCCAAACATTGCCAAGGATGTAGTCATCGATACCCCCAACCGTCTTCCTTCAGCCCCATCGCTTACCCATGTAGATGCAACCGTCGCTCGTCGAACCGGTGCGGACAAGTTCATGAAAACCCAATTTCTTGTAAAACTCCAACGCTCCTGGGTTAAGTACACTCAATCCGAGGTGTGTTCCGGGGGATCCCATCGCTGCGAGTTTCGCCATAATCATCTCCATCATGCGTCGCCCGTTGCCTGAACCGCGAGCCCGCTCGAGCAGGTCGATGTGCATGTGCGATGGAAAATGTTCGTAGGGCTCAGGGCAATAGTACGATGGTTGATGGTACCAGGAATGGACCATTTGCGATCGATTCCAAGAAGCGGGATCCCCCTTTGGCATCGGAAACTGAGCGCACAACTCCGGTCGCCACTGGGAATCGTAGCGATCATAAAAAGTCTTGGAATCGAATGCTCCGAAAGCGTAGCCGCAAACCCCGTGGTCATCTTCGAGGATCAAGCTTAATTCGGGTTCAAAGGCTAAATAGGGACCGACAAAGATCCGTCCCAACGCGTTTGGATCTTCGCGGTAAAACGGCTCGCCATCGGCACCATGATTGCCGGTCTTCAAACAGACGTAGTACGCAGCAGCTTGATCCTGAGGGGTCCCTTGTCGAATTCTGAAGCCAGTCATCATGTGCGTTTCATGATTGGGGTAGTCGGATCGAAAGATATTAGTTTAAACAACGAATCGACTTGCGGATAATCCCAACCCCGACCCTTTCGTCTCGAAGTCGCACCTGCGGCCTTCCGCCGTACCCTTAGCATCTTCCTTCGGGTGGCACGTCCGGAGGCTTTGCGATGGGCGTGGTGGTGTCCAAGACTTTCGACCGGACGGAATGCGCTGTTCTGCTTTTATTGCTTTTGTCGATTCGTCGCCGCAATGCTGGAGAACCAAAAAACGCAACTAACAAGACTTAGAGGCGGGGTCTCGAAGTGTCCCATATCCCGCCCACCAGCAGCAACAGCAGGGCTAGGCCGCTGCTGATAGCGCACGCCGCGACCATATGCAGCACCGAAAATTGCTCGATCAACCATCCACCAACGATACCGCCAACGATCACGGTCAAGCTAAGAAAGGTCGCATCGACAATCGTCATCGCCGAAGTTTGTATCTCCCGGTCGACCACCGAGAAGACATAACTGCGGAGCGAGGAAAGGAGCAGCCCGAACGCTAGGCCTTCGAGGCAAGCGGTGAGCATCACGATCCAGGAGGTCTGAAAATAGATGATCAAGCCGTAACGGAGCATATAAAGCAACCCAGCGATCGTCATCAGTTTGCGTGCAGACATGCGAGGGAGCAGCCAGACCGACAGGAACATCGCGGGCATTTCGCACATGACACCGAAAAAGAATGTCCAACCCAGTTCCGCAACGCCGCCCCCCGTTTCCTTGATTAGCAAGCTCTGGAAGTTGAAGGTCGTCTGAACTCCGAGGTACATCAGAAATACGACGGCGAGAATGTAGAGATAAGCCGGATTGCGAAACAATCGCACGATCGATTGCCGCATAGTCAACGACTCTGCTCCCGAGAGTTCGATACCGCGATTCGTTGATGGATCTGGAATGGTGACGGCTACCACGCTCAACAGTACCGCTGCAAGGATGGCTACATAAAAAAACATATTCCATGAGACCATCAGTATGAGATACGCAGTGAGTAGCGCAACTGTCGCCCATCCAAGCGAACCAAAGCTACGGATCCTGCCGAACTGATTGGGGTCCGAGTGATCTCGGAGATACTTCAAAGTCCAGGAATCCAACATGGGACCGATGGGTTGTTGCAGAAAGCCCAGCAGAGCCATCGTCATCCGAATTCCAAGTGTGCTGGTCTGGAGAGGCATCGCGGCAACGGCTACGGCAAACAGCAACGCCGCAGTCACAATCAGCGCGCGAATGCTCCGCAATTTATCGGAGACGAATCCGAATACGTATTGCCCCATCAACGCAGCGCTGACATAGATGGACATCATCCATCCGATTTCCGATCCAGGTATCTTTCTTTCATCCTGGAAGTAGAGAACCCAGTAGCCCAAAAACGCCGAGGACATCGCCCAGTACAAATAATGAGCCGCTCGGAACTTCAGAAAGATATGGGAAATCGGTGACATGAATGATGATCAGGTTTGATCGGTAGGATCAAAGTCGCAGCGGAGCACATCTAGAGCGTAATCGATGAAATCTTCCGTGATTTGCCGTTCGTTCAAAATCGAGTAGCTGTAGCCCTTTTCACGAACGTATTGGTTGCAACTCCTCAGTGCGGTGCGCACATCGTCATAGGTTATTCCCATCGAGTCGGGGTGGATCGGAACCCCCGCGCGCTGCAGAATCGATCGGATCGATTCCACTTCATTTTCCTGCAACAAGCTCATCAGCAGGATGCCCAGATTGATCACTTTGCCGTGCAAATAATGCTTGCGAGTTTGGGCTTCGAGACAGTAATAGAAGAAATGCTCTGAGCCTTCCTCGTACTGACAGTGCCCGACGCGGTAGTTTTCTACGGCGACGAAGCGAAAACCTTCCATAAGCATTCGCAGACCTGTTTCGGTCACATCGTAAACCTCTTGCAGACGATCCTTGACGTCCTGCAGTATCTTGGATGTCTGTTCGTAGAGCCTTTCATCCATTTGGCTCTGGCCTCGGGCCGCCGCCAGTTTCCAATCGAACAAAGCCGTGTGGCAACTGAGGAGATCGCAAACCCCCGATCGATTCATTACCGGCGGAGCCGATTGCAGGATCGAAAAGTCGCAGTAGATTTTCTCAGGAATCATTTCGCCGACATACTGAACCTTGCCGTCGATGCGCAGCGCGATCGGGTAGGAGAACATCGCGTCCACCGAGATCGCTGTGGGGACTTGGTACACGGGTTTGTCCCCTTTCCAGGCATGGTACTTGGCAATGTCCATCGCCATGCCACCCCCCAAGCCGATGGTCAGGTCAAACGGTTGCAATCCCGCGTGCTCCTGCTCCAGGACGCTTGATTCCATGGTCTTCGTCATGACCACTTGGGGCTGCAGCGAAGTGAATTTCGAGCCGTATTTATTCCAAAGTTGCGGGTCGGTCACGAGAAGGACGCGCTTATTCGCTGCCAAGGCTACAAGGTCTGTGGAGCAATCGTGTCCATAAACAACATCGTATTCAATTGTGCGTGTCGGATTCATCGTGCTTTGCGTGCAGGATTTCTCGGGGCGTGCCGGAGTTTTCTGGAAAAGACTCTCCGGGGAATATACATCGGAAGCTTCCCTTTATCACCCACGGGAGGATGACAAGAGTCAAGGGTACGACGGACTTCCGGTCGACTCAGCCAATACAACCGACTGGAAGTCCGTTTTACCAGTAGCACCACGGACTGGAAGTCCGTTGTGCGATTGGAAACTACCTATGCAGCGCGGCGGAATGCGCCTGTCATGTAGAAGGACTCGATACCCTCGACTACAGCTTCCTGCTCTTGCTCGGTCAGTTCAGGATAGACCGGCAGGTGAAGAATCTCGCGAGCTGCTGACTCGGTGTTCGGCAAGCAACCGAGCGAATATCCCAAGTCGGCAAAGCACTCCTGCATATGAAGCGGAACCGGATAATAGATCTCGCTACCGATCCCGATGCCTGCCAAGTGCTGCTTGAGCGCATCGCGTCTGCCGTAAGGTACTCGGATACCGTACTGATTCCATACGTGAAGACCACGAGGATCGCGATGAGGCAACTGGATAGTCTCGTGAAGTTGTGCGTTGCGGAACAATTCCGTATAGCGATCCGCATTCTTTTGCCTCGCCTCGCTGTAAGCATCCAAATGAGCGAGCTTGACCGTCAGCACAGCCGCCTGCAGCGTGTCTAAGCGACTGTTGATACCGAGAAGTTTGTGATGGTAACGCGGTTGCATGCCGTGAGCTGCCAAGAGGCGCAATCGGGCCGCAAATTCGTCGTCGTGGCACACCATCATGCCGCCATCACCCATTCCTCCTAGATTCTTGGTCGGGTAGAAACTCAAGCATCCTACTAGTCCCATGCTTCCAGCCGGACGTCCCCGCCATGCTGCTCCGATCGCCTGGGCGGCATCTTCAATGATCGGAAGTCGATGCTTAGAAGCGATCTCCTGGAGCGCATCCATCGAAGCGCACTGCCCAAACAAATGCACGGGAATGATAGCGCGTGTTCGTGAAGTGATCGAATCCGCAACACTCTGCGGATCGATGTTGAAGGTTTCCGGATCAATGTCCACAAAGACAGGTTCGGCACCTAACCTCGCAACAGCGCTGGCGGTCGCAAAGAATGTAAAGCTCGGAACGATCACCTCATCTCCAGGCTGAACATCCAGGGCCATCAAAGCGAGCAGGAGTGCATCGCTTCCCGATGCGCAACCGATCGCATGTTTTGTTCCGCATACCCCCGCGACCGCACACTCCAATTCGCCGACCTCTGGGCCATGCAGGAATCTTCCGCTGTCGATCACTTTGGCAACGGCGTCCAGGAATGCATCTCGAAGTGGTTGATTGCCACGTCCTACATCCAACATTGGGATGTTCTTCTTAGGAGACGCCGGTACCGAGCTCTCTTTTGTCATTCCAACCCCCATCCTAGGTTTGCTAGCGTTCGGAGAAATCCCTTCTTCCGGGAGGTTGAGAGTAGCGGCTCGAGACAGATGGGGTCAAGTCGAATCGGAGGTTTCTGCAATTGCGTTGAAACTCGGCAATTTGGTAAGTCTCGGGTATGTCTGAAGTCCTCTGCTGGTTTTATCGGCCACAATTTTCCCTGTTCCGACGGTCCATGACTACTGCGGTGTGGATCGCGGTGTGCGCGGCCTTGGTTGCTTTGGAGTCGTCGTATGCCGTTGGGCAAGAAGCCGCACGCGAATCGCGGCTCGAGCGGACCATGCGAAATCGCCAGAACAGTCCGCTCAACGATGCGGTCCGTCAAAATATCAATTCAGCTGCTGCGCAAGATACGGATCGCAAGCAGGGCGAAGATTTGACACAGCAGTTGCTAGGTGGTCCGGACGTATGGCTGAGCCCGAAGGGTTTGACGAGCTCGCTCCAAGTGGTGGGTTTATTGACGATCTTGAGCGTTGCACCCGCGATACTCTTGATGACGACTTGTTATGTGCGAGTGATTGTTGTGTTCGGGCTGCTGAAACAAGCCATGGGCATGCAGCAGTTACCTCCGAGCCAAGTCATTACGGCGATTTCGATTTTCATCACCATCTTTGTGATGAGTCCGGTTTGGACGGATGTTTACAACGATGCGATCGAACCGTACACGGCGGAGGGGAGTCGCATGACTGCTACCGAGGCGTGGGACAAGGGGGTTGCACCGATTCGTCAATTCATGTCGCGGCAAATTGCGATGGCGAATAATTACGACGATGTTCATCTATTCTATAGTCGCTATGCGCCGGGAAGTCCCGAGCCCAAGAACTTCGATGAAGTTCCTTTGCAGGTACTCCTTCCCGCGTACATGCTCAGCGAGCTCAAGACTGCGTTCATGATGGGTTTTCAGATCTATCTCCCATTTCTGATTCTCGATATTGTGATCGCTTCGGTCACGGTATCGATGGGGATGATGATGCTGCCCCCGGCGATGATTTCTATGCCGTTTAAGTTGTTGTTGTTTGTGCTTGTGGATGGTTGGCGGTTGGTGGTGCAGATGTTGCTCGACAGTTTCGGCACTTACAGCGGATAGCCTTGGATTCGAAAGGGATAATATGACCGCGCATGATGCCATCGATTTGGTGCGGAACGCGATCGTGATGTCGCTGATTCTTGGAGCGCCCGTGCTGATCATCGGTATGATCGTCGGCTTGCTGGTCGGTCTTGTTCAAGCTTTGACTCAGATTCAGGACCAGACCGTCAGCACGGTTCCCAAGCTCGTTGCAATGACGGTCGCCATTATGATCGCACTGCCTTGGATGACCGATCAATTGCTGGATTATTCGAGAAATCTGATCCGCGAGATTCCGGCGAACGTCATGCCGAAATAGTTCTCTTGCCGAGCATCGCGAACGTCCTATGAATACGATGGGAAATCTGGCCAGCGACCTGCTCGGAACCGTGATCTTGGGCCCGGTTTGGGTGTTTCTGTGCGTCTTGAGTCGGCTCGGTCCGATCATGGCGATGATGCCTCCTGTGCAGGGAACGATGGTTCCCAATCGGGTGAAGGTCATGTTGGCGTTGATGATATCTGCTGCGATTACGCCGATGATTGGGACGTTCTCAACGGAACTCCCTTCTCACCTGCTCGATGCGGTCATCGCATTGGCCAAGGAACTCTTGCTCGGATTGATGTTTGGGACGTCGGTCATGATGGTCATTACTTGTCTTCAGATCGGCAGTCAGATCATCGGATCGCTCAGCAGTATGGAGTTCGCGACAGCGGCCGACCCGTCGACTCAGGAATCCGTATCGGTTATCAGTCAGATGATGTCGCTCATGGCGATGGCGCTGTTCGTCGTCCTGGGAGGGCACCGCATTATGATCGGAGCGTGCCTGGACAGTTTCACGTATTATCCAGCGGGGAGTGTGCTTGCGGAACGGAATTGGCTGGTTCATGTCCATGAATTGGTAGGGCATTCCTTGTCGGTAGGCATCCGAGCATCGGCACCTGCGGCGATCTCGCTGTTGCTAGCCAACTTCGTAACGGCATTGATCGCGAGGACTCTTCCTCAATTGAATATTCTCGTGGTCGGTTTTAACTTCAACGTGACGGTGATGCTGGTGGTCCTTGGATTGACGCTGTCGAGCGCGGGATGGATTTTCCAGAACGAATTGGTCGTGTGGGTCAACCGAACGTTGGAAGTGGTTCCGAAGACGGTGTCTGTCGACGGAGATTTGCTGCGGGAACCTGGGGATGGCTGATTCGGCGGGCGATAAAAAGCATGAGGCGACCGAGTATCGTCGCCGCAAGGCGCGCGAGGAGGGAAATGTCGTTCGCAGCGCCGATTTGGGTTCGGCAACCCTACTGTTGGTAGGTGTTATTCTCCTCGATGTTACCGGTCCTGGCATGATGGAGGCCTTCGGGGTCATTCTTCGCGATCAATTGGGAACCGAATTCGATTGGGCGACCGACTCTCGCACCTGGATCACTCGCTTTCTGTTGGTGACGGTTCGCAGTTCACTGGCGCTACTTCCATTGATGGCGGGGGTTTTCCTGACTTCGTTGATCATCCACTTTGTTCAGGTGGGACCTTTATGGTTGCCGGATAAACTCGCGCCCGATCCGCAGCGCTTCAATCCACTGAGCGGTCTGCAAAGAATGTTTTCGATCCTCAATGCCTCGCGATTAGGATTCGGATTGACCAAGATCGCGTTGGTTGTCGGGCTTTTGGTGTTCGGAGTTTGGTCGCGTTGGGATGCGATTTTGTCGTTAGGGGGTGCAAACCTTGAAACCGTCGCGAGTTTTGTATGGGAAACGTTGATCGACTTGTGCCGCAACGTGGCCATCGGACTGCTGCTTCTGGCGATTGTCGATTACTCGTTTCAATGGTGGAAATACGAGCAAGACCTCATG
>JBILVV010000013.1:0-27650 GCA_044370255.1 Pirellula sp.
AATCGCTGGCAACTGACCGATGAACTTCGCGATCGTTGGCTCAAGCAAGCGATTGCTGACGGAAACGCTGCCCAGGGAGAAATCATCTACCGCCGAACCGAACTGCAATGCATCCAGTGCCATCGCATCGGAGGCGTCGGCGGCGCGGTTGGCCCCGATCTAACCAGCATCGGCGCACAAGCTCCCGCCGATTATTTGCTCGAAGCCTTGCTCAACCCGGCCGCCAAAGTCAAAGAGGGTTACAACGCGAAACTCGTGCGAACCGATGATGATGAAGTGCTCGCCGGTATCCCCATTCGGGAATCCGATGATCAAGTTGTTCTCCGCCTCGCAGATAATCGCGAAGTGACCATCGAAAAATCCAACATCGTTGATATCAAAGATTCTCGTTCGCTGATGCCTGATGGTCTGCTCGATACCCTAACCGAGCGCGAAGCGATCGATCTGCTTCGTTTCGTGATGGAGTTAGGCAAACTCGATGGGACGATGCTCGTCAAGAACGACGGATCGATTCGCGCGTGGGAATCTTTGGCGTGGTCCGACAAAGCCCATACGCTCTTCAATCGAACGAGCTTTGATTCCATCACGGGAGATCAATCGGTCTTTTCATGGCAACTTCACCCATCGTTGGTTTCCGGTGGAGTCCCTATGCAGGGTATGGCCAAATTCCGTCCACATCCGGGTGTTCCCGACCACACGTTCCTTCGAACCAAGGTCGTTTGTTCTCGAGCGGGCGAAGTTGCGATGGATCTGAGCGATCTTGCCAAAGGTGCGGTATCGTTCTGGATCAACGGCAAACCGATTCCTGTTGAAGGGAACAAACTGGTTGTCAATGTTCCCGAGGGAGAGCAGTTCTGGTTTGTAGGTGTGAATCGCGACATCGTCGGGGACGGCGCTGTGCGATTGCGCATCCTGGCAGACGAAACGACTGCGAAATTAAGCCCATAGTTTGCCGAAGAGGAAGGAAGCATCCACATGATGCCGAAACACTTCGGATTCCTCTCTTTCTCGATCTGCGCTGTCTCTTGGAACTTGGTGGGTATGGTTGCCCAATGCCAAGACGTCGAGTGGCTCGCCAAGGTGACTACCCCACCTTCGAGCTATGCGTTAGATCGACCCGGTACTTTGGCTCCCCTCCTAGTCGCGTCCGATGAGTTCGACTCCTCAAATATCGAAGTTCACCGAAAGACGATTTCCGGTTGGACGCCCTGGTTAGTTCAACGTGAATTACTCAGAGAAAAGTGGTTTGAATTTCTCGGGCCGATGCCTGACCCGCGTCCGCCCGTCAAGCTCGAGGTGCTTTCGACCGAAACGCTGCTGGTTGCCCGAGCGGAGAGTGGAAATACTCCGAGTGCTGATGCGCCCAGTCAAGCAATTACCCGTCAGTTGGTGAGCTACGAGTGCGAGCCTGGGCTGTGGGTGGAGGGCTATCTTCTCTTTCCCGCTTCCGCGCCACAAAGCATATCGGCTTTTCCTGCGGTCGTTGCGCTCCATCCGACCACCAACGCATCGATCGATGAAATCGCTGGCGTCAGTGGCTCGGAGTCAGCAAAGACAGGATTAAAACTTGTCTCGCGAGGTTATGTCGTATTCTGCCCTCGATGCTTCCTTTGGCAGAATGCAACATCGCTGGATGATGCTGTCAGTCAACACCGAAAACGCCATCCCAACACGAAAGGGATGGCAAAGATGCTCTATGATGCGATGCGAGCAGTGGATGTCCTTGAGGCCATTCCGTATGTCGATCGGAAACGAATCGGCGCGATCGGGCATTCTCTCGGCGCAAAAGAAGTTCTGTATCTGATGGCGTTCGATGATCGAGTGCGAGCAGGGGTCGCAAGCGAAGGAGGCATTGCATTTCGTAGCACCAATTGGAACGCTCCCTGGTATCTCTCCACAGCCATTGATGACGAGGCATTCCCTCTCAATCATCATCAATTGCTAGGCATGATCGCGCCACGTCCCTTTCTTGTTCTTGGCGGTGAGTCCGGTCCAGGTGCCGCAGATGGAGATCGCAGTTGGACGCTGATCGAAGCGGCACTGCCCGTATGGAGGCTGTCGGGCAAGCCGATACGCTTGGGGTTGCTCAATCATCATGAGGGGCACAAGCTGTCGGATGCATCATTTGAAAAAATGGATGAATGGATGCGATGCTATTTGGCTTCGGAAAAGCCGAATCCCCACTAGTCCAACATCGCGACGTCGGTCGATCCGAAAATCATCAGCCGCCTTGGCGTTAGCCCCGGTTGGTTGGAGTTTCGCATGGGTTGTCGGCTGAAAAATACTTGTTTGAACAAGTTATTCGCGGACGTTCATCTCGAGTAGCCAGCGATCCGTTGATCGCGTGCTTTGGCAAGACAGCTCGAGCACACCGAGTTCGGTGATTCGCGTGTGAAAAGTGACTGGCACCATTCCTTGGCCTGCTTCTTGTTTGGGCAACTCCACCTCCATGGGGGAGGTCTCTTGAAGCTCCGCGTCGTCCCATCCCTTCAATGTGGTGCCGGGGCGATCGTCTTTCCTGATGGTGCTAGAGAAAAACCGGAATCGGGCGCGTTGACCAACTTGGATCCCAATCGGCCGACTCGGCACGTCGGTTTCCGTTCCTTCTTCCATTCCCTGTGGGGCGACGCACACCGCATGTAAGGGTCGTGGCATTCCGGGGATCGCTGGTCCTGAGCTTTCGATTCCCACATAATAACTTCGAGCCGTCCCCCCGCGAATGCGCACCCCACCATGCCTGCGCGACCATGCATAGTACGCTGCACCACATGCGACCGCTTGGTCTAACTCTTCCACCCCGCCTAGCACGCAGGGTGGTTCTCCCTTCGGATGCCAAGCAGCTAAAGTCTCGAGCATGCGCGTACGGAACGCCTCGGCATTGAAGACTCCGCCATTGAACAAAACATGGCTGACTTGAAACTCGCGATCGCTATTGAATACATCCTCTTGATGATCGATCAAAAACGAGGCCAGGTGCCGTGTGATCGCAGTATCCGATGCGAACTCCAACCCGAGTTCTTGAAAACCGCTCATCGCTGAGTCTTCCGGCCGGGCATCTAACGGAACACGCGGAAAGAAGCCGTCGACCAGCGCCCGCTCGACATCAGATCGTTCCAGGGTAGCGGTGATCGAGCCGCCGATCAGTTTGCTCCCTCGCCCGAGAACGGTTAACGGATAGGAGTCCGGAGGGGCGTGTCCAAGGAGCTTCTCTTTGGCCGTTCGACAGGAATGCCAGAGCGAAAGTGACTGCCAAGCGTTCAGCTTTGCTCCCTTCTGAGCAAACAGCTCGCTCGCCACATGAGCCAAGGCGAGATCCATGTTATCACCCCCGATCAAGAGATGATTCCCTACCGCCAGACGGTTCAAGGTCATCTCGCCACTTGAGGCTTCGACCCTGACCAAGGTCAAGTCGGTTGTGCCACCGCCGACATCGCATACCAGAAGGATATCTCCTTCCTTCATCTCTTTACGCCATGTCGAGTGACGTGAATGCACCCAATTGTAGAGGGCTGCCTGCGGTTCCTCGAGGAAGACAAAATCATCGGGAAATCCTGCCGATATCGCTGCTTGCCGAGTCCAATCACGTGCAGCTGCATCGAAAGATGCCGGTACTGTCAAAACGATCTGTTGCTCGCGAAACGGAGCATCGGGAAACTGCAGTTCCCAGGATGCTATCAGGTGCCTGAGGTACGCCGCGCTCGCCTCGACCGGTGAAATGAGTTCGATCTCAGCGTCGGACTGCCAGGGAAGAATCGGAGCCGTGCGATCGATCCCTTGGTGGCACAACCAGCTCTTGGCCGTTGCAACAACCCGTTCGGGTTGCTCGGCGGATATACGGCGCGCGTACTCTCCAACCACTCCTAGATCATTATCGATGCCGGGCACGCTGAGGGCGGAATCCAGAGGCTTTTTCAAGTAGAAAAAAGAGGGTAGTCCCAGTCGCTTCTCCACCGTGCCGGGCGAGGTCAATTGCGGAATCGGCAAGACACCGATCATCGCTTCCGACTCATCTACCGGAGCGAACGCCAATACGGAATTCGTCGTTCCTAAATCGATACCGATACAGAACTGTGCCGCCATCCTTACTTTATGCCTTTGATAGGGTAGGCCGGGTCTCGATCCCATGGTGGATGATCCGGAGAATACGTTCTCTTTCTTCACCCGATAGACCCATTCGCGGAGCCCGTACCCACTCGCGACCCAGACCACACTCCTGCACCATCAGTTTGATGTACTGTACGAACTTGGTATGCACGTCCAGATGCAGTAGCGGCGTGAACCAACGATACATCGCACGCGCCTCGTCCCATCGCCCAGCGCGAGTCAATTCCCAGAAGTATTGATTCTCCTGCGGAAAGGCGATCCCCGAGCCTGCAACCCAACCATCGATGCCGAGAATCGATGCTTCGAGAATCAGGTTGTCGACACCGGTGAACAATGAGTAACGGTCTCCCACCGCAATCCGAATGTCGGTAATTCGACGCGTGTCGCCTGAACTCTCCTTGATGGCTACCAGTCGCGGTTCAGAAGCCAACTGTTCGAACATCGAGGGAGTCACATCATTGAAGTAGGCGATCGGATTGTTGTAGATCATGATCGGCAGACCGGTGTTCCGAGTCACTTGCCGAAAGAACGTCAGCGATTCATCAGCCGCTCCCCGATACAGCATGGGTGGCATCAGCATGACCCCATCCCCACCGACTTTCTCGACATGGCGAATGCAGTCGATCGCACTTTGAGTGCTGGTCTCGGCTACACCGCTAAGAACGGTGACGCGACCCGAAACTATCTTCACCATCGCTTCGATCACGGATCGTTTCTCGTTAGGAAGTAAAGTTTGGTTTTCACCCAGCGAACCCAGGAAAATAATCCCGGTAACTCCCGAGGCGATCAACGCTTCTGCATGACGCGCGGTCCCGTCGATATTGACCGATCCGTCCTCATGCATCTGTGTGGTAATTGCAGGAAAAACACCACTCCAACGAGCCATCATCGCACCGTGTATGAAACTGAACCAAGGGATCGGGATGGGCCTAGACAACAAACTAGCCTCGAACACCGTTTGTATTCGATTCTGACGCTCCCGGCAAACCCACCTCTTGCGAACGCAACCAAGTCATCTAAGCTTTTTTGATGCCGTTGAACCATTCGTTGAATCTCGCGAGAAGGAATACCGATGGATATTTGTTGCTGCTGCAATCGTGTTGCTCACGTCGCTTGTCTTGTGGTACTCCTCGCATGGTGCTTGGCTTCGACCGGCGTTGCTGAGAATAAATGGCCAACATGGCGGGGGCCCAACGGCAACGGCACCGCCCTGGAAGGTAAATACCCGACATCGTGGAACGAGAAGTCCGGAATCCGATGGCGTTTGCCTTTGAGCGGACGAGGAGCGTCGACACCGATTGTTTTCCGAGACCGCCTCGTCATGACTCTCGGTGCCAATGAAAAGAATGTGGTCGTTGCGGTCGATCGAGATGGCAAAATCGCGTGGCAACAAACCATCGGTGACGAACGGCCCGGTAAACATGCCAAGGCCAGTGGCGCGAACTCATCGGCGGTCACCGATGGCCAGAGTGTATTCGCATACTTCAAGAGCGGCGACCTCGCGTGTCTCGATCAAGACGGGGCCATCCTATGGAAGATCAATATTCAGTCCGAGTATGGAGAGGATTCACTATGGTGGGACCTGGGTACCAGCCCTATCCTGACCGATCGCTGCGTGATCGTGACGGTCATGCAGACCGGCCCAAGCTTCTTGGTAGCCCTCGACAAACAAACCGGTAAAGAAGTTTGGAAAGCCGATCGATGGCTCGATGTTCGCGAAGAAGCCAACCAAGCGTACTCCACACCGACGCTGACGGAAATTGAGGGGAGTCCTGCGATCGTAACGCTGGGAGCGGACCATGTGACGGCGCATCGAGCAAAGGATGGTCAACTCCTATGGAAACTCGGTGGCTTCAATCCAAAAAACGATGGTTACTTCCGGTCGATCTCCTCGCCGGTTGTTGCAGGGGACATCATCCTTTGCCCCTACGCGCGAGGTTCGACACTCACCGCAGTTCGAAGTCGAACGAATCTGACCGATGAACAGCGATTGGCATGGCGAGTCGACTTCGGTTCGGATGTGCCGACCCCAGCCGTCCACAACGGAAAGCTTTATCTGCTGTCAGATAAGGGGACGGTAACGTGTATGGAGCCCACCAGTGGCGAAATCCTTTGGAAGGAAAACCTCCCCAAAAGCAACAAAGCCTACAGCAGTTCGCCTCTGATCGCGGGTGGGAACCTTTATTGCACCCGCGAAGATGCCGTGACGTTTGTGTTAGGAGGCATCGATCAGGGGAACCCGAAACTCATCAGCCAAAATGATCTCGAAGGTTTCGCGGTAGCGAGCCCTATCGCGGTTGATGGACGCATTTATCTTCGTACCTACGAATCCCTTTTTTGCATTGAATAAGGAACTCCGGACATGTCTCATTCGCGCAGTATCACACGACGCTCATTTGTTGGAACCAGTGTGGCAGCGGCGGGCGTTGCGCCGCTGTTCCTCAAAAATGCATGGGGCGAGGAATCTGCAAACGACAAGATCAATGTCGCTTCGATCGGCACCAGCATCTACAGCGACCGCTACACGGGCAAGGGAGACCATCCCGGCCGAGGCGCAGAGATCGGATTGCAGGCCGCCAAACTCGGGAATATGGTCGCAGTTGCTGATGTCAATCTTCGATCCGCCCGCTTCTTTGCCGAACGCTGCGGTACCAAACTCGACATCTATCAAGATTATCGCAAACTGCTCGAACGAAAGGACATTGATGCGGTAACCATCGGCACTCCCGATCACTGGCACACCAAAATAGCCATCGATGCCATGCGATCCGGCAAAGATGTTTACTGCGAGAAACCCTTGACCCTGACCATTCGTGAAGGACAGCAAATCATCAAAGTCATGGAAGAGACCGGACGGATCTTCCAGGTCGGTACCCAACAGCGAACTGAATTCAATCAAGCGTTTCTCAAGGCCGTCGCGCTCGCCCGTAGCGGACGACTCGGCGGCAAAGTGGATGCGCTGGTGAGCGTTGAGAAAGGGGTACGCGGCGGACCTTTCGAAAACACACCCGTGCCCGCCGAATTGGACTGGGACATGTGGCTCGGGCAAACTCCAGAAGTGCCCTATTGCAAACAACGACATGACTTCGATTTCCGTTGGTGGCTTGAATACTCCGGCGGACAAGTCACCGATTGGGGTGTGCATCATATGGATATCGCAATTTGGGCTCTCGGTGTGGAGAACACGGGTCCCACCGAAGTCGAAGGTGCAGGTTCATTCAACGATGCTCCCAACAGCTTTAACGTTGCACACGAATTCCATTGCTACTACCGATACGCTTCCGGGCAATCGATTCGGCTCTTCAGCGGCGTCAATGAATTGATCCTCTACGGTTCCGACGAACGGATCCGAGTCAATCGAGGAGGACTTAAAGGTCGGATCATCGAGTCGATGTCCAAAGCCGACCAGCAGTGGCTCGATGAAGAAGTTTACAAACTTTACGGCAACAAGCAGCCGACGACACACATGCAGAACTTCTTCAACTGCGTCAAAGATCGAACGCAACCGATCTCGGATGTCTACAGCCACCATCGGTGCGCGAGCAACTGCCATTTGGCGAACATCGCAATGAAATTAGGGCGACGTCTGCAGTGGGATCCCAAGAAGGAAGAATTCCTCGGCGATGATCAGGCAAATACCATGCGTAGCCGCGTACAACGCGACAAGTACAAGATCGATGTTGCTTGATCGATCCTTGTTTTGATGCTTTCAAGTGACATAGTCGGTGGCCCGGATTACCAGGAGATGCAGAAAGTAATCAAGCCGTCTAAAACGAGTGTTCATTGATATGCACATGAAGAAGGCCAACCCTGTGTGGCAAGTGATACTGAGGCTGAGCACTCCAGAGCCAAAAGTCGAACATCACGAAGGTCGTGGCGTTCGTAGCTGCCCGATCTTTCCCGAGTTGCAACCGATTCTCGACGAAGCGTTCGAGATCTTCGGCGACAAAACCGAGTATGTGGTCGCGGCTCCACAATATCGAGCAGGAGCACGAGCAGGAGCACGAAAATCCCCTTCGTTGGCCACGATTGTTCCACACAGTAGAACTTCAAGAGGGACGGGCCAACCGGCAAACGGAACGCCAGCGAGAGTTCCCATTGCACGTGGTTTGCTCTTGGCTGGGCAATTCGCAGGCACGGAGAGAGCGCAGCGGAGCAGCGACCGGAGATGCCGGAGACCGCAGGCATAGAGATTCTTCGTTTCGCTGGGGCTTGTCCCCATCGGACGACAATCGCAACCAGATAGCGTTCGCAACGCGGTCTCCATCACGACGCGGGTTTATCCCCGTCGGATGATGATCAGATGGTTGCGCGCTGGATGTGAACTCGCGCCCATCTGCAGGCATAGCGGTCGCAATCATAGCCGAGCAGCGCAAGCTGCCGGGTTGAACTGCGGCAAGCGTTGCAAGGTTTAGTTCGCTTCCACCCGGATGCATGCCCTCCGCGTCGGATCTTCGACGCATCTCGGGTAGTATGAGCACGAATCGATCGCACGCTTCAATACGAAATCTATCTCCACCTCGCCACGCGTCGGGGAGAGGGGTTCGGGGGGGGGAAGGGATCGCCCTGGCGCTCCTCATTGCGTCAACGTCTGCCACGCTCATCCCCCTCAACCCCAACCCTTCTGCCCCGCGGTGTTTTGCCCCAGCTGAATTTGGAGTATAGAACACCCGTTTCAAATCTCTGTGATGAATTGGGGCTCCAACACTTACATGAATCTCTTGAGCCAGCAACATCCGAATCAGCGGGTGATTGAAATCGTGTTTTCGCCACGTGGGCCGAGCAAGAAATCGAGTCAATTCATCCCGGTGAACAGGATCAGAAGCGAGACTTCCCGCCGCGACGGATCGACTCATCCGCCCTCGATGTATGATGAACGCGATGACCACTCGCAATATTTTGTTCCGAACGAACTCTTTTACCTGAGTATGAGCAACTTCAAAACGCGTGAGCGAGGGATGCATCAGGGAAGGCGTTGCAAGCGACGTAAATCCATCCCTCACTCACGTTTCGGGTTGAGATTACTGCGAAAATCGCGTGATTCGGATCAAGGATTCTTTTTGATCAACCACAGAATCGGGCTCTGGGGGTTGCTCTCGTCTTGGATGCGGTCAACCTGGAGTTCTTTGGCGTGCGATTCGATCCATGCGAAAACTCCTTCCGCCTCATCGCGACCACCCGGATGACCGACATACACCAGAACGGTCATCATGCCACCCGGTTTCAGCAAACGATATGCTCCCTCGATGCCACGGAGCGTACTAGCGCGATGGGTTGTGATCGACTTGTCGGAATGAGGGAGATACCCCAAATTGAACATCGCGCAATCGACAAAACCGGATAGCTTCGGTGCAACGACTTGTTCAATCAGGGCGTGATCGGCCGCATACACTTCGACCCGCTCCAGTAAATCGAGTTGGCTGAGAGTTTGCTGCAACCGTTCGATTGCTTGGCCTTGAATATCGATCGCATGGACTTTCCCATGCGGACCAACGGTATTTGCAAGGAAGACTGTGTCGTGTCCATTTCCGGCAGTGGCATCGATCGCAATATTGCCTGGTTGTAAATGATCAGCGACGATTTTCTGCGCTTCGACGGTGAAATGCATATCGTATTTATTTTTGCTGTAACCCTTCGCGAGAATCGTTGGGAACTCGGTCTCCTTTCGGATACGATCCCAAGCACTCCAATCGAAGGGCATCGTGCCGTAGAGCGGCAATGGTACCTGCAACCGCGGGTTGGTCTTGGTGTCCATCAAGTTCGACAAAGAATAAATATTCGTTCGGAGACTCCATGATCGGAAACGATTCGATCCAAGTCAAATTAAGGCCATTGTCTTTAAAGAGCATCATCACGTCCGCCAACGCACCGGGTTTATGGGGGATTTGGAACATGAGGGAGGTTTTGTCGTTCCCGGTAGGTTGCGAAGACTCTTTGCTGATCACTACGAATCGCGTGACGTTATGCGGGCTGTCTTCGATGTTTCGAGCGAGGATATCTAGAGAATAAGCAACCGCGGCTTCGAGCGAGGCGACCGCTGCGGATGCTGGTTCTTCGGAAGCGATTTTTGCTGCAGCGGTCGTACTGGCCACTTCCACCCAGCGGGCTTGCGGAAGGTGAAGCGAGAGCCAACCGCGGCATTGAGAAAGCGCTTGTGGTTTGCTGTACACCGAATGAATTTCTTCTCGGTTGCAACGAGAGAGCAGATTGTGATGGATCGGAAGTAAGATCTCGCCGCGAATTCGAACAGGCGCGCGAGCGAACATCGTCAAAGTGTCCACAATGCGGCCGTCGGTCGAGTTTTCGATCGGAACCACTCCATACCGAACCTGGTCTCGAGCGACTTCCTCGAAAACGGCCGCAATCGAGGGCAACGGAAGCAGTCCCGAATGTCCTCCGAAGTAGCGCGCCGCTGCAGCGTAGCTGTAGGAGTGAGGGGGTCCAAGGTAGGCGACCTGTTGCGACCGAACGATACGCGAATAGGTCGCTCCTGCGATATCCGCCATCAGCGAACCGACCAAATCCGAATGCTGCGCAGAACTATCCCCCTGGCCGATGTGGCGGCTAGTGGAAACCGATTCTAAAAAACCAGGGATCGCACGAACGCTCGGCTTCGACCATTGCCGTAGTATCTCGCAACGTTGGTACAGCAAGGAGGCCAGTTCGCCATCCAGTGCCGCCAACTGAACCAGCATTTCGTTGGGGGGCAAGTCGTCTTTGGGTTGGGGCATCCAGCTTTTCCTCGGCGAGGGTTTTCCCTGCTGTCAAATTGGCGTAGGAATCAGGGGCCAGTCCGACCGATTCCTGACTCCGTTCGGATCGGCATCGTCCTAAGTCTAGCACACAACGAGAGTTGCGTCCAAATAACTTGTGTTGTTTTGTTTGGCACAGGGATTGCTTCCGTTGGAACCTCATCAGGTGGCCCTGGCAGGAAAACAATAAGGGCGACGGAAAACCCTTCCATCCACCCAAAGAAAACAATCGTATCGGGAGAGACCATTATGGCATCGGGCGAGAAGATCATTGGTATCGATTTGGGCACCACCAACTCCGTGGTGGCTGTGATGGAAGGTTCGGAAGTGAAAGTAATTCCGAATCCTGAAGGGAACCGGCTCACCCCGAGCGTGGTTGCCTTTACCGACAAGAGCGAGACGATCGTTGGCGAACCGGCACGCCGTCAGGCAGTGACCAATCCCCGCCGCACCATCTTCTCGGTTAAACGTTTCATGGGACGTCGACATTCCGAAGTCGAATCCGAGGAAAAACTCGTTCCCTATCAAGTCACTGGCGGTGCAAACGAGTATGTAAAAGTTCAAATCGGTGATCAGCAATTCACCCCGCAAGAGATCTCTGCCAAGGTCCTTCGCAAACTGAAGGAATCGGCCGAAGCCTATCTCGGTCATCGCGTTTCCAAGGCGGTCATCACGGTGCCGGCTTATTTCAATGATGCACAGAGGCAAGCGACGAAGGATGCTGGCCAAATCGCTGGTTTGGAAGTGGCTCGAATTATCAACGAGCCCACCGCCGCTGCACTGGCCTACGGGCTCGACAAGAGTCGTGACCACAAGATCGTGGTCTTCGACTTGGGTGGTGGTACGTTCGACGTATCGGTTCTCGAAGTAGCGCTCAGTGGCGGTGGTGATTCGACCGGCAAAGTCTTCGAAGTGATCAGCACCAGCGGTGACACGCACCTCGGTGGTGATGACTTTGACCAAGTTCTGGTCAACCACGTTGCAAACCAATTCCAGAAAGACAATGGCATCGATTTACGCAAAGAGCCGATGTCGCTGCAACGATTGCAGGAAGCCTGCGAAAAGGCGAAGAAGGAACTCAGTACATTGCCGCAGACCGACATCAACCTGCCATTCATCACGGCGGATGCAACCGGTCCCAAGCACCTGCAGATGACGATCACGCGGAGCACCTTCGAGACGCTCGTCGATTCCTTGATCGAGCGATGCCGACAACCGGTGTTGCAAGCGCTGCAAGATGCCAAGCTGAAGCCTTCAGACATCGACGAAGTGGTGTTGGTGGGCGGTTCGACCCGCGTTCCCAAGGTACGCCAGATCGTTAAGGACATCTTCGGCAAGGAACCGCACCAAGGAGTGAATCCTGATGAAGTAGTTGCTGTCGGTGCTGCGATTCAGGGGAGTGTCCTATCGGGCGAACGCAAAGACGTTCTCCTCTTGGACGTCACCCCGTTGACCCTCGGCATCGAAACCGAAGGGGGGATTCTCACTGCCTTGATCGAACGCAACACAACCATTCCGGTCGAAAAGAAGCAGACGTTCTCTACAGCGGCCGATGGCCAAACTGCGGTGACTGTCAGCGTCTTCCAGGGAGAGCGCAAGGTGGCGGTTCATAATCGATTGCTCGGCCAATTCAACTTGGAAGGTATCGATCCAGCACCCCGTGGTGTTCCGCAGATCGAGGTCAAATTCGATATCGACCAAAACGGTATTCTGAACGTGTCGGCGAAAGACTTGAAGAACGGCAAGCAGGCGAGCGTCAAGATCGAGCAGTCGAGCGGCTTGAGTCAGGAAGAAATCGAGCGCATGCGGAAGGACGCAGAGACCCACGCTGCCGAAGACCGCAAGCAAGTCGAGCTCGCAGAAGCCAAGAACCGTGGCGAGAACATGGTTTACGGTTTGGAGAAGGCAATCAAGGAACAGGGAGACAAGATGTCCGCATCGGATCGCGAGCCGCTCGAAGCTGCAATCAAGAAGGTGCGAGATGCAATCGCCAGCAACGATGTGGATGCGATCAAGTCTGCCACCAGCGAACTGGAGCAGACCGCACAAGCGTTCCGGGCGAGCGTTCCGCAGCAACCGATCCAGCCAGCATCCGAAGCGGGCCAGTCCGCTGCGGGTGACGACGATGCCATCGATGCCGAGTTCGAAGTGAAGAACTAAAGCAACTCGTTAACTTAGAAAGTGCGAACCCACTCTCCGTTTATGTCGAAGAGTGGGTTTGTTATTGACCGGCCTCAAAAGACCGAGAATTTGCTTGCGCTACGATTCGCTCCAGGTTTCACGTCCCGAAGCTCTACGTATGGGTGGCACGCCCGTAGGGGTGGCACGCCCAGAGGCTTTGCGATGGGCGTGGAGCCACCGCTAGTGCCCGCCCAACGATCCAACGTCTCATTTTTTCTCGCCATCGCTCGTGTAGTCGTCTTTGAGCTCGCCGCAATCCTTGATAACGATTTTTGCTCTGGGCGTTCCGTTATCTGAGCCTTTCTTTTCCACCTTCTTCACGACGTCCATCCCTTCCAGCACTTTGCCGAAAACAACATGCCGGCCGTTGAGCCAGTCGGTCACCACGGTTGTGATAAAGAACTGCGATCCGTTGGTATCCTTCCCGGCGTTCGCCATGCTCAAGAGGCCCGGTGCATCATGTACGAATTTGAAGTTCTCGTCCTTGAACGTCGTGCCATAAATACTCTCTCCACCTGTGCCATTGCCTGCGGTGAAATCACCTCCTTGCAGCATAAAGTTCGGAATAACGCGGTGAAACGTGCTTCCTTTGTATGTCAGAGGTTTCCCGCTCTTTCCCTTCCCTTTTTCCCCTGTGCACAGGCATCGAAAATTTTCTACGGTCTTGGGAACATCGTCACCGAAGAGTCCGATCACGATCCGGCCCGCATCTTCATTGTCAATAGTGATGTCAAAGAAAACCTTGTGAGTTACTTTGGCGTCCTTCGGTGACTCGGCGGTGGCAAGACCAGAGAAGCACGCACAGAGTAGCAGTAGGGAGGCAATGAATCGCATCGGTGTTTCCGTCCTAGTGGAGTGAGGGATTGAAATATCTACCAGACGCCTTTCAAGCTAACAAACCCGATCGTAAATGACAACTGTGTGCCTAGTACACTTAGCCCTGCTTGCGTAGCTTGCTGTGCCAATATCCGTAGGAGAAATAGATCACCAGTCCGACGCAAAGCCAAAGCACCAGTCGCAACCAATTCTCGCCCGGTAGCGATAGCATCAGCATCAGGCAAAGGATGATTCCGGCCATCGGGAACCAAGGTGACAATGGGCATCGGAACGGCCGCGGTCGATCGGGATCCGTGTATCGCAGTACAAGGACGGATCCGCAGACCAACACAAATGCGAACAATGTGCCGATGCTAGTCAATTCCGCCAGAATGTTGAGGGGCAACATACTTGCGGCGGCCGCCACCATGAACCCAGTTAAGATCGTAGACTTGTGCGGCGTGCGGTAAGTGGGGTGGACCGCGCCAAAGAAACTGTATGGCAACAGACCATCCCGGGCCATTGCCAAGAAAATACGGGGTTGGCCCATCATCATGACCAAGAGAACGGATGTGATGCCAGCGATCGCTCCCACCGTCACGATGAATTGTGCCGAGGTAAATCCAACTTGTTGAAACGCAGTCGCAACGGGTGCATTGCGATCGATCTTGTCGTACGGAACCATCCCTGTTAGCACGCCGGACATGGCAACGTAGAAAACCGTACAAATCAACAACGAGCCGATGATTCCAATGGGCAAGTCTCGGGAAGGATTCTTAGCCTCCTCGGCTTGTGTGGAAACCGCGTCGAATCCTAAGTAAGCGAACACGACTAAGGCCGCGCCCGCCAACACACCTTTTTCGGGCCAATCGAAAATCGGTTGTCCGAAGAATGTGATCCCGCCGTATCCATAGGGTGCAAAATTATCGGTCCAGTTCGAGAGTTTGAAATACCACATACCCGCAAAGATCACAAACAATACGACGATCACTTTGACAGCAACCATGATGGCATTGGTAAAGGCACTCTCCTTGATTCCTCGCACCAAGATAAACGTGATGACCGCAGTGATCAGAATTGCAGGTAAGTCGAAGAAATACTGGGTCGCAAAAAAGGAACCAGGATCAACCATCACTCTCTCGCCGGTCGCTAGGGTCATTTCCGCCGCTTCTTTCGAGGCATTGAAATCGAACGGTGCTTCGGAGAATCGATGCAAAGCCCCCCCCTCCTTAAATGGATTAAGGCTAAACTGTTCTAGCAACTTCTGAAGATACTTCGACCAGCCGTGAGCTACCGTCGACGATGCAACCGCGTACTCGAGGATCAAGTCCCAGCCGATGATCCAGGCCATCAGTTCGCCGAGAGTCGCGTATGCGTAGTTGTATGCCGAGCCTGCAACGGGTGCCATCGAGGCGAATTCCGCATAACACAAGGCGGCAAAGACGCATGCGAGTCCCGCGACGACGAAAGAAAGCATAACGGCCGGGCCAGCCTGGTCTGCGGCTGCTTTACCAACAAGAACAAAGATCCCCGTTCCGATAATCGCTCCTACACCCAACGACGTGAGTGCCACCGGCCCAAGCGACCGCTTGAGCGAATGGTGCGTTCCAAGTTCGTCGACCATCGAGTCGAGAGATTTCTTGCGAAATAACTGATTACCAGACATGTAACAAATCGCTCCTGGGATTGGATAGTCGCTAAGCCAGCGACTCATAAGATTTCGGCACGGAACATAGTAACTTGGACGCTTCCCATCTGCTAGTCGCCACACGCACACTTCTTGACTGTGTGGCCCGCGTCACTCTCTCCAGCGGTATGGCTCACTATTTGGTTACCGCAATCGATTTGCGGAACAACTGCAAGCTGTAGACGAAGAACAGGATACCCACCCCCGCCACGACGACAAAGTTTTCCCAGACTGCCGATAACCCGCCCCCGCGGTAAATGATGATCTGAGAAAAACTGACGAAATGCCGAGACGGCAGCAGATAGGTCACATACTGCAACCATTCTGGTTGGCTCTCCACCGGCGTATTGCCCCCAGAGAGTAGTTGCAGCACGACGATTACCAAGATGATCAAGAGCGCGAACTGAGCCATCGACCGGGAAATCGTTCCCAAAAAAATCCCTAGTGCCGTTGCAAAGAATAAGTATAGGACTACGCCGACGAGCCAGAGAGCCATCGACCCTGCGATTGGAACTTGAAGGGCTTGTTCCACGACGGCATACATCGATAGCATCGTGGCCAGCAGAATCACCAAGCCGTTGGACCATACTTTGGCTAGCGCGATCTCAAAGGCATTGAGAGGCATCACCAAAAGATGCTCGAGCGTCCCGTGCTCCCGTTCCCGTATCACGGCCGCACCGGTCAACACCACGGTGAGGAGCGTGATCTGGTTGATGATGGCTACCACACTGGTGAACCATGACGAGGTTCCGTTAGGGTTGAACATCTTGCGAACCACTAACTCGATCGGTTGTTGGTTGGTTTTGTCCCGTCGAAGCATGTAGTTGGCGATTCGATCGTTGAGAATGTTCTTGATGTAGTTCGATCCAACACCTGCTTGTTGCATCGCAGTCGCATCGATACTCAACTGGATTTCGGGATTACGGTCGGCACGAAGATCGAATTCAAATTGAGGCGGGATCGCGACAACAAACATGTACTTGCCCCGATCCATCAGGTCGTCGACTTGATCGGCTCCAATCAATTCCGGGGTCTGGAACCGCGGAGGATAGAATGCGTTCATCAATTCCATCGATAACCCCGACTCGTCTTCGTCGACGAATGCGATCGAAGCATTGTTGACCTCGCTCGATGTGCCGGTTGCCTGCACATAGATCGCGGCAGTAAATGCGTACAGCAGGAACAGGACCATGACATAATCGCTGAGCAAGCTTCGCAGCTCTTTCACACCCAGCCAGAAGATGTTCAGCAACGACGTCAACATCACTTTTCCTGTTTCCGCAGCCCCAGCCAACTGATGCCCCACAGCACGGGGACGCACGCGGCGAGAAAGAGCATGTCTTGAATGATAAGAAACGGATGCAAACCCTTTGTATACGCGCCGACGCTCGCGTGCATGTAATAAGTCGTTGGCCAGATCATTCCGATGAACTTGGCATTGCCGGTCAATGTCGATACCGGTTGCATCAGTCCTGAGAACTGAAGCGTCGGCAACATGGTGACGATCGCAGTGATGAACACCGCCGCCACTTGCGAACTGGTAAAGGATGACACAGCCATGCCAATGCCGGTTGTGGCGAACGCATAGAGGAATGTGCAGGCAGTCAGGGTCAGAAAACTCCCTTTGATCGGAACGCCGAACAAGAAAACGGCCATCCCGACGAGGATAAAGTAGTTCGCCATGACGATCAAAACGTAAGGCAACTGTTTGCCGATCAAATATTCCAGCTTGCGAGTCGGAGTCACGTAGAAATTGATCATGGAACCGAGTTCCTTCTCACGCACGATACTGACCGCCATGAGTATTGCAGGAATCAATACCAAGAGGAGCGCGGGAATGCTCGGGACCATCGAGTAGATGCTTTCAAAGGTCGGGTTATACATGAAACGATCCTCGATATCGGCGACATATCGCATCGGTTTGCCAGAGAGGACATCCGATGCCTCCTTGAGCATGTGATTGTGGATCCCCTGGGCGTATTGCGAGACAGTTTCGCCGCGAAATGTCATGGCAGCATCAACTTGCGCGAGAACCTCAGGCTGCCGATCTCGTTTTAGATCGCGCGCGAAATTGGGTGGGATCTCAAGGATCATTGAAACATCATCCGACTTCAATCGATCGATCGCTTCCTGGGGAGACCGAACGGGTGGCATTTCGATAAAGTAGGGATGCGAGCCGGCAAACTGATTGATGTATGCGCGGCTCTGCGGGGTTTGATCGTAATCGAGTGCCGCGAAACGCACGTTCTGAATGTCGGTGGTGATCCCAAACCCAAAGACGAGCATCATCACTGCCGAACCGACAAAGGCAAATGCCAGCCGGACCGGGTCTCGCAGGATCTGATTGGCTTCGTTCGCGGCATAGGCGAGCAAACGACGGGCTCCCAGATTCGATGCGTGGGAGTGCTTGCTTTGCTGATTACTCTCGCCATGCGATGCAGCGTTTTTCGAATCGCTTGATGCAGGGTTATTTTGTTTTGGATCGGATCGTTCCGATTCCTCGATCGCATCCTGCATATAGCCTATAAAGGCCTCTTCGAGATTGGCCGCTCCACGGTCCGATACCAGTTTCTCCGGCTTGTCGCATGCGAGAACTCGGCCAGCATGCATGAGGGAGATACGATCGCAACGCATTCCTTCATTCATAAAATGCGTTGTCACGAAAATCGTGACCCCCTGATTCCGCGACAGATCGATCAGCAGTTCCCAGAAACTGTCCCGCGCGATGGGATCGACTCCCGAAGTTGGCTCGTCCAGAATCAGAATCGTTGGTTCATGAAGGACGGCAACTGCAAGCGATAATCGTTGCTTGAGCCCCATTGGGAGGCTGTCTGTATTGGCATCCAGGTATGGGCCCAAACCGAACTTGTCGACCAATTCTGCAATGCGAGCCTTTGTCTTGGTCGCATCGAGATGGTAGAGCCTCGCATCCAGGACGAGGTTTTCGCGGACCGTCAATTCGCCGTAGAGCGAAAACGATTGAGTCATGTAGCCCAGATTGCGGCGCACTTGATAACTCCCCGCTTCGACGCTCTTGCCGAAAATGGTAGCCGAGCCCTCGGTCGCTGGCAGCAACCCGGTCAGCATCTTCATCGTCGTCGACTTGCCACAACCGTTGGAACCGAGGAACCCGAATATCTCGCCTCGTTCGATTGACAGCGTCACATGGTCGACGGCTACGAAATCGCCAAACCGCCGCGTTAGACCTTTGGCATCGATTGCGATCTCGGTGTTGCCAGCTCGTTGTGGAATAATTAGCTCGCGATGCCCCTCTTGCCTTGATTCCGGAAGGAGCTTGATAAAGCAATGTTCGAGATCCCGCGTCCCTGTTTTGGCCATGAGTTCCGTTGGTGTTCCGGTCGCTAGGATCCGACCATCGTCCATCGCGACGAGCCAATCCCATCGTTCGGCTTCATCCATGTATGCCGTTGAGATCAGGACGCTCATATTCGGGCGGTCTTGCCGTATCGATTCGATGAGGGTCCAGAACTGCTGCCGCGAGAGTGGATCAACTCCGGTGGTGGGTTCATCGAGGATCAATAGATCGGGCTCATGGACGAGTGCCCCGCAGAGGCCCACCTTTTGCTTCATCCCTCCAGACAGTTTTCCGGCGGGGCGGTCGGGGAATGGACTAAGGCCAGTGGCTTGCAAAAGTTGATCGAGTTTGACGCGTCGCTCGTCACGAGATAGACCGAACAATCTCGCCATGAAGTCGATGTTGTCCCGCACGCTCAATTCGAGGTACAGATTCTTGCCTAGCCCTTGTGGCATGTAGGCAATACGGGGACATGCATCGCGCCGATGGCTGGCATCTCCGATATCACCGTTGAGCACCAGCATCTTCCCCTGCTGCAATTGTTTGGCGCCTGCGATCAATCCGAGCAGCGTCGATTTGCCGACGCCGTCCGGTCCGATCACGCCAACCATCTTTCCTGGGGGAATCTCGAGATCGATACCTTGAAGCGCGACGCGCTTGCCATAACGATGCGTGACACCTTGTATCGAAACGACGGGAGCGGACTGCATGGAGAGATTCGCCTGTTCCGCGTTTATGGATTCGGACTATCGGGTGTCGGCGATGATGATGCTTCGGGAGATTGCGAAGCGGGAGTTGTGGGTTCAGTCGGCGGAAGGGTGGGTGGAATACCAACCGGAGAGGCAAGGAAACCAGGCCATTGAACTTTGTCATCGTATCTCACGTAGCCGACGCCACGCACACCGGTCTTTACCCGCTCGATGTATGCTTTGACCATTTCCTCGGGGACTTGGATCTTGACGCGAAACATCAGTTTGTCCCGTTCGCTCTTGGTTTCGACTTGCTTGGGAGTGAACTGAGCTTCCGGAGATACAAACGAAACTACCCCCGCGACGCATCGATCGGGCGTATGGTCGGCAGTCAACCGTGCCTCGGATCCAACCTTAAGCTTCCCGGCGATCGGGCCTGGCAAGAAGATCTCCATGTAGACGTCTTCGAGATTCACCAACGTGAGAGCTTTCGCGCCGGCGCCGAGGACCTCTCCGTTTTCCGCGAGTTTGTAGAGAACGCGACCGCGCACGGGTGCTTTGAGGATCGCATCGTCGATGCGTGTTTGGATGGTTTCGACGTTTGCTTGAGCCCCTTTGACTTCCTGTTCAGCAGAGCGGAGCGTGGCTGCTGCTTCGGCTACGGCAGCTGCGGATGCTTCCGCAGCTGTTTTAGCGCGATCATATTCCGCTTCGGAAGCCGAATCGGTTTTGAGCAACTCGGCAAGTCGGTTCTCCTCGATCTTGGCGTTGGCTGCTAGGCTCTTTTGCCGGACCACTGCGGAGTTCGCCGCGGCCACTCGTTCCTCAGCTGCGGCGAAGCTCGCCTTGGCTTGATTCAATTGGGATTCCAGCGTTGAGACGTCCATGTTCACCAGAACTTGCCCCTTTTCGACGAGATCACCTTCTTTGGCCAGGATCTCCTTGACCCGAAGGCTTTCCTTGGCGGCGATGTCGACTTGTTTGGCTTCGACCCTGCCGTTTCCAGACGCTATCCCTTCGGGCAATGCGGACTGTGCCGTCTTCCAAGCCTGGTAGCCATAGATCCCGCCCGCTAACGCAACGAGTAGGAATGCGATGGCAATCATTTTTTTGGACATAGAAACCCTTCGCGTCGTCAAGGTTATCGGTGCATCTTCGCAAGTCGACTCCGTACCGGCTAGCTCTTCTGACACCCACTGAATGCGGCCAACCGCTTGCAATGCATCGGCAAGGCATTGTAGCAAACGGATGCGTGTTGCAAATCGTTTCTCGAAGAGCCCTTACTTCGCGAGATCATGCTTCTTCGATGAAGACTTCGATATCACCTTTTCTCGCGGAGGTGACGATCACTTCATAATCACGCTCGCACTGGTCCGCATAGGACTTCGCGAAATCAGCGATCGCTTCATCGAATTTGTCACTCTTGCCCAAATAGCCACTGATCTGGGCAGGTTCGCCAGAACGAGCATGTGCATGAGCGATCGCCCAGCCGCATAGCTCGGCGTACTGTTGCATCACACTCGGGGTGAATAACTCGACAAGTGGCTTAATCTTCATGTCCTTGAGTTGACGGATGTAGAAGTGTCTACCCAGGCGACCTTCGGTCCAACCGAGGAAAAGATCGCTCGCGGACTGCATCATGCGGTAGCCATGCACGATTCGCTCGCCATGATTGGCATGCAGGGACTTGCCCGCGTAGGGTTCAAGAACGGAGGGCCTCGCCTGTTTTACTTGAAGAAATAGTGGGTCTCTCGCACCCGCCATCAAGAGGATGATCCCGCAAATGGTTCCCACGCTTCCAACTCCGACTACCTTGATTGCAAAATCCTTCGGTTGAAAGCGATCGAGCAGAATACGTCGATCTTCCTCGAGCGACTCTTTGTAGGTTTCGAAGGCAACGCGAAACGATGCCAAGTGTTCCTCGTATCCGACTTCGCGCGGATGGAAGATCAGTGGGGGCGATTCCTTGATTGAGGGTGTCAAACCTTCGCTCGTTACCAATTCGGGAAACTCATGTTCCAGGATGCTTCGTTCGCGTGCGCTCGAGAGACGCTTTTCCGCACGCTCACGGGCTTCTTTGTCGCGAATGGTTGGAAGCAATCTCTCCACATCGATGCTCGCATACCAAACCTCCAATACGGTCATCTCGCTGTACTCTGCCATGTGTTCGCGATAGGAACGAACGC
The DNA here is from genome assembly GCA_044370255.1 of Pirellula sp. GTDB lineage: Bacteria > Planctomycetota > Planctomycetia > Pirellulales > Pirellulaceae > JBKCUI01. Next base: position 21,732 of record JBILVV010000013.1, read on the forward strand.
AATTGAGTACCGCATCGCGAGCCTCCTCCTGGCTGAATCCGTTGTCGCGACATGCGAGAACAAAACTAGTAGCCAACCTCTTGATATCCCATTCCCATGGGGCAGGCAGGGTTTCGTCGAGGTCGTTGATGTCGAAGATCACTCGGCGTTCGGGAGTCGCATATGCGCCAAAATTCATCAAGTGGCAATCGCCGCACGCTTGCACGCGCAGGCCGCTAATAGGGGTCGTGGCTAAGTCCGCTGCCATATTGAGGGCCGATCCGCGATAAAATGCAAACGGCGATTGAAGCATGCGGCCATGGCGAATCGGTATCAGTTGCGGCAATCGATCATGATTCGATTCCCGGATTAGATCCAACGGATCTCGCCGATCGGGTGGCGCTTGCCACAAGGCATGGCTTTGACGCGGGCATTTGTCCCGTAAACTTTTTCCGAAGGCAATCAAGTCCTCACGTGTCGGGTGAGCCTGCAGCGACTGGCTGGTCTCTATGGTAGCACCCTCATGGGATTTCTTCTTGCGAGCCATGACTTGCCTCACACGGATACGGTTTACTCAGAAATGACGGCGAATGGGCTGACGTTCACGAGCATTACGACGACCTGGTTTATCAGATTAGGGTGTTGCTCGGATGTATTCCTGCAGTTTCAAAATCGCTTCTTGACTAACCACGAGAAACCCATCTTGCGGAGTATCGAGATCCGCTATCAATCCAATGATAATCGAAAAACATACGATCATGATAAAAGTTACTGGGGATCGCAACGACTTGAATAAACCCTTTTGGTATCCAACACCTGCCATGGCGAAGAATGTCAGTAGAAAGAGTACACCCCAGAGCAACGGAGGTAATCGATTGCGAAGGCCGATCTGAATGCGTTTGGAGTGGACATCGATCAGAGCGTTCAGTGATTCGACAAACAATCCCACGGTTACCGAGTCGTTCTGTAGATTCCCTGCGTTCTCCGTCTCGCTCCACAGTTGGCGATGCAGATCATCGGATAGGGAAATCACTTTCTCGAGATCTCGTTCTTTAATAACGTCCAATCGCACATCGACGTATTTGTCCAACAGGCGACGCACCTCCGTAGCCTGCGAGCATGGAAGGAATCCCGCGCGAAGAAAGGTCGTACCGATGGCGTTGGCCTCCTCGACGACCATTTCCCTTCGAGCTTCAAATTGGGTTGCGGCCAAGCTGAACGTGAACGCCAAGAAGAAAGCCAGCAGTCCCAGGATGGCTCCCACAATCGTCCCAACCGGGGCTTCCGCCTCGTGTATTGGGTGACCCGCTCGCGTGCGGCCAACACGATACCCTAGTTCGATGGCAACCCAGACACTAAGGGCTACAGATACGACCAGCAACCAAAGGGGAATAGAGTCCAGGAGGATCATGTTTTGCAATTTACGGAGAGGCGAAGTAAAGATCACGGAATGTTGTACCTTCGAGGTCTCCATGTATAACGAGGCCGATGTGATTGGTCGACAAAAAGGGCTTCGAATTGCAAAAGCATTCGAAAATCCCACATTTGCGTGACCTGTTGGTCTTCCGATCCAGAGGCTACCCAACTTCAACCCTCGATCCATCTGCCGGTCCAATGGATTGCGAGCCCGACTTTTCTGGCCCGCAAGGTCCGTTTGGTGGAAGCGGCCCAAGTTCTCCGGTTGCTCCTGGTTTTGCACCCTCTGGACCTGGCTTTCCTGGAGGGGTGCCTCAACGTACTTCCACTCACTCCCACGACCATTGCGAAGCGTCTGGGCGTGTCACCCGGATTCGATACGCCTGGCAACGATTACCGGGCGCCATGGACCACACGGCGTTAGGCATTCGGCGCCAAGCTATTCGCCATGGAGCGAACCGATTTTGGAGTGGGAGTCTCTTTTGCGTACACTGTCTGTTTGCAAAAGGAGGGATGGCGATGGGTGCGACGCGGGGCGACTTTATAAAATTCCCAAGAACACCGCATTTGTTCGGCTCAAAAGGTACCGACGATGACAAACATTTGTCGGAACGGGATTCCGTTGCTTTCATCGGTGATGAGTCACTCATCGTGGAGGAAAAAATCGATGGAACGAACGTGGGAATCCATTTCGCGAACCAAGATCAGCTGGTTCTTCAATGCCGCGGTCACTTAATCACCGAAGGTATGCACCCACAGTACGACCTTTTCAAGCAGTGGTGTCTCGTTCGACGACACTCGCTGTACGAACGGTTGCAAGAGCGATACATCCTCTTTGGCGAGTGGGCCTATGCAAAACACACCATTCACTACCGAAAACTCACTCACTTCTTTTTCGAATTCGATATTTATGACAAAGCTACGGATAACTTTTTGACTCTCGAGGATCGCATGCAACTCCTCGATGGCACTGGCGTCCAAACGGTACCGGTCTTGCATCGAGGAGAAATCAAACGCAAGGATCTTGAGCATCTAATCGGTCCGTCCCTGTTCGATAGTGCGTTTGATAATCCCCGCACGGGGCAGACCGATAATCTGATGGAGGGGCTTTATCTGCGTATCGAGTCCCCCTCAGGCGTTGTCGGCAGGGCCAAGATGGTACGACCTGAGTTTGTAGAGAAAATCACTCAAAGCACCCACTGGCAACAGCAAATCATGGTCCCAAACCAGCTTCGTCAAGGCGTGGATATTTGGATTTGATTCGCGTGTAGAGAGACAGTCCTGGAGCCACTGGTGATTTCATGAACTGGGAAACGCTTAAAACAAAATCGATCGATGCAGTCATCGACTGGGCTGGTAAACAGCCGTGGTGCGATGCGATGTCTCGCTGCGCTCAGGATTCGCAGTGGCATGCCGAAGGTGATGTCTGGACTCATACGCAGTTGGTCTTGCGACAGTTAGAGAAGTTAAGCGATTGGGACTCTCTCTCTGATCTAGATCGAGCGAAACTGGTCTTTACAGCACTGTTCCACGACATTGCGAAACCCATCACGACGGAAGTCGATCCCGAAACAGGACGCATTCGCTCGCCCAAACATGCGATCAAGGGAGAGCAAATGGCACGTTCGATCCTTCGAGGACTGGAATGCGATATCGCAACACGAGAAGCCATTTGTCATCTCGTGCGGTATCACGGAAAGCCTGTATTTCTTCTCGAGCGCAAAGATCCTGTCCACGAAGTGGTGCGACTATCTTGTCTAGTCAATAATCGACTGCTGTATTTGTTTGCCCTAGCGGACTCGCGAGGCCGAGACTCTGACTCCATGGACCGTCCAGAAGAAGACTTGCACTGCTGGAAACTCGTCGCCGAGGAGTACGGGTGTTTCACGACACCCTATCCATTTGAGACGGACCATGCGAGGCTGACTTACTGCCGACATCCCGAGCCCAACCTGCACTATGTTCCCCATGAGGAAACCGCTTCGTCCGTGACTCTGTTGTCGGGATTGCCCGGCAGTGGCAAGGACTACTGGATTGGTAGGAATCGTTCGAATTTGCCAGTTGTTTCTCTAGACGCACTTCGCGAAGAGCTCGATGTCGATCCTACGGACAATCAAGGTCGCGTCGCGCAACTTGCACGCGAGCGATGCCGGGAACTGTTGCGCGAAAAAGCCCCGTTTGTTTTCAATGCTACGAATGTTCTGCGTACCACACGAGGACGCTGGCTCGATCTGTTCTGGGACTATAAAGCTCGTGTTGAGATCGTCTACGTGGAGCCTCCCCTCGCAACAATCATTCATCAGAATCGGAATCGCGGCAATGTCGTTCCAGAGCGTGTGATTCGCGACCTCGCAGAGAAATGCGAACCCCCGACTATTCTCGAAGGCCATCAATTGACCTTGGTGACCGGGCTGTCTTAGGCTGGCCCTCGTTCTCGACGTAGCGCAATGCGTGCCAGCAGCAATGCAGACCGTTCGATCGTAAGAGGAAAAGCTAGGAAAAGCTAGGACAGGCATTTCGTTTCGATCTTGCTTTAGCGAACGGAAAAAATGAGGATGAAGCAGATAGCTTATAGGCTTTGATCGTGCCAAATCATTGGTGGGCGCTAGGGGTGGAACTGTGTAAAGGTATGATTTGAGGGAGTGTATCTCGCCTGAATCCGCGGATGAAGCGATGGTTCACTCACTTGCCTGTTGCTACGGGGTAGACGGGATCATGATACGGAAATATTTCTTGTCAGTGACTGCAGCATTTGTCTCGCTGACTTTGTATTTGTTCAGCCTTTTGCTCCCTTGCTTCAGTCCGGAAGATGACTCCGGGTGGGCTTTGTTGCTATTCGGACCACTTGGGCTAGTGTGCGGTGAATTCGCCTGGCTTGCGAATCCGTGCTACCTGGTAGGCGTCGGTACATTGGCCGTGTCATTTAAGCCGACAGTACCGGACGATCAATTACGTAAGCTACTGAATACCAGTCTGATCGCGTCGATTGCGGGGTTTTGCTTCTCGATGCTGTTCGCCTTCCAGGAGTCGACCTACTACGGAAATCACCCTGTCGGTGTTCGATCCATGATCAGCGAACTTAGAATGGGCTACTGGCTCTGGGTTCTTTCGATGGTGACCCTTGCGGTTGCTTCCGTCCTCCGGCGATTTTACATTCGACAAGAGAGAGTCACAGAAATTGAGCGAGAGGGGGCCTTACGAGGCAGTTCCTAAAACAGATCCTTTTTCTTTTGCTCGTGTTAGCTTGCTTCTTTTTGACCATGTTAAGGTGTCAGCATCACTAGGGGGTCAGTGAGGCGTTCGTCGATCATGCATCTCATGAGCGACACGATTCCATCGCGAAGATGCTCCATACTCCCAACGCGATCAACGTCACCGAGGACGGAGGAATCCGTGTGGTGGACCGATGTGAAAACTCGAAATCCGTACCCAGGGAGAACTTCTGAAGGGCTACAACGGCTTGGATCAGACTGCTACACTAGAACATTCCATAGGATGCGTACCATGCCCCTTTTAGCGCGGATTCTCTGTAACGGGTGTCCGTTGCGCATGTGCGGATCAATAAACTGGATAGGTAGAATATGACACGGTTCACGATTTCCAATCTGCTGTTGTTTGTTACCGGATGCGCGATCGTTATGTTCTTCGTGTCCCGGCAACTTGCCATTTCACCCTATGAAGGGGCGACGGATGATGTCGAAGGATCCATTTTCTTCGCCTACGGGCTTGAAGAGGATATGGAGACCGAGATCGATAAAGAAACCGTCAGGAAGTCGCCTCGTTGGGATCCTGCGGAAGAAAACCCTCCGGTGAGCGCTCGAGCAGCATTGTTGATTGCGAATCGGTTTCGTCGAGACCGCTTGCGAAACAACGCACTCTGGGAATGGCGATTGTCCTACATCACGCTCTACCCGATCGATGGGGAGAACTGCAAGTGGTGTTGGTGTATCCGGTTTGCGGCACACGTGAAAAAAGGGGGCTTTTACGATCGCCCCCCCGAATTCACGGTGTTCGTGCTGATGAATGGAGAGATCGTCATGCCCAAATTCAACCGTTCCGATTTATTGAAGGAATGGGGATTGCTGGAAGATGAGCAACCGTGAACTCGGATCAATGCCCTACTTGCGAGCGTTGTCATGCATCCGACGCACTTCCCTTGCTACGTCAAGCGTTGCGCGAGGAGGAAGCACACCTTGTGAAGTTGGCGGCCAGCGCGATCGGGAAAATGAAGAATAGGGGTAGGGCCGGCGATTGATGACTTGATCTTAGCCGCCTCGCAAAATGATTTGGATGGAGTGCCACAGGCATTTTGTGCATGCCTCAAGGCATTGATTTCGATAGACAAGAACCACCCGGCGATACTAGCTTTGATTCGGCAATTCCATCATATTTGCAATTGGGGGTTGATTAGAACGTCGCTCGAAGCCCTTGCGGCTATCGAGACCGCAGAATCGAGGCGGACGATGGAAGAGATTCGCGACCGCTGGTACTCGGAGTTCAGCAAGACGCAGAAACAGCTTGTTG
>JBILVV010000241.1:0-7328 GCA_044370255.1 Pirellula sp.
CTTCGCTTGACACTAGTCCCTGGAATCGGTCCTCGCATCATGAGTCGGTTGCTGACTCATTTCGGAACCGCTGCCGCTGTCCTAGATGCCACACTTAGTCAACTTGGTGAGGTAGAGCGAGTTGGACCGAAATTGGCCGTCAGCATTCAAGACTCGCGACGAAGCGATTTGGTCGATCGGGTCATCGATCATTGTCAGGAAAATGAGATCGACATCATTTATCCAGGGGATCCTCGCTATCCTCATTTGCTCCGTGAGATCGCTAATCCGCCCCTGCTTCTGTATGCCAAAGGGTGCTTTTCCAAATCCGATACTTTGTCGATCGCTATGGTCGGAACACGGCATGCTACATACTACGGCCGAGTCATGGCGGAGCGGCTGGCACAAGGCTTGAGCAACATGGGAGCGACGATCGTTAGCGGATTGGCTCGAGGTATCGATGCGGTCTGCCATGAGGCAACTCTAGATGCCGGCGGCCGCACGATCGCGGTTCTTGGCAGCAGCCTTTCCGACATCTACCCGCCCGAACACAAGAAACTAGCCGCTCGCATTTGCGATTCCGGCTTGATCATCAGCGAAACCCATCCGTTTGCACTACCCAAAGCAGGAGTCTTCCCACAACGCAACCGGATCATCAGCGGCATGAGCCTCGCAGTGGTCGTGGTGGAGGCCGCTGACCGTTCCGGCTCCTTGATCACTGCGACCCATGCAGGCGAACAGGGCCGCGATGTTTTCGCTGTCCCAGGCCCGGTCACGTCGCGAACGTCGCGTGGATGCAATCGACTGATTCGCGATGGAGCAATTCTGGTTCAAGATGCACAGGATATACTTGAACAACTGGGGCCGTTGACGAAATCTTTTCATTCATCTTCCGGCCTCGAGATCAAGACTCCTTCCGAGATCCAACTCAACGACATGGAACAAACCATCCTGGGAGCCATTGATTCCCAACCGACCGATATCGATGTGGTCATCACGCGATGCGCCCTTCCAGTTGCGAGGGTGTTGAGCACCCTTAGCGTGCTGGAATTGCGTGGCTTCATCGTCCGCACCGGTGGTCGCTCCGTAGCCCGCAGATACTAAGTGACTGCATCGCGAAGTGATCTGAGTTTGTAGATCGCCAACACCCTACGGCGAACAAAAACCGTGATTACAATAGGCAGATGGACGCGATTTCATTTCCACTGTAGAGCATTTCGAAGATGAAACCTGGCCTCAAGGTTGGTGATGTTGGCCGATTGGAGTGGACGGTCGATCCATCGATGATCATTCTCCTCGGGGGCGATCCAAGGGCCGCGGTTTTCTCCACGCCAAACATGATTCTGCTGATGGAGCGAGCAGCGAGGGAGGCCATTCGCCCTTTTCTCGAACCAGGTGAGGAATCGGTCGGAGTCGATGTCCAAATTCAACACGTCGGCGGTGCAGGGCTCGGCGCATCAGTACGCGGAGAAGCTCGCGTGCTTACCATCGACGGCCGTAAGATTCAATTTGAAGTGGAAGCATTTGTCGAGGATCTTCCCTCGACAGGACCGCGGCGCATCGGACACGGCTTGCACACCCGCGCATTGGTCTCCGTCGAGCGACTTATAGAAAATCTTTCCAAGCAATCCGGTTCGGGAGAAAGAGCCACGAACCTGAAATCCAATACCGGTCCGCTTCCGAACTTTCGCACACTCCTGGTAGAGATCGATAAGAGCATCTGCACTGTAACTTTGAACCGCCCACGTGTTCTCAACGCCGTCAATGCGGAAATGACCAGCGAATTGGAACAAGTGATCGCTTGGCTATTTGGACATCCTGAAGAGGTTCGGGTCGTTCTTCTTCGCGGAGCAGGGGACGCATTTTGCGCCGGGGATGACGTCAAGGAACTTCCTGGATTCTCCCCGGAATACGCGCGTGAACTGAGCTATCGGCAAGCCGAACTTTACCTGGCATTCGAACGTTTACCGCAACCGGTCATCGCTTTGGTTCATGGCGATGCCTTTGGTGGTGGATGCGTCGCTGCCTATTCTGCAGACATGCGTATCGCCCGGCACGATGCCCGATTCGCAATGCCGGAAATCAAACTCGGTTGGCCGCCAGGTTATGGGATCGCGCAGTTGACAGCCTTAGTTGGCAAGTCGCGAGCACTGGAGATGTGCCTTATGGGGCAACCTATCGCTGCAACGCGAGCCCTCGAATGGGGATTGATCAGTGAGATCGTTCCGGGAGCATCGCTTATGAAACGGGGTATGCAGATAGCCGAGAGTATGCTCGCTATGCCTGCAGAAGCTCTCCGAGCAACCAAGCGACTTGTGCACCTCGATGAAGGATCGCATGCAAAGGTAGCTTATCGGGCTGATACCGACGCCTACATTCGATGTTTGCAGATAGAGGACGCTCGCGAGGGTATCCAAGCCTTTATCGATAAGCGAGCGCCACGTTTCCGAGGCAAATAGTAGCTTGCTCAACATCCCATCGATTCCGGATCCCGATCCCGTCACCGCACGCCTTAAGTTTAACGATAGGAATTCCTCGGTACAGTACTGTTGTTCTCAGGTGGAACCATACGACCTCGATTGCGATTCCGCTGAGCCGCAATCCAATCGGAAAGGAATGGGATCAACGAGTCGCCATTCATCGGTTTCGTGTAGTAGGTTCCTTGCCCAAAACGAATGCCCAGATTGCTCAACGTCTTTGCCTGAGCTTCTCTCTCCACGCCATCGGCCACAATCGTCAGGTTGCACTGCGTTGCTTGCCGAACAAGAATCTCGATCAACTTGACAACCAGCGGATTGATCTCAACATTCTGCACGAGCGCCTTCGATAACTTGATCCCATCCACAGGAAACTGGTCCAGGCACTGAAAGGAGTGAAACGAGTTACCGAAATCATCGATCACGATTCGAATACCCGATTCCCGCATTTTCTTCAGCGTTTCGACCATACCGTCCCGATCATACATCACGTCGGTTTCCGATATCTCGAACTGCACTCGGTCGTTCCTGAGCCTGGCCTGCTGAATCGCATCAAGGGCCGCTTCGATGAACTGTGGATGCTGAAGTTGTTTTCGTGACAGATCCAAACTCACTCGCCGCGGTGCATAGGACGAGGATTCATGTTGCCACTGCGACAACTGGTTGCATGCGTTGGAAAGGGCCCAACTCGCGATCTCACCCATGAATCCGTTTTCATCCGCGATGGACCGAAATCGCTGAAGAGGAATCAGGCCATGATTAGGCCGATCCCAAAAAATCAATGTTTCAGCAAATTCGCACTGCTTGGTCTGGAGATTAAAGACCGGTTGATACTCCAGCAGAAAGTTTCGATTCCTGGTTGCAACGCGCAAATCGCTCTCGATATCCAGTTTGCGACGCAGCACCTCTTCCATCGAGGGATCGTACATTTGAACGTGACTGCGACCTGCGTTGCGGGCATCTTGGTATGCAATATCCGCGAAGCGAATCAAATTGTGAAAATCGCCCTGTGCCTCACGTGAGATTGCAATGCCGACGCTCGCCGAAAGGAATTGCTGCGTGTTCCCAATCTTGTATGTGGTAGCGATGGCTTCCACCAACCCCGTAGCCAGCCCCATAGCGGTTCTGGATCCTTCGACCCCAGTCATCAAGAGAACGAACGAGTCCGACGATGACCGCGCCAGACAGAATCGCTTGCAACATCGCTCCATGACCGACGATTGCGACAACATCGACTGAAGCGACATCGCAACCAATCGCAACACTTCCTCCGACGCACCATGCCCGAGGGATTCGATGATGTTATTCAGCCGGTCGACACCGATAACCAAAACGCCATACGGTGGCGGAAAATCCGCAGGGGCATCGATCGCTTTCTGAATCCATTGCGACATGCCATTCCTATTGGGCAACCGGGTTAGGGGATCGTTTTGCGAGAGATAGCGGAGTCGATGCAACATCGTCTGCGTTTTCAAAACCGATCGAATCCTGGCCTGGAGTTCCTCAGGGTAAAGCGGCTTGCGCAAAACATCGACCGCCCCCTCATAGTAGGCCTCGCCGATCAAGTCCTTTTCTGTGTTGCCCACCAAAAACACCACCGGGAATCCAGCGGTCTTGGTGGTTTGCTTGAGAAGCCGTAGCGTGAGCAGCCCGTTCAAGTCCGGAAGGGCACTATCCAGGAGTATCAAATCATGATGGTGCCCAGAAGCCATTTCGACCCCTTGAGCGCTGCTGTACGCATTCGACAGGTCAATGCCGGTCTTGTCCAACGCCTGGGAAAGTAGCGAATGGCCATCCGGATTTGCATCGATCAGCAGAATTCTCGGCGCAAGCGTTTCATTCATTACAATCGGACTACGGATTGAGGCTCATCCAAGACAGCGTGGGCATGCAAATTAGATATAGCTCACAAACTCTCCACACAACAGAAATCTTCGCTGATCGACAACGAAGATAGTGGAGAACTCAAAGTCGACTAGAGAAGAGGAAAAAAGTGGCATCCGTGCCACACCGGGGTTCCAAGAAACCCCGGAGCCATCCATGGCATTTTCTCAAGAGGGAGGTTGCAGTATTTCCGCAGCTTTCGTTGCCGATACTGTTTTGAGTCGGCGGGTGATCAAGCGGCTGCCAATTCCAGTCCACCCACTCGCACTGCGACCCCTCGAACAAACTCTTCAAAAATACGGATATCCAAGGCGCTTGCGGCTTGCGATTCCGGGTGGAATTGGCAGCCCACCACAAACCAGTCATCGTGCTTATTCTCGATGGCTTCAATAATGCCGTCTTGGCATCGAGCGGTTACTCGGAAAGAATCGGCGAGTCGATCGATTGCCATGTGATGGCGGCTGGTGACGCGAATCTCCCCTTCGCCATAAACGCGACCGACAATCGAATCAGCCTCGACAACCAAAGAATGGCGATGGTAGGGATCGTGGGGATCGCGATGTTGCAGCGCGTTGGGCACATCGATCGATATGTCATAGAAAAGGTTCCCCCCCTCGATGATATTGATCAGCTGCATTCCCGCGCCGATCGCCATTACGCTCATGCGACGATTTGCAATCGAAGACGCTAGCTGGCGATCGAACGTCTCGCGCCGCGGATCCATCGGGCGAATCGAACTGTGCAACATGTAGCCGTCGTTTCGAGGGTCAAGATCTGCTCCCCCGACCAACACAAAGCCATCGAGCAAATCCAAGACTTGGTCGATGCTCGCCAAATCGGTCGATGGCGGCAAAAGGACTGGTATACCTCCCGCGTTGACAATGGAATCAAAATAACCCGCAGCGAGATAGCAATAGGCTGGTGCACCCTGATGCACCCCACGGTAATCGCAATTCAGTCCAATCAGCGGCTTGTCTGCCATCGGTCAGGATCCTCCCTTTGTAGAATGAACAATCAATTCGATCTTCGAGCCATTCGAACTTCGATTAGGCAATCGGTGATTGGGATTCGATCCTCTTCACGACGGGTAGGACTCGCACCTCAGTGCGTTCCCGACACGCTCATCACAAACAAGAAATGTCGAAACGATTCCTTCGTTGACAAGACGCGTAGTGAGTACCTGACGAAAAGTGTGACGATCCTTCGCACCTGGCATCCGGTGCTACTTGCGTTGCATCGGTTACCAAAAGTCCGCGTAGAATAGAAAGTGCTTTTCACCAAATCAAGCAAAGCACCATATTTAGCACGCGCCACAAATGCTAGCTCAACATCGCGTGCTAGCATTACGATTGCGTTGTCAAGGAAGTGAGGGCGAAATACGATCCGAGCGAAATGGATATGCACGAGTAGAGCTCGAGGATCTGCGAAAACCCTAGGGTTTTCGCATGCGGAACAGTTCGTACATCGGATCTGCGATCGTATCGGCCGAAGATTTGGTCATTTCCTCAGCCAAGACTTGATCGAGTTGGCCCTGGAAGATTTTCTCGGCTTGCCCGCCGTCCATATACGCAGGCTCTTGCTGGGTCGCTCGCATCGAGGCGATTAGCCTACCGAACAACGTTTGCCCCACGAAATCGGTAAAGGCTTTGTGGAGTTCGGAATCATCGCTTCCTTTCCCTTGTCCAGCATCCAAGCTTTCTTGTTTGCTGAGCAGAGTTCGAAACTGTTGCTGAAAATCACCCTCGTCTTTTCCAGGCTGCAACGCTTGGGAGACTCCTGCATGGGTCGCGGTTGAATCGATCATGGGATTTCGGATGGGATCGATTGTCATAGTGCTCGGGATTCCTTTGCGAATGCTATTCGAAGACGACTTCGCCGTACAAATTACCTTGACGTTTCAGGGTTTTGATGATCGCAATCTTGTCTTCCGTGGCGACGTTCAGCGCATTGAGGGCATCGACAAGGTTCTTGAGGGTTGCGGGGGTATTTGCTCCATCGCGAGAACTGACCCCGACAAATTCACCGGAGATAGGCGCGCGGGTGGAGATACTCAATTGGTTCTTGTGGGAGATAGCAACGGGAGCGACAAGGACATCAGCGCCGATGATCATGGTCCCTTCCTTTTCGTTGATCACGACGCGGCGGGACCCTTGCAGGTTGATCAAATCGATGTCGAGGACGAGTGACACGAATTGCACCGGACGTTCGCGATACGCAGGGGGAATCGCGACTTCTACGTGCGTTTGATCCATCGCTTTCGCGAACAGGTTCCCATCACCGGAAACCGCGGGGCCAGAGCGTGAAAAACTTCGGCTTCCAGGCCGCAAAAAGTCGTTGATCACATCTTCGAGATACTGCGAAGTGGTGAAAGATGCGTGATCGGGATCGAGAACCAGCGTGATCTTGTCATTGAGCGTAAATGCGGTTCGAATCGGTCTTTCGATTTTGCAGCCGTTCACGATCTTTGCCGTGGTGGGATATTTGCGATCTTCCACCACCAGGGGGCCTTGGGCGAGCGCGTAAGTTTCAGGGCGATCGGCTCGCGGTCCTAGAAGATGCGTCAGAAGAAGCGTTCCTCCTTCGAGACTTTTGGCATGGGTCGCGCTGACGGTGCAACTGAGTGTATCCCCTTGCTCGGCGCCGGAGGGAGGTATTTTCACCGTCACGAATACCATCGCGACATTCTTCGCGCTGGCCAACTCTTTTTCAACCAATCGCCCATCCGCATCGGAGGCTACTGGGGCTCCGAGGTTTTGTAGCGCCCGGGCCAACGCTCGCAGCATCGGCTTGTTTCCATCGCCATCTCCGGTTCCTTTTAGACCGACGACGAACCCGACCCCCTGGAGCACGTTTTCTTCCTGACCCTTGAGACGGCACAAATCGCGGACCTTCAACTCGGATTGTGCACAGGCATGAGGAACCGCGAGGGTCCAGAACAACCCTCCGAGCAAGAACATCAAATATCGCGGAAAAGTCATTGAAAAAATT
>JBILVV010000525.1:0-2971 GCA_044370255.1 Pirellula sp.
GAATATCCTGCAGTAAATTTTCGTCGGACTGTCGATTCACGACTTGGTTCCAACCCATGTGCGGAACCTTAAGTCGCGAGTCGGCTGGAAAATCAAACCGAACTACTTTGCCCGGGAGAATGCGGAGCCCTTCGTATTCTCCTCCTTCATAGCTGACATCGAAAAGGAGTTGCAATCCGAGGCATATCCCCAGAAACGGGCGATTGTCTTCGACCCATTCACGGAGGAAACCAACCAGATCCCGCTGATGCAATTCATGAATCGCATCTCGAAAGGCACCCACCCCAGGCAGGATCAGGTGGGAAGCCGACCGAAGTTCACGCCAATCGCCACTGACGAGCGGTTCACCACCTGCACGGGCAACACCTCGCTCGACACTGCGAAGATTCCCCATCTGATAATCGATGATGCCGATCGAATGTCGCATTTCGGATCCTTTCTGAAATGTGCAGCCTTGGTCGAATCAATTTAAATCAAGCTGTCTCGAAACGAGACGAACTGACGCGACAAAGTGACAGCCTGCGAGAAGCCTATGGAAAAATGTCCAGTCGAATTTGAAAAAAACATTCCCGATTTCCAGGGACAGATTCCATGCGAAGCGACCTATTGTTGATGGAAACACAATGGAATGGCCCAAGTTTTCGCAAAAAAATTTGATTACTGTTCCTGACAGCGTTTTTGGTCCGAAAGTTGCGGAGAATCTAATTTACTCGCTCGGAAGGGAACCCGCGAACCCATTTCGTGTTCCAATGGTCGAATGAGGAGCGGGTGACCAAACGAGTCGGACCGGACCATGATAGTATCGGTTGGTGAAATTCGAAGATTATCCTTCGAGTGAACCCGGCCAAATCCTGAACGGTAGGAGATTGAGGCGGTCGCAAATGATTGCGGCCAAGTCCCGAATATGCCAATAGACACACGCGGTCGGGAACCGCAAGGAAAATGGGTCTGACTGGTGGCAGGAAGCGAGGAATAGGATGAACAGCGATTACAGAATTGTACTCCTCAGAGAGTTGCGAGATCAACAAGTACGATTTGCCCCGCGAGCTAAGCGAAGCGAACAGGCAGACCGCGCCGAGAAATTGCTTTCGGAACTTGACCCGCGGAAGGACTATCCCTACGACTTCCTCTTCTTCCGCGTGACTCAGGTCCGGCCGGATGCGAATACACCCCGGTTGATCAAGGGTGACGATGCGGTACATGATCTGCGACTGTTCGTCGAAGACATTACCGACTCGATGAACCTACGTGTCGAGGAAGCTTCGGAACCTGTACATACCGTCGAAGACCTGAGCAAAATGTTCAACGTCTCCACCAAGACGATTTCACGATGGCGAGACAAAGGCTTGGTCTCTCGTCGATTCGTTTCCGAGGGTCGCAAACGGGTCGGCTTCCTCCACTCGAGCGTGGAGCGGTTCGTCAAGCAGAACCGTACCCGGATCGAGCGCGGTGAACGATTCAGCCAAATGACTGATGGTCAACGGGACGAGATCATCGATCGAGCCCGACGCATTGCTGCCACCGGAGCCAACCTCTCCGAAGTGGCACGGACCGTCGCTCATGAGATGAACCGAAGCATCGAAACGATTCGATACACCATCAAGAAGTTCGATCGAAAAAACCCCACGATGGCGGTCTTCCCTGAACAGCGAGATACCCTCAGCGAAGAGGATCAACGAGCGATCTACCAACAGCACAAGCGAGGTGTGTCGACGGTGATGCTCGCGAAAAGGCACCGCCGGACTCGTGGAAGTATCATCCGGATCCTCAACGAACAACGCGCAGCGAAGATCTTTGAACTCCCATTGGACTACATCCCCAACCCGGAATTCGAAAACGAAGCCAACGTCGAAATCATCCTAGCGGATATGCCAACATCCACCGAGTCCACTCGAAGGATCAAGCCCCCCGCAGGTCTTCCGCCGTACTTAGCCTCGCTGTACGAAGTTCCTTTGCTCAATCGTGAGCAGGAATATCACCTGTTCCGTAAAATGAACTACCTCAAGTTCAAGGCAAATAGCCTTCGAGAACAATTGAAACCTTCGGCTCCGGTGGTCGCATTGATGGATCAGATCGAGAAGTTGTACGAGGATTCGGTCGCGGTCAAGAACAAGATCGTGCAGTCGAATCTCCGGCTGGTGGTTTCGATCGCCAAACGGCACGTTGCCCCCGGTGATGATTTCTTCGGATTGATCAGCGACGGCAATATGTCCCTGATCCGTGCCGCAGAAAAATTCGATTACGCTCGCGGAAACAAATTCAGCACCTACGCGACCTGGGCGATTATGAAAAACTTTGCTCGGTCGATCCCGGATGAATTCAAGTATCGCGATCGTTTCCGAACTAGCTCCGATGAAGTCTTCTCGATGCATGAAGATGCTAGAGGAGACCATGTGGCTCTCGAAATGGATCAAGCGAATCGGACAGACCAGATTCACAAGATCCTCGACACACTCGACGAACGCGAACGGCAGATCATTGTCCGCCGATTCGGCCTCGATCATCGCGAAGAGCCACGCACTCTCAAGGAAGTCGGTGAGGAAATGCGAGTGACCAAGGAGCGCATTCGTCAACTCGAACTCCGAGCACTCTCGAAGCTTCGAGCGGCGGCCGAAAAAGCCCACATCGACGTGCCTGAATAAACGCAACCGTCCGAAGCGACAAGATTCGACTGGATTCAACGAGCGGCGAATGAAGCGCCGCTCGTTTCGTTTTTCGACCTCTCACGAAACCGCCCTCGGCCCACTCTCAACCTCAGGAAGGTAAGGTCATGGAGATCACACTCCGCTGCAACCGATCCGTTACCTCTTCCATCGAATCCCCAACCGCGTACTCGGTACAAACTGGGTATCCGAACGGTATCGTCGTTATTTCGCAAGGGATATCGGCTAATCGGTTCCCATCAAACAGACTGGCGACTGTCCCAACCCACCGCGCGTTCCCCCATCGTTCCAGCATCGCGTGATCGGGG
>JBILVV010000421.1:0-4405 GCA_044370255.1 Pirellula sp.
TCAATTCGCGCCTAGCGTATCGCACTACTTTGCCAATCGTCGATCCAATCGGCTTCCGACATCGCATCAAGTGTTCGTTCCAGTCGATCGTTGACATCGCGAAATGTCTTTGCCTCAACACCGCCGCAACATGCTGAGCCACCAAGGAAATACCGTAGGCCACCTCCAGCAACTCCATGGAACCCGACCACCTTGGATTGATTTCCAAAAGCCACCAACCCTTTTGGTTCCTTACAAAGTCCACCTGCCAAACACCCTGCAACCCGGTCGCTGCACGAACAACGTTTGCGAAGTTCAACAGCATCTGCTGCTCATCGGCTGACAGGGGAATCGGACCAATATTTCCTCGATAGATGAACGGTAACGGACCCCAGAACGCGTCTTCGGTCCAACTCTTCATGCATCCGGCGATGTACGATCGATCCTCAACATTCACGAAGGTCACGCCGAGAACCTCCCCAGCAATCGATCGTTGAAGGTAATCCGATGCTTGCAGGGGCTCTCCTGCAAATTTGCGAACTCCTAGGCCCCCGGCACCCGATCGGGACTTGATGAGCCAAGCACCGCTAGGCTCAAGAGTCTCGATCCCCAACACGCGCTGAGTATCTGGAACAGTATCCGGAACATGGAAGAGGGTTTCGGGCCACAAGAGCCCTGATGTAACGGCCCATCGCCCCCAGGCTTCGGGCCTCCGCATCACCGCCAGCATTTCAGGCTCCAATCCGCAGGCGAGCCCGCTACGTGCAAACCACCCAATCACATCGGCCCGATTCTCCATACCGCCACAAAGCAATAAAGGTACCTGGTACCTTTTTGGTTGGGGAAAGGTAGTCAGATGTGACTCGCACCAGGATTGCCAGGTGGATTCATCGTTGTCAAGCACGGAGTGCAGCGAATGGACTTGGGCGATAGACTTCAAGTCGCGATCCCCGAATTGATCGATTGCGATCACTTCCATTCCCAAGAGCGATGCTCGTTGGGCAGCAGAGCGGCCACTCGCACCTACGATTACTAATCGCTGCTTTTCAGCCGTGATGCTCATTGCTTGCTAGGGGATATCGACTCCCCCGTTGTCTTAGGGCGGTCTGGTACGTCGATCGACCAGGCGCTTACTTCTTTTTCCAGGGCGACCACCAATTTGAGATCTTGTCCATCAGCAAACAATGCAGCACCATAGACACGGGAATCGAATGATACTTGATCCATAATCTGCAGATCGGATGTGAATAGATGCAGCACGCGGTTCGGCCCGAGAGCTAGACCATAGAGTGTCCCATCGGCTAAACGAACCGAGCTAAGAAGTCGCGATTGTTCCCCAATCGCGGTGATGGGCCGGCTTCGAAGCGCTTGATGGAGCACGTTGCAAATGACCACACCGGTTTCGCCACTTGGAAGATTGGCCAAGCAAAACGTGACTGGGTCACGATCTTGACGGCCCCATAGCCAACAACCCCCTCGAGGCACGAAGGTCAAATGCTCCAACCGTGCCTCGATAGTCGAGTCGGCCAATTCGCCGGTCTCACCGCTGAGGTTTCGAATGCGCACCATGCGCCCGCTCGCGCTGACCGCGTTCCACTGGGAAACACGGCCGTTGGAGTCTAAACTGGGAGCGATTCCAATAGTGGCCTCGCCAAATGCATCCAACCTCTTTTCATTCTCAGGGTCGATCACCAGCAACCGTGACTCGCTAGTGGCAATTGCAATCGCGGGGTCCGATTTGAACGAGGTCCATGCAAACGCAACGGGAGTTTCAACATCGCCGGTGTTGTAGGTTGTCGCTGATGGTAACTGAGCCCCCGCGACCGCCCCTTCAAGCTTGGAGGGAGCGATCCAAAAACGAGGCAGGCCCTCAGGTACAATCGCGATCCACTTTCTAGACCATGGGTCGATCGCCATCTGGATCCGCTTTGCGCCATCGGCTTGATCGATTTCCACCTTCGCCACTTGCGACTTGTTTCCAAGGTCATCCAAAGCAAGGACTCGCCCTGTATCGTCCAACGCCGACATAACGATGTGTTTTCCAGTACCTGCGAATGGGTACTCGGATTTTTTGGGATCCGCAACGGCTGCTTCCGGATGCCAAGCACCTCCCGCACTGACCAGAGGCGATTCGATTTCGGTGCGCCACAATCGGCGCATTCCATGGAGAGCAAATTGAAACTCTCGAATGGCATCTAGTCGTTTGATCTCATCTTTATCGATTGCAACGCGATGAAGAGCAGCGATGAAACGTGCCTGATTGTCTGCATCCTGCTGTAGTTGCCGACTTGCAAGATCCTCTTTGTTGTCGATACGACGGATCAAATCCATAATCGCCTGCGAATAAATGGGCTGCACGAGCGTTTCCGCAACTTGAATACGACGGTCGCGGTCCATGATCACCAAGCTGGGTACGGCTGACAATTTGAAAAGTGCGTCTGAGAGGTTTTGCTTATCAATTGCTAGGGGAAGATCGCAGTTCCATTTCTTGAGCGCTTGTTCGAGTTCATCTGCGGGCTCGCGACCGATGAGATAGATACCGCAACGGCCACCCCACTCCTGTTCCGATAGAGCTTTCCGAAGAACCATCAACTCGCGAACATAGGCTTCACTTCTGGCACTCGAATCGACCCAGCATAAGACGGATACTGGACGCTTGGGCTCGGCCGCGTCCAACAGCAAAGATCCATCGGCGGATTTCAAGTCAAAGGGTTCTAGCGTTGACCCAAGAATCCGCGTCGAAGCGATCGGGGGAGGCATCACCATGCGGCGAACCCGTACGTCGTCTGGCCGATCCGGGATTCGCCATCGACTCCAGTCGATAGGAGTGTTTGCGACCGCTTCCCGAAAATCGATTTCGCATCGAATCTCTGAGGATCTTTCCGAAGGTATCCCCGGATAAAATAGGCTCGATGGCAACTCCATCCGCCTTACCAGTTGATCTTCACGATCGATCCAAAAGACCCAACGTTGATCATTCACTTCCATCCGAACCCGATCGCAAGAACGACCGTCCGTTGCATCCCTTTGCAAAAACTCCAACTTGCACGTTGCATCGTCGAGGGCTTCGATCGATTGACTCGAGAGCAACCATTCCAATTGAATGGGGATACCGATTGGCTCCATCAGAAGACCACCTAGATAATCGCTCGATATCCAACTGAATTCGATACGATCCGGAAGCGGACGTACCAAGCGTTGATTCGGGAAGGGATTCACGCTTTCACCGCAATATCCCTCCCACGTTGTCGCGGTCCAGGTCCCTCGAGCATTGTGACTCGCGAGCGCCAAGCGATTGGGTCGCTCAAATGCAACGCGAAAGGGAACGGTCAGAGATGGATTGCCATTCTGCTCGACACGAACCTCTCCCGCATCCGAGTAGCTCGCCAACGTCCGGTACTTTGCCAGCGACTCTGCAAGCAGACGCTTCGCGTCTTCAGGTGAACCGGGCTCTACGACCGGTGCATCGCTCAGGGAAGCAGTCGCTGGAGACTTTACAGCTTTGGCATCTCTCCCCGCGTTGTCGGTGGTCGGCCTCGCTGAAGGCGTACATCCGAGTTCGAAAGTGATTGAGAAGACAATAACGAACCCGAGAAACACAAAAATCCACGCACTGTGTCGAAAATGACTGGTCATGACTCGATGAGGATCCCTTTCCCTGGAATTCTTGAACGGGTCGATTATAGGAAAGACAGACCGCGCGAGGAGTCTTCGGCCGAACCGAAAATACCGGCTTATTCTTTTTTTTCAGCACGGGAATGCCGACATTCAATGAAGCGGTCAGACCCCCGCTGTTGGGTGTCCCAAACATCGCGAATCCACTCCTTGCCTCATTACCGAGCAGCAAAGTGAATCACGGTACGTGCCTTTCAAGATTCGCGCTCTGGCTTGTGCTGGCAATGGTCGCCTCTGCCGCAGTCGCTCAAGATCCTCGTCCGGCAAACTCTGGCCAGCGTGGACGAGTATCGAGACCTTCCAATAGCGAGCATTCCCAAAGCGTTGGATCGGCGGCCGATGGCCAGAGTTCCCGCGATGCCCGAATCGCAGCGATCCGCAGTATTCCGTTCGACCAATTAACACCCGATGCGACCCAGCAATTACGGGGAATCATCGAAGACGCTAGCTATTTTCGTCGCATGCCGACTCAGACCGTTCCCTGCGATACGGAAATGTATCTATTCCTAATCCGTCATCCGGAAGTGGTGGTAAGCCTTTGGGATGTTATGGGGATGACGAAGGTTACGCTCGAACGGATCGGCGAATTTCAGCTTCGCGGGAACGATGGAGTCGGAACAAAGTGCAACATGGATTTGGTTTACGGAAGCGAAAACCTCCATATCTATCAATCCCAAGGGGCGTACAGCGGCAACCTGTGGGCTCGCGAGCTTCAGGGCCGTTGTGTGGTTTGCGTTCACAACAAACCAAC
>JBILVV010000189.1:0-8648 GCA_044370255.1 Pirellula sp.
ATCGGCCTGCGAAATCGACCCGTGTATTGTTGCAAACCTAGCGTCCGACCGAGAGGACGTTCGATCGCTTCGAGAAGATATTTTCGATTTTTTGATTGACTCCTTCAAGCCTCTGTTGTACTATGCAGTTAATACAACGGTACAGGAGGTTTTTATGCAGATTCATATTCAGGCACAGGACGGGGTGCCGATCTACCTGCAGGTCATGCAGCAGATCAAGTACCTGGTCGCCTCGGGCCGGCTCGAGCCGGGGGAGGAGTTGCCGTCGATCCGAGCGCTCGCCGAACAGCTTCTGGTCAATCCGAACACGATCGCGAGAGCGTATCGGGAGCTTGAGGTTGCGGGGGTGGTTGAGAAGCGCCGGACGGCGGGCACCTACGTCGCAGAGACTGGTTCGCCGCTGGCACGTAAAGAGAGATTGAAGTTGCTCAAGGAGCGGATCGATCAGCTTTTGGTCGAAGCGTTCCAAATGGGGTTCGAGTTGGACGAGGTTTTGAAGCTGGTGCAACAGAGCGAGTTGGCTGCACGCAATCCGAAGAAAGGGGACTAGAAAACCATGGGTGATTCCACTTCTGCATCCTATAGCCAGGTCGTTGAGATCAAGAACCTGAGCCGCACTTTCGGTAGCAAGCGAGCGCTGCATGATGTATCGCTCCATATTCCGCGTGGCGGCGTCTTTGGCTTGATCGGTGCCAACGGAGCTGGAAAAACCACTCTGATCAAACACATTCTCGGGGCCCATTACGCTGAGACTGGTTCGGTCCGGGTGTTTGGCTTTGATCCGGTGACTCATCCGGTCGAGGTCTTAAGCCGAATCGGATACATGTCCGAGGATCGGGATATCCCTGACTGGATGCGAGTCCAGGAGATCATGGCTTACACGCGGAGTTTCTTTCCGAAGTGGGATGCAAGTTATGCCGAGGAGTTGCGGGAGATGTTCGATCTCGATCCGAAGCAGCGGATCCGGACGCTGTCTCGCGGCCAAACGGCTCGCGTTTGTTTGCTGGTGGCACTCGCCCATCGCCCCGAAATGTTGGTTCTCGATGAACCCTCCTCGGGACTCGATCCGGTGGTGCGCCGCGATATTCTGGCCGCGATTGTCCAGACCATCGCCGACGAAGGCCGAACGGTTCTCTTCTCGTCCCATTTGCTGGATGAAGTCGAGAGACTGGCTGATCGTGTTGCGATCCTGCAAGAAGGCCGCGTCCTTCTTGAGGGGGAACTCGACGCAATTCAGGAATCGTTCCGTCGCATCACGCTCCGGTTCGAGCATGCGTTTTCTGAAGCACCCCGTATTCTCGGCGCGATCGAGCATCGCGGTAACGGCCACGAGTGGACCTATGTCTGCCGAGGGGATCGAGAGCAACTGATTCAAGCAGCCAAGACGGTGAACGCCGAGGTGGTTCATGAGACCTCCCTCAGCTTAGACGAAATCTTTATCAGTAGTATCCATCGATCCTAGCCCGAGCTCCATCAGTTTCATGCAAATATCGGAGAACCCATCATGCAATCCGTAACCACCGCACTGACTTGGGAGTATTTCGCACGCAACCGCTGGTCGTTACTGCTGGTCCCACTGCTTTCAAGTGCCATTGCGTTGATCACCCTGCTTCCGTTGAGAGGAGTCGATCTGTCGGGTGTTCCCCAGCGCGATGTCATTTCCATTCATCTGATCAATGTTCTGTGCCTCGTTGTCGCCATTGTCGGATGCGTGATGGGGACGCAGGGCAGCATGTCGCAGTTGTATCTCAAGCCTCTATCGAACGCTGCGATCGTTAATTACTTTTTTTGGAGCGGAGCGTTGCTCGTTGCTTGCCAAGTCGCATTGATCCTTTGGATGTGGAAGATTTTCTTTGTCAGCGATTGGCCGATCGTCGGTTCGGTGTTGTTTGCCGTCGTGTGCTGGGGTGTTTTTCAGCCGATCTTCCGTTGCTCGTTCCACTCCCTTTCTTGGGTCATTTTGGCCCCTGCAGCGTTTTTCATACTCTGTTTTTGGTTGATGGCAAAACACGGCATTCCCGTCCAGCGTGGTGGCATGCTCGCGCCGCAGGTCCACTACTGGGACAGCATTTCGGGGAGCGATGGATTGATCGCGGTCACGACGCTTTGCATCAGTTATGTCTTAACTGTGTGGAGGGTCAACTGCGATCGCAGCGGTCGATGCCGAGGGGCGTGGACCGATCGCGTGCGTGAATTTTTCGCGTCCATCGATGCCCGATCTGCTTCTCGCATTCGGTTCTTTGACTCCCCGGTGCAAGCTCAAGCGTGGTGCGATTTTCAAAGTCGGACTGCTTCGGTTGTATGGCCGGCATTGAGCATACTTCCTTGGTTTTGGCTCCTTGCAATCATAGCTGGAGCGATTTCGCAGGCTCTGAGCCCTGGACTGACATTCGCCGTAATGGGCGCTTACTTTGCCGCGTTACTTCCGATCATTGCAGCATTTTTTGTTCCCTTGGCCCATCATTTGAAACAAACGGTGATTCAGGATTTCCCATCGAGTGCACCCAATAGTAGGAGGAATTTGCTTCCCCTCGGGATGAGTCCGTATCTATTCTCGTTGCCCATGTCGGACAGGCAGCGAGCGAACGCGATTCTTCGATCGTCGGCTTGGGCGTGCGGTATCGCATCGGCAACGATCCTCTTGTCTTTTGCCATCCCCGTGGGGCTGAGTTGGGTTTTCGGAGCCGATCTGTTCATGGGCAAGAAGGAGGAACCGGTGAAACTGGGTGTCCTCGTTCCTTGGTTCTTGGTGGTCGTTTGGGGTGGCTCGATGCTTTTATCGTTTGTCTTTTCCACACTTGTTTGCACGTTGGACGTGAGGAAGTGGAACCTTCGAGATGGGATCGCACCCATCCTTTTGGTTGCGGTGTTGCTGGTATCCGTTACACCGTTCGCTCTTCCGTTGTCGATGTTGCTCTGTGCGATTGCGGCTGGGTATCTGGTCTATGCAGCGATCCAAGCGTTGTTGCGAGAGGATATCTCGTGGGTGGGTGCCAGCCTGGTTGGGTTGGTGGGGATGGCGTGCGCTGCAGTCTTGTTCCTCGGGATGCCAAGCGAAATAGGATATCAAGGATGGGTACTGGGAATCATCTTACTGGTACTTGCGATGTTGCCGTTCTTCACGACGGCGGCCGCGATCCGGGATCTTCGAACGACATAGAGCCTAGGCCCCATCGTTCGAGTCAAGACAATTGTTTTGTAGGGTACCTGTCAGTACAGTAGCTGAATCTTGAGACGGTTAAGCCGTGCCTGGCGATTCTCTTCAACGAGGAGCAGTAGATCAAAATGTCAAACGAGGAATCGAAAGCCGAGGAACCGATCGCTTCGCCTGTTGCGCCGGACTTGCTCAATGACGGGACTCCTTACCAACCGGCTAACCCATCAACATCCCTTGTTGAAAACCCATCATCGACCCTGGAGACCAAGCCGCGATTGTGGACGGTTTTTTTGACGACACTCACTGCTACGCTTTCCTACTTAGGAATATCGTTGGCCAGCCTTGTTATTGCATTGGTCGTGTTCGCCGCGATGTCGGGTGGGGACCCGAGCAAGAGATCCCCGGACGAGATGATGAGCCTCGTGTTTGCTCACCCGGCTTCGATCTTTTATCTTCTGATTCCCGGACATGTCGCCCTTCTTGGGATTGCGATATTCGCAGCCGTCCTTTCACCGGTTCCGTTCGCATCGCGACTGTCGCTCTGTCGTCCCACATGGCCTTGGTGGGCTACGGTTGCGGCAGTACTTACCGCGCCGTTTCTCTCATTTCTTTGGTCGATGGTCATTTCCAATTTTGTTGAGCCCAATGCTTTTTTGGAGAAAATGGAGTCGATGTTCCAATCGACCACGGAGAATTTCGGATTCGGCGTCACACTGCTGTGTATCGCAGTGGTGCCTGCATTCTCGGAGGAGTGGCTGTTTCGTGGATACGTTCAAACAAGACTTGCCCAGCGATGGAGTCCATGGTTAGCGATTCTGGTCAGCAGCCTTCTCTTCGCGGTTTTTCACTTGGATCCGGTCCATGTCCTAGCCGTTTTTCCGATGGGGCTTTGGTTAGGATTTATCTCCTGGCGATGCGGTTCGATCATCCCGGCGATGCTCGCACATACCTACAACAACTCGTTATCGTTGATAGGTGTGGTCTATGACCAAACCGATTCGCTCGATGCAACGATGTCGTCATTTGCGAATCAAGCGACTGTCTATCTCGGTATACCTGCGTTAGTGGTCGTTATCGGGTACCTGATTGCATGCCGATTGCCACCTCGAATCAACGCACCTAACGCCGTATAGGGTCTCAACGTTGGTCTAACGCTTCGAGCCACGCGACGCGAAGTTGATGCGCGCGTTGCGAATCGATCCCAGAGTAATCATTCCACGCAGCTGGTTCGTTGTAGTCACCCTCGGCACGGGAGTTGGCCTTCAACGACAACTGTGGGCGTAGCCACTGGCCAAGTACATAGCGGTTGACTCCAGCTTTTTCTGCTAATTGAGTCAACAGCTCGATGTCCTGCTGGCCATAGCAATATGATTTGAGGCGAATGGAAGGTATAGGTCCAAGATCTGCCTGCGTTGGGTGAGGATAGAAGAGAGATAATTCGTCCGCCTGCGTCCAGGAGTTCGCTGTTCCTACCGTTTGCCAGGGGACGATCCCATCTGCACCCTGGCACCACGCGTCCCAACTCCAAGCGACAGCCATGCAATTGCTGGTACCTATCGGATTGCTACTTCCATAGACGACGATAGTTTGTTTGTCCCGAAACTTTCGTTCGAGCACTAAGGGTCGGAATTCCTGGAAAGAAGAAAACGAAATCACCCCATAATGCAGGAGCCCGTCTAGCGTATCGCGCTGCCATTGCGGCCGTGAGATATCGGCTCGGAAAAGAACCTTTACAGAGTCTCCGGTGTACTTTCGCTGTGAAAGCTTCTTCCCTTCGTTGGTGGCCCGCGCGTAATAATTCAAAGCCCAGTAATCCTGGAAATTGGCGGGTTCATCCAGAAGCCACGGAGAGGAGCCTCGTGACCAACCGCGACGTTTAAAGTCGACCTTATTGTTGAGATAGACATGAAAAAACGTGTCCGTCCAGCCTTTGCTTTGAAAATGATCGGCACACTGCTCGACTGCTGAAACGAAAGTCTGGCGATAGTTCTCTGGAAACGCCTGGTCCGCCCAGTAGCCACCGCGGTAATTACCTTCCATGGGACTAGGCCAGTTTTCATGTATAGGCAGATAAAAGCACTCGATGGGAATCGGCCCGCGCGGCAAGTCTTCGAAAGCTCTACCGGTAAACAGATTGTTGTAATGAGCGTCATACTGCTGCCATTCCATCTGGCCCTCTCGCCACTTCGGACAACGGTCCACGGCGATTCGACCATTTTGAAAGTAGGGGAGACGATTGAGGACCACCCGATGGCGATTTCCCATGCGGTAGTAGTCGATATCGTTCGCCGGAAGATCATAGCAATTCATCTCTGGCAGAAACGATAAACGATCTGGTATGACAGCGTCATGCACCTGGAGGACAATTTCGATTTCGATTCTTTCGTTTGCACGCTCCATAATCAGTTTGCCCTGGTAGGTTCCCGCCATCGCTTGTTTCGGAACGAAGGACTCCACAAGCCAACTCTGGCTCGGACTCGCAAATCCGTCAGCTTGCCCCAACGTCCAGTTCGCGCGAGTCGTGCCCTGCGCTATAGGGATCAACGGATCAGGAATCGCTTCCGCTTGGCCCGGTACCAGTCCATAGCGAGCACATTCAGTTCGAATACCACGTACGTCACCGAGTGAGTCCTCCCACTCCACGCGGCAAGCTATCCCTTCTATCGCACGCTGCGCTGCCAACTGGAAGCCGCACCATGCGCCCCGTGCGGAATGCAACGTAATCCGTCGCTCTGATGCGTTCCAAAGATGGTTCCGCGAAAGGTAATTCAATTCCTGGGCGGGAATGATCTTTTGAGACTGTGGCAACCACACGTCCAGAGGGTCAAAAATCGCCCATTTCGTGTCGAGGAAATCGAGACAGTTCAACCAATCCGTTGTCTCGGACGTAGGACTATTTGTCTTTTGAAAATGGAACTGAGGTAATTGGACCGATTGTACGGAGCCAGGTTGGAATTCGAAGGTTGTCGGCGTTGTCGATCGCCCCAACCTATCCAAGGCAGTTATTGTTACAGTTGATGGGCTTGCAACTGCTCTGCCCTCTAGCAAGGACTCGAAGTCCATAACGAACACACCGTCCCGATGCTGCATCCATGAGGGGACATCGGTTGCAGCGACGGGATTCCCGTTGAGGGTGACTCGAAATCCAAGCAGATTATCCAAGTCGCCAGAGTCCATTCGCCATTGAAGTCGGCGCGATGGGAACGTGAAGTCGCCTTCACGCCATTGAAGTTCTCGGGGGGGATGAATCAAAGGGGGGCCCGACATGTTGATCGACTCTGGGCCCAGGCGAACCATGATGAACGGGGCGCTTTGGGAGTTCGAGTCGCGACTATACACGTATCGATTCGGAAACAGCTTAAAGTCAAATTTTTCACCATCCCGAGTCCATGTGCTTCCGGTATCATCGACAAGGACCATCCCAAAACTAAGCCCCTCGCAACGAGCCCGAAGAATCTTTTCCGGAATAGCCACTTGCACCCATCCATCGTTCTTTCCGACTTCGAACCCTGTCGCAGGAAGAGCCTCGTGCGACGCATAGAATGAGCCACCGTTGCCGATACATACCGAGGTAATATCAGGACCTTTCCATCGCTCCTTTCCATGCGTACGATTCGCAAATGTGGAAATGCCATCCATCACTTGATAGCCATGAGCGTCACCTTCTACCCATTCGCTCGTGATTGTGCTGATGGTGACACGTTCAATAGGCTCTTCACCTGTAACCTTGAGAACCAAGTAAGCTTCTAGAATTTCCCTACCTGACAATTTCTGGATATCGAAATCGACTATCGATAATTCCTGAATCGATTTCAGTTTTAAACGAGCCGCTCCACCATTGGACCCGTTAGCTTCTGCTCCCACGCCAGAAAGCCATGTGTCGCGAGTGACAGGCAAACGCTCCCATTGCTGACCTCGAGTGGGATCACCCAAGACAATACAAATCACAAGGGCAAGAGAAGGCATAATCATTGAATGGTTTTTCATCTTCCGCTCTATTGAGAGAAACAGTGACCATAGTGGATGGTAGTTGGCAATCGCTGTTTTGGCGCGGGAATAGAAACGGCGTTAGTCGCGGCGTTTTCTGCGAGCCGATTTTTTCCAGCGAGATGCCGATTTCGAAGCGGTTGTTTGCGAACCGTCCGGCTTATTCCTGCGTTTTGTGGTTCGCACGCTCGGATTGGAGTGATGCACTATCTTTTCCAAACGGAAGAACAACTGTCGCCTCGCTAAGTCGACCTTCTCGATCCGCACAATCAACTCATCACCCAAACGGAAACGGTTGCCCGATCGGTACCCCTCAAGCGTATGCGTTTCACGATCGAAGTGATAACGGTCTTTGGGTAACCGCTCGACAGGGATGAGGCCATCGACGGGAATTTCGACTCCTCTGACGGTTAGTCCTGCGGACCGCACCCCCGAGACGATGCCTGTCAGGAGTTCTCCAATCCGCTTGTCGAAGTAATGCAGCAACTTGACTCGGACCAGTTCCCGTTCCGCGTTTTCGGCTGTCTGCTCGGTGTTGCTACAATGTTGTCCAAGTCGCTCCAGTACCTCCGGATTTTCTTTGGCGGGTTGAGCATGAATCAGTTTCTCAACGATGCGATGGACCACCAAGTCCGGATAGCGTCGAATGGGGCTGGTGAAGTGACAATAGTGCGACATGTTCAGTGCGTAATGCCGCTCGAATTCGCATTGGTAGACCGCTTTGCTCATGCTTTTTAGGATCGCAAAGTTCACGGCATACTCGGTCGTTTGCCCTCTCACGCTATCGACGACTCGCTGTATCTCGAAACGATCCTGCATGTCTTCTGTATACAACCCCAACGCCTTCATGAATTCCGTCAACCGCCGCATCTTCAAGCGGTCAGGTGGAGCATGTGCACGTCGAAGGAACGGCAACTGAAGAGAATCGAGCCACTTAGCCACGGCTTGATTCGCTGCGAGCATGAACTCTTCGATGATTTGGTGGCTTTCGGTATAAGCGACTACGTGGGCCCCTTTGACTTTGCCCGATCGGTCGAGGTCGATTTTGACTTCGGGTATCGTCAGCTCGATGCTGCCGTCTCGTTTGCGATTGCTGCGCAGAACCATCGCGAGCGCATGCATATTGGCGACCAAATCGAAAATCGCCGGGGCTAGTCGCTCTTTCCAAGGTTCGCGATCTTCCAAGTATTGGTCGATCTGCTCGTAATTGAATCGATGAGCATTTCGAATCACGCTGTTGTAGACTTCGTTATGCAGCAGGACTCCATCGGGAGAGTACTCCATATGGACCGTCTTTGCCAATCGTCGTCGATCGGGTTGCAGCGAGGCGAGATGGTTGCTGATCGTTTCCGGCAGCATAGGGATCACGCGATCAGGTAGATAGACGCTGTTTCCGCGTTTCTGCGCTTCATCATCGAGCTTCGTACCCACAGGAACAAAAAAAGCCACATCGGCGATGTGGACGAGTAACTCCCAATTTCCTTTTTCGTTTCGGCTCAACGAG
>JBILVV010000190.1:0-8623 GCA_044370255.1 Pirellula sp.
TGTAGGACTGACATATTCGGGCCGAACCTTGCGGCCTGCGAGGAGAATGTGCAATCCTTGGCTCGGCTTTCCATCCGGGCCGTCCAGGAATACGACGGTCCCCATCACTTCATCCCGAACGAACCCGGCTTTTTGCAGCGCATCGGTCGCGCGAGGCAAATCCTCTTCGGCGAGGAGCAGGTCGACATCCCGGGTATTGCGGACGGCACCATCGTCGATCGTTGCCACCCACGCCGCTACAGCGTTGCCACCGACGACGGCATAAGGAACCTGCGCGTCGCGGAGCGCCTTGCAGGCTCGATTCAATCGTTCCTGGACGAGTTCCACGGCGCGAAACATCCTTTCGAAAACATCGAGTCCACTCTCGCGAACCATGCTGGCCAAACTTTTGGAATCCATTTCCGGATTGTAGCAAGCTAGCACTTGAAAAGCGAATTTCTACCCTCCATCAAGCCTCGTTTTCCAAACACAACTTGTACGACGGACTCCAGTCCTCCCCCCTAACTTTCGTTCTTCGTTTCGATGGGGCTTGTCCCCTAGGGGTACTGATGCGGTAAACAAACCCTAACAGCCAATCCATTTTCGGTGGTGCATCCGTGATCCCAATCGCGGCTGTCTTGGTGTAGAGCTATTCAGAAGCCGATCTTTTGGCTTTTCTGCTATCTGGGATGTTTTGTGCTTTCCTCGCAACTCTGTTCAGTCAGGTCGATGGTAAAGCATCGCGTGTGGATCAAATTCCCGTTTTCGTAATAAGCGTTCGAGTAGATTGCCACGTCCTTGAGTGACCCATCCTTGGAAACAAGTTGTGCTCGGTAATTCGACAAAGTCTTCCCGTGAATTAGCTGATACAACATATCGCCAATCGTCTCTTGGCAACGGTGAAACCTAGCGATCGGTTGCCCGATGTATTCCTCCTTGGAGTATCCCAGGAGAGCAAGTTCCGCGTTATTCGCCCATACGATCGTACCGCTCCCATCAACGCAATGAAGAGGAACGTTTGCATTTTCCGCGAATTCCATCAGCGCTTTTCGACTTTTGTCTAACTCCGATTCGAGGAACCGTTGTTTATGGATGCTGCGCGCTAATTTAGATGCTCCAATGATTTCTCCCGAGGTTGTCCGAATCGGAGAAATGCTTAGAGAGATATCGATCGCCTCTCCAGATCGATGAATTCGCACCGTCTCATTATGCTCCACCCTTTCTCCGTTCAAAATCCTTTCCAGGATTGCATCTTCTTCGTTGGGGCGATCCGGTGAATGAAGTTTCGTGATGCTCTGTCCCATGATTTCCGAGTTAGGATAACCGAACAGTTTCTCTGCCCCGATGTTCCAACTTTGAACGATACCGTTAAGGTCGATCCCAATAATCGCATCGCTTGCTGAGTCGACAATTTCCGAAAGATAGAAACGGTCAGATTCGATGCGGCGTTTTTCTTCTTCCAATTGCAGACGGTCCGAGATGTCGCGAGCGACTGCATAGATCAAACCCTCCTCCGCCAGCGATCGCGCGGTCCACTCGAGAAAGATGTAATGACCCTCTCTATGCCGATAGCGATTGACGAATTGAATGGTTGGCTCACCTTTCGTGAGTTTTAAAAATTCAACAAGCGTCTTAGCATGATCTTCTGGGTGAACAAAGGCCATAAATGGTTGGGAAGTTAATTCTTTGGATGAATAGCCAAGCGTCCGGGTAAAGTTGTCATTGAGACGCCAGAAATAGCCTTGGTCGTTGGCGATACAGAAGAGGTCGAGGGACAAATCGAAGAAGCGAACCAGTTCCTCTTCCGCT
This sequence comes from Pirellula sp., assembly GCA_044370255.1. Taxonomy (GTDB): domain Bacteria; phylum Planctomycetota; class Planctomycetia; order Pirellulales; family Pirellulaceae; genus JBKCUI01. Next base: position 1,789 of record JBILVV010000190.1, read on the forward strand.
CGACGCTGCCCCGATTCAAAAAAGTCGCTAAGGGTTTGAACCAGGAAGCCTGCGTTCGCAGGCCGTTTGACAACATCAGGTTCGAGGCATCGTTTGGCCAATTTCACGATAGGCGAGGGGGCCCCGCATCGGTCCAGTTGCTCGATGGCATGAGAGACGTTTCCCAAAACACTTTTTTGATACACCTCTGAAATCTTGTCGCCCGTGAATGGAGGAGAACCGGTGAGCAAATGGCATAGAATACCACCGAGCGCAAAAACATCGGCTCGGTAATCTACGATCTCACCGCGGGCTTGTTCCGGGGCAAGGTAATTCGGAGTTCCCATGATCGTGCCAGTCAGGGTGTGAAATTTGTCTGACGATGGGTCGAATGAATCCCCGATATTGAGTCGAGAAAACGGTCCGAAAAGTTCGCCCCGCGAGATCTCTTCTTGAATGGCACTGGCTTCAAGGATTTTGGCCAATCCCCAATCGAGGACGGTGGCTATTCCATAATCGCCCACCATAATGTTTGCTGGCTTCAGGTCGCGGTGGACGACGCCATTGGCGTGCGCAAAAGCGACAGCCTGACAAATTTGAAAAAATGTCGTAAGCATGGCTTGCCGTCTCGGCGCGTCATCGATTGCCTCGCTGATCGACTGCTCCATGGTTTTCCCAATAACGAGATCCATGATAATGTAAGCCGAACCCGAGGGATCGACATCAAAATCGTGGATACCCAGGATACCCGGATGCCGAAGTTGACTCGCGATTCGTGCTTCGCGAAGGAATCGAGAAAGATGTTGTGTGCTGTCTTTGTGATTTCCCTGAATGATCTTGATAGCAACCTGACGTTGTAATTGCACATCCCAACCCCGATAAACGAGGCCCATACCCCCTTTCCCAATCTCCTCACCGATCCAGTATCTTGAATTGAAGGGGCGAAAAGGTGCAAACGGATCCGCTGCGGGTTTTTCCTGATGGCCGATTGAGTTGTAATCCAGATGCGTCGACTGCAAAGGGGCCAAAGGCTCGATCAAACCACGAGCAGAAACAGGTACTGAGGTATCTGGCAGAGAAGTGAACGGAACAGAAGGGCAAGCCCCGACCACTCGATGTCGTGATTCAATCGCGTCTTGATCTAGGGAAGAGTCGCAAACATCCAAGTCAAGATTTTTCAATGACTGGTCGATGCTGCTGGCGACATCCTTCGATTCGGCCTTCCGATCCTGATCCGCAACGTAAAGCAATGTCTCTGACTTGGGATCTTCCATCGATGCATTCTTTCCGAGGTTCTTCGTTCAAAGCATCACACCCCCAAAATTATACAGGAGATAGACTAAATTACGTCGAGCACGAGGGTAATAACTCGCGATATACTCCTGGTCCTTTTCTTGGAATTGGAAATGCTAGTGAAAGGGCTAAACCAAGACAGGCATTGTGATTGGATTGACAGGCGCTGGCATCCTTGAACGGAAAGGTTGCCTCAGCTTTGCTCTCAGCGATGTTCCGGAGGAGGAGCGAAAAGGACGTATTGAGAACTCGGCAATCGCCGACCGAGGTATTCGAAGCATTGTTGCGCGACCTGCGCAAGGGAATGACCGCCCAACTGCGAACATCATCGACGTTTCTCCCTGTCCTTTTGGACCGCTCAAGAAGCTTGTTCCGCCAATACCCGATGCTTGAACAACGCGTTGCTCGCGAGTGCGGACGGAGCAGCCGGGGACGTCGCGCCCAAGCTCTGACACTTACTGGTAGGCCCCTCGTTTACGCGTGGTCTGGAGTCCTTGTCCATTTGCGATTGTCAAACGTATTAGTTGTCAACCGTCGGGATCATCGAGCAAGCGTTGAAGGCGTACGCCGAGCTCGTTCGGATAACGATGCGGCCAACTGCCGTCAATCAATCCAACCGAAATCATGTCGAGCAAATGAACCTGGTCTTTCCGACGATACGAATTCAGCTTCATTCGCACGAGCGATTCGAGCGGCAGGGTGCGGAAATCGTCTGCAGTTTCCGAAGGTTCGATGTCGGGATTGGGTTCGATATCATCGGGACGGATCATCTGGCCGACCAGCATTACGTGCACGGCGTCGCGAGCGGAAGCATCGGGATCCTCCAAAAACATGTCCAGTCCAGCAGTTTTTCGATGATGGAAACCAGCCGCCTCCAGCACATGGCAAAGTTTCTGAAAATCTTCAGGGCGGACCAGAATATCGACATCTTGTGTAGTGCGAACCGCTGCCAAGTCCGCTTGAGCTACCCAGGCCCGGACCGCGTGTCCGCCGACGACGGCATACGGCACGCCAGCTTGTTCCAACACGCTTACCGTTTTTCGTAGTCGTTCGTTTACCCGTTCCACGGCACGCTCCATCCGTTGCCAGAGCACCTCACCTTTATATCGAAACTCGATCATGCCGAACTACCTTTCAAAACCTATTGTAGCTCCGAACGTCGAGGAAATGCGTTTCCGTTCACTGTCGATGTCCGTTCTTTCGTAGAAACGCAACCATCCTAGGAGGCGGACGGTCTCACCCGGCTCTGAATCGGGAAACTGGGAATGAACTCACGGGGTCTTGGGGATCATCGTCATCTTGGCGTTGCCAAGCGCCGGGACGACTGCTTCGACGCGGACCATTTTTCGGGTCTTGGGATCGAACCAAAACGTTGCCTTGTCTGCCGTGTTTTCGGCATCGGTCAAAGTAACCTTTAGGCAGACAACTCCATCGAGTGTTTCATTCCCTTCGCATTTCAGTTGCTGCGTAGCGATCTTCTTTTGTTCGAGGTTGACAACGGAGACCACCAAGGACTCGCCCCCCTGCCAATCGATCCCTGCAATGATCGCATCACGCCCACCACCGAGACCGAGAATGGCTCCTTTGTATTCCAAGGAACTGGTCGCACCGTTGGTCAGGATTTCCACTTCCTTGTCGCGGTAATTCAATTCGATCTTTTGCCCTCCTTGCTCGACCGATCGACTCAGCGGCGCGAAGCTAGCCGTATACGTGCTGATATCGACTGCGCTGCCAAACGGGGTTTTCATTTGATCTTCGAACACCCACTTTTCCCCATCGCGACGAACACTTCGTTGGGCTGTCATCGGGATCGTTTGCCCTTGAACACTCAAGGTGACATCCCAGGCTTCCGTTCCCTCTTTTGGCAAGGTCTTTACTGGTGGCAACGATTCGCTGACCTTCATCTGCTTGGGGTCGTTGTACGTCACCTTCGAGATATCGACCCGTAGTTCCCCGAGTCGCTTGGCCACATCGCTAGGCATTTCGGATTGGTAGCGACCACCGAGTTTACTTGCTAGGAAGCGTTCCACTTCGGCGTACATCGCCATCTGGTTGACCGGTTTGGCGAACCCGTGCCCTTCGTCATCGGCCAGCAGATAAGCAACATCATGACCACGATCGCGCAGTGCAATGACGATTTGGTCGGCTTCGGCTTGCTTAACGCGAGGATCGTTGGCCCCCTGAATGATGAGGAGCGGCTTTTCGATCTTGGTAGCGCTGAACAGAGGGCTAGCTTCGCGAATCCGCTGTTTGCCTTCCTCAGATTCAGGATCGCCAACCATTCCATAGAGGAATGCGCGGCCCGCTTCCCAGTAGGCTGGAATCGATTCCAGTAGTGTGAAGATATTGCTCGGCCCGACGATATCGACACCGCAAGCATAGAGATCGGGCGTAAACGTTAAACCGGCGAGTGTGGCGTATCCACCGTAGCTTCCTCCCATGATGCCGACTTTCTTCGGGTCGGCGATTCCTTTTTCGATGAGATGCTTGACACCCCAAGTGATGTCATCCTGCATCAGCAATCCCCATTGGCCATCTCCGGCGTTGAGGAACTTCTTTCCGTATCCACCGCTGGCTCGGAAATTGGGCTGCAATACGGCATAGCCACGATTGGCGAGGAACTGAACCTCGGGATCATAGCCCCACACATCGCGCGGTCCCTTGGGGCCTCCATGCACAAGAACAATGAGTGGTAGATTCTTAGCTTCGCGGCCCGCAGGAACGGTCAAGTAGCCCGGGATCTCCAGACCATCGCTGCTCTTGTATCGAACCGCCGTCATCGGAGACAGATGCTCTTCCACTGCCTTGAGTTCGGGGCGAGGCGTGTACTGGTGGATCAACTGCTTGGTCTTGGCATCAAAGAACCACGACTCCGATGCGTAGCGATCGCCGGTGATGGCGATCAGAAACTTGCTGTAGTCTTTGGTCGAGCTTTGGAAGGCGATCTCTCGGCCCGGGAATTTCTCTTTGAGGAAATCGTAGTTCGCCTTCCACGCCGTATCCTTCCAGTAGTATCGTGTCCGATCATCGAGGTAGGAGGTGCTGATCACCTTGCGCGTATTGTCGTCGAGTTGCAGGCCACCGAAATCGACTCGCTTCTCGGGGTCCGATTCGAACAACTCCAACTTGCGCGTCTTCGGATCCATCAAGTAGACGGTAGATAGATCGAGGTCCCCTCTGTTGGTCGACAAGTAAAAGCGGCTGTTGTCAGGAGTCCATCCGAGGACGTCGCCGTTCTCCGTCACGAGAGTCTCGTAGATCGGATCGAGTGAGTCCCCTTCTTTGCGAAGCAGCGTCGTTGTTCCCTTTTCATCGGTCCGAGTCAGCAGCCTGAGGTTGTCGTCCCAGTCAAACTCGTAGCCGGTGATCCGATCGGTGTTTTCGTAGACGAGCCTCATGTCGCCGGTCGAGATGCGGAGTTGGTACAGGTCGTGCCAGGCTTTGTCCCGATGGTTCAAACCGACCCACATGAGGTCCGGATTCCTTTGGCTGATGTGGGCGATCTGCGCGGCGACTTCATCCAAAGGAGTTAAGTTGCGAGACTCCGGAATCGCGCCCGCGTCCACCTTTTCACGAGGATCCACAGCGAAGACATTGATGTTCTCATCACCGTCCTTATCTTTGGCGTAAAGCACATACTTGCCATCTTCGGACCAAAAATAGCCGTAGAGCGGACGGGGGCTATCGGTCAGAGGCCGGGCATTCTCGAAGGGCTCATCGAACGCCTTGATCCAGATGTTCATGATCCCGTTGTATTCCTTGAGGAACGAGATCATCTTGCCATCGGGGCTCAATTGGCCGCCTGCTATTTTTGGGTTACCGAAGAAGAGTTGCCGGTCGAGCAGCGGAGTTTCGGCAGTCGTGCCGAGATGGGATAGGCCTGCGATTGCCATCATGAAACACACTAGTTGGGTAAGGATCTTCATCGTCGTATTGTTCCAAGGAAAAGGTGGAAGCTCTCTTTCGTAGTGTATCGAATCGACATGCGTTCGGTAGCACGAATGAAATCTTGGGGATCAGGGGGCGACGACTGGACAGATTTCGTCCAAAATAATGAAATCTTCGAGATGTGTACCCCGTTGGATGTGAGTGAGCGATGCGAATGGTAAAGACGATGGCAATGTGGCTGGTACTGTTGCTGATCGTGTCGATCGGCGGCCCGCTATCCGCCGACGAAGGGATGTTTCCCATCAGCGAATTAGGCAAAATCGGCTTGGCAAAGCGGGGAATCGAACTCAAGCCGGAGGAGATCTTTAATGCCGATGGCACAAGCCTTGTGGATGGAATCTGCCGAGTCAATGGATGCACCGGCTCATTTGTTTCCGCCGATGGTTTGATCATCACCAATCATCACTGCGCGTTCGATGCGATCCAGAAAGGGAGTTCAGCACAGCGTGATCTGCTGACCGATGGCTTCATCGCCGCCAAGCGAGGCGACGAGATCCGGGCTCCCAACTACACCGTGCGTATCACCGAGTCCTACACCGATGTTTCGAGCGAAGTCCTCTTGGTGGCAAAACCCGAGATGACTTTTCTGGAACGAACCAAGGCGCTCGATCGGCGGCGCAAAGAATTGGAACTCGCCGCTGAAAAAGACAACCCGGGCATGCGTGCCGAAGTCGCGGAGATGTTCGTCGGAAAGACGTACGTCCTGTTCCTGTACACCTATCTCAAGGACGTGCGTCTCGTCTTCGCTCCACCCGTTTCGATCGGTGCGTTTGGTGGGGAACTCGATAACTGGGAATGGCCTCGCCATACCGGCGACTTCTCGTTGATGCGCGCGTACACCGCTCCGGATGGCAAGTCTGCCGAATACGCGCCGGAAAACATTCCTTATCGACCCAAACGTTTTTTGAAGGTCCAGTCGGCAGGTATCGATGAAGGGGACACGGTATTCCTGTTGGGATATCCGGGCCGCACTGTTCGGAATCGGACTGCAAGCTTCGTCCGCTACGAGCAAAACATCCGATTGCCTACGATCGTCGAACTGTACAGTTGGCAGATTCAGGAAATGGAACGTGCCGGTGCGAACGATCGCTCGGTCGCAATCAAACATGCCACACGTTCGAAATCTCTTGCCAATGTTGAGAAGCGATCGCGCGGCCAATTGATCGGACTCAAGAAGGCAGACACCGAGGTGCAGCGACTGGCCCGCGAAGCCGACCTGCAAGCGTTCATCAACAGTCGATCGGCAGAACTTGGCAAATACAAAGATGTCCTTCCAAGCATCGGTGCGGTCTATGAAGAGATGACCATTCGCGGCCCTTTGGAACTACATCTTCGGGAACTACGGACCGCTCCTCGACTGCTGTCGTTTGCTTTCACACTCGTCGATGCGGCCACCGAACGTGCCAAGCCGGACGTCGAGCGAGAGGCCCCCTACATGGATCGCAATCTGTCGCAGACAACGCAACAACTGTTGCTCGATGTCGGCGATTGGCATGGACCGACCGATCAACGAATGCTTTCGGGCATGCTACAGCGACTCAAGCGTATCCCAGAACACGAAGAGATCGAGCCACTTTCACGAGTTATTAAGTCCGGTGATTCGATCGACGGTATC
>JBILVV010000014.1:0-27165 GCA_044370255.1 Pirellula sp.
CCCTCGTGCTTGCCGACACTGACGCGGAATCGTCCAAGTCGGTGGTTCTCAGCGTCATGGAATTGATGGATGCGCCATTGCAGGATTTCACCAGCCTGAAGATTGAGCGGCTCTGCCAACGCGAAAACGGCCCAATGCTCTGCCCCGGTCGCGCCAAAAATTGCCCAACCTCCCTGATCGTTGAGTTTGTCGTCAATGACGGCAGCGGCAGAGAATCCGGCTTGATCGAAATCGGTCAGCCCTTTGGCCAGCTTAATCTTGCGAAGCGACTCAGGTCGTTGCGGATCGCCAGCAAAGAGTTCTAACTCGGTCACTACAAAGTTTCCGTTGTTGGCCGAGAGTCCGGGTCCTTGATTCGGTAGATCGGGTGCGGTGAGAGCTTCCAGGCGAACGCTGGTGATGGTTGCACTGGGGGCCACCGTTTCGATGGTGTAGACCCCTTTGCCAGCGGATCCGTAGGCTCGAATCGATCGGTCACTTTGCGGGACCAACTGGGCGCCGGTTGTCGATTCCGTTTTGCGTGCAGCGAGGGTTTGCCAAGTGGATCCGTTGCGGCGCGCGTCGATGAATTCTTGCAGCTTGGGTTCGAGGCCTGCTTCAAAGGCAGCCACGGCGGCATTGGCGGCAGCCAGTCTTTCTTGTCTCGCTTTTTCTGCCGCCTCACGGTCGGCAGCGATCGATTGTTGACGTTCCTCGAGTCCCTTCTGAGCGGTTGCCCGATCGTTTTCCAGAGCTTGCAATCGCTTGGGACGTTCTTCGACCCACCAAGCTTCGCGTTGAGCCAATTGCTGCGTGAGCGTCTCATGGTCGCGTTGGATTTGAGTCAACGTCGAAAGGGCCGCAGTGATTTCCTCGGCCGTCGGTCTGCGATTGAGGACTCGCACGAACAGTTCATCGACCAGTGCCGCATCATCGGGGGTGCTCTCGACAATCTTGCGGATCGCATTTTCGGGATCCGCGATCGCACCTCCGAGGGTTGGACCGCTGACCAGGGCCATGATGGATCCGAGCCGCAGATCGTTAGAGCGCTCGCATTCGCAGGCACTCTCGCGGGGCGGACGTCCCAGGTTGTTCAAGAAACCATCGGGGAGCCCCGCGTCGGCATCGGCCAATGCGGCCGCTCGCGTTCCTGGCGGAAGCCCCGGCAACTTGGATGTCGCGCCGGTGACTTGGTGAATCGCATCGAACAGAACTTCTGCAGGCAATCGTCTTGGCAGAGCTCGCGAGTAGTTTCTATCGTCGTCGGCATTCCATTGATTGGACTCGATCGACAGTTGATACACATCCGAAGTGCAGATGGTGCGAATCAAGTGCCGGACATCGAACGAGTGATCTTTGAAATCCTTTTCGAGGAACTCCAGAAGCTCAGGGATACTCGGCGGATTCCCAGCGCGGATATCGTCGATCGGTTCGATCAGCCCTTTGCCTAGGAGGTAGCCCCACATTCGATTGACGAAGCTCTTGGCAAAGTATGGGTTGCTCGGGGCTGTGACCCAGGAAGCGAATTGAACGCGGCGCGATGCTCCCTCGGGAGCGGTGTATTGGCAATCGAAGGGCAACTTCGGTGCAACGACTTGTTGCGTCCGTTGATGCTTGATGTCCCCCGATCCGGTATCGAAGACTTCCTCCCACAGGGGCTTGGCTCCTTCGACGGCGGTGCCGCCGATTGTCGCGTTGCCCGAGGCTTCGTCTTTCTTGAAACCGATTTGAGAAAAGTAAGCGGCGGTCTCGTAATATTGATCCTGGGTCCATCGTTCGAAAGGATGGTCATGGCATTTGTTGCAGTTGAATCGGACGGCGAGGAACAGGTGTGTTGAATTCTCTACCGTTTCCTCCGGAGTACGAAGGATCTTGTAATACGATGCTGCGGGATGTTCGCGGTTGGAGCCGGTGGCTGTCAGGATCTCGTAGACAAAGCGATCGTAGGGTTTCTTTTCGGCGATGCTCGCGCGGATCCAATCTTTGAATTTCGCAGCACCTTCCTTGCCGAGGAACTTGGAGTTGACCTGCAACAGGTCCGACCACTTGTTGGTCCAATGATCGGTGAATGCATCGCTGGCCAATAGGGTATCGATTTCTCGTTCGCGTTTTGTTTTGGAATCGGTCGTGTCGGCCAGGAATTCGCGCACTCGCTGGGCCGTGGGAGGCAGCCCTGTCAAATCGAGGTGGATGCGCCGGAGGAACTCCGAGTCGCTGCAGATCGAAGAGGGCTGGATCTTCATCCGTTCCCACTTGGAAGCAACGAAGCGATCGACGGGATGAACGGCTGCGGTTGCCTTGGCCTGAAATCCAGATCGATCTCCCATGACCGTCAGCGTCGTCGCCGCGTAGGCACCTTCAAAGCGAGCGAGGACCGGCACTTCACCACGGCGAAGCGCTTGGACGCGAGCTCCTTCGAGAACCGCTCCAACCTCGTTGTTCCCCGACTCGAGAAATGCTTCGCGCGTCACATCGCGGGTAGCACCATCGGCATAGGTAGCCACAACGCGAAGCTGCTGGATACCGCCTGGGAGTGGGATGACAGGGTTGTTGGGAGATACCTCGATCTTCGTGACTCGTGGAGTTTCGAGACGAAGCTTCGCGCCGCTAGAGATCCATTGATAGAGAACCAGTGCGTGATTGTCTCCTGGCTCGAGCAACTTGCCTCCTGTATGCGGAACCTGCCCGAGCGGTTTGGTGAGCATCAACGAATCGGATGGAGAGGAAGCATTGACGCGGCGACCTGCCAAATCATCGGCGAGCGATCGAACATCATAGATCGGATCGTAGCCGCGCAGCGATAGTTTGAAACCGTTCTTGCCCGCCTGCGCCCCATGGCATGTCCCAGCGTTGCAGCCGAGGCGCGAGAGCGCCGGGTTTACGTCTCGAATGAAGTCGACTGCGTAATCGCCATTCATGTTCGATTGAACGAGCATCTCTTTTTGGTGCGAACCTACTTGAACAACGATGCGTGATTCGCCCGGAGCGACAGCTTGGATCCAACCTCGGTCCGAAACCCAAGCCTTCTGCTGGTCGGAAACGAAACTCGATTGCGAAGTCACATCGACTTGATCGCCATTGTCCATTTGTGCCATGACGACAACCTGTGCCGAGTCATTCCAATTGGCCAAAGAAACCGACTCGGGATAGACCGTGATGGCAGCGATGCGTTCGATCGGAACCAACTTGTGTTCGAGTTCTTCGTTGCCGGCCGCTTTGCGCGGGGCAGACCGTTCGTCGCGATGAGCCTGTGCGATCTTCGACAAGCGATCGACCCTAGACGCGATCAACGCTTGATGGTTCACTTGGGATGCTTCCCGTTGCGGCGTTGCATCGAAATCGGTGATCGCTGCCTTGTCCGCGATCCCCCAAACTCGAATCCTGCCATCGGTGCCGCCTGCAGCGATGCGACCGTTGGAATCCATGGCAATTGAATAAACCGCCGCGTCCTTGATATCCCAGGACCCAAGCAATTGCGGTTGAGCTGTGACGTAGGTTTCGAGCTTCTTGCGTTCTTCCGGGGTGATGGAAAAGACCAGCTTGCCTTGGATCGCGCGAATTTCGTCGGGCACCTGGCCATCGACATCGTAAGCCCAAACCTTGACCACGCTTTGATTGTCCAAGGTAGAGGCTGCGGCGAGGTATTTTCCATCGGGACTGACCGCCACATCGAAGATCCGTCCAGGCATCGGATCGAGTTTTCGAATGAGATTCGCATCGTCGCCGATGACGCGAGCCGTTTGGCGGAACACGCGATAGATCTTGGGGACGCCATCGGCTCCACCGACGAAGATTTCATTGCGTTGCGGATGGCGTGCGATAGCCTGGATACCACCTCGCAAAGCACCCGGAGTGATCGAGGTCACGTTGTCGATGAATCGTTCGGTCTCAACCTCCGTCAATTTGACGGTCATGTCGCGGCTGACCGAGAGCAAGTGCTTGCTGTCCGGAGTGAAGGTGGTAGCTCGCGGCCAATCGTCGTGAGCTCGCTGGTAGAGACGTTGCTTTCCTTCGAGGTCGACTGCTCGGATCGAATTGTCAGTCATGCCCAATGCGATCAGCGATGAATCGTGCGACCAGGATAGACCGAAGATCGTATCACCGCCGAGTCCTACGCTCCGTTCGAGAGCGTTGGATTGTGTATTCCAAATCTGAAGTTCGCCTGAGACGCCAGGTTCCCCAGCTGCCACTGCCAACCACTTGCCATCGGGAGAAAAACGAACCGATTCAAGACGCGGACTCATCCCGATGAAACGATTCGAACGGCTCCAATCCTGAGTGTTGAATACGAGCGCTTCGTGGAAGCCCGTCACAGCGAGTTTCGATCCATCCGGAGAAAAGTTGAGCCCCACAATGTTGAGCGGCCCGGAGTATTGAGGTGGCTGCTCGTTGCTGTAGCGAGGTCCGGTATCAACCACATCCATCACGGCGCCAGCAGCGATCCATCGCCGGATGGTATCGATCTCATCAGGCTTGAGAGGTGGAAGATTCTTGGGCATCTCTGCCTTGCCGTCCACCAGCGAGATCTCCCTCATCAAGTAACTCGCATCCGGATTGCCCGGAACGATTGCCGCTTCGCCCGACTCGCCACCCTGCATCATCCTCGTCGGGTCGGTCATCCAATAGTTCCCCTGCTTCTTCGCCTCTTGATGGCAAGCGAAGCAGTTGGCTCGCAGGATCGGCATCACATCGCGAGACCACGAAGGGCTCGGAGGATCATCGGTGGCCAACGCGGGCAATGCCAAAGCAGTAACCAAAGCGACGGCCAAGCCATTTACGAATCGAACTCGCATCCAACGGCGCATAGAAACAACCTGTTCGAGAGAAAACAACCTGTTCGAGAGACACGTGCTCGGGTTCGCAGTACGGAAGTTCCGACGACGGATCGTTCCCAAGTCGTAGGTGGGGGGTAGGATGGATCATTGAGGCCAAACCAGGAGTTCCTGAGCGACGCGAAATTCCTGGCAAACCTCAACAAATCCTAGTCTTGAATATAGCTGAACCTATCTCTGGGGTCAACTTTTCGCCCTTCTTCGCCACGTGTGCCTATCGATGCACCACTGGATCGCTCGCATTTAGGTTTTGGCATCCGAACTAGAGGTATGCGGAAACTCCCAAGTCGCTTCATGGAAAGAACTTACGTTGCGGCTCACCGAATTGCGTTGCTCAAAACATCGAAGGCCGAGCAAGTAGGCCACGCCGATTCCAATGATTGCAAGGAGGATGGGGAAGAGTTGCAACCCGATTTGATTTGCTAACGCTTGGGAGATGTGAGGTCCCACGGAGACTATCCCCATGAACCAGACGAGAACTCGAGGCGAGATGCGCTGCTCACTCCCTATTCGCAGCAGAAGCAGGGTTGGGATCCCAAGCAACAGAAGATCGTAGACGGGAAGGTACGGATTGCAGACCGCATTCCAGATCACCAGGCAGCTCATGCTCAATGCATGCACGAACCTGTTGTTTCCCTTGCTGCCGAACACGCGATCGGCTTTCATGCATTGTGCGGTATTGTTCGTTGAGATACGGCGATCGCACCAGGCCCACAGGATGCAACCCAACAAACCGACCGCGAGCAGAATCTTTCGCTCGTATCCCGGCCAAAACATAGCCAGCCAAGGGGCAAGACCATGCACCTTGTTGGATGGTGTTTCCAGACCCCACGATTCGGTAGCCAACTGCCGAGCAAGCGTAACATAGTTCTCAACGCATGCCGGTCCTACGGTAATTAATTGAAAGGAGAGCATTGCAATCGCTGTACACGCAAGACCCAGAATCATGCGCGGATATCGAAGAACCAAGGCGATACCGAAAAACAACAATAGGTTCGGCTTGTAGCATGCCAGGCCAAGAATAGCTCCTGACCAGAAGTAGTTCCTCTGCTGAACCAACAGAATCACCGCTACCGCAATCGCTAGCCCGACAAAGGATTGCTGCCCCCCAAAGATCGTTTCCAGCGCGATAGGCCAACCCATCAACCACCAACCGAAGCAACCCGACGATTCCTTGAACCAATGGGACTCCATGCAATCCATCATCTTCACGATCAAGAACGCGAGGCTGATCGACACAATCGTGAAGACCGCAAACGCGATCGGGAACGGCAGATGACTTAGCGGGGCCATCAGGACCGCGACGAAGGGTGGGTAGCGGTAGGGAAGCCGACACGTTCCCGGCTCAAGTCCAGGGATCACTCGATGGAATTCCGCTTGCTGGCGACTCTCATCGTAGAGAGCAAGCGGATCTTCCTGAGCTATCCTCCCCGCGGTGTAAAACATCAGAAAATCGCCACCGAGCGGAGTCCCAGATCGATCGACATTAGGAACTGCCGAGGACCAAGTCCAGAACACCCATCCGATCGTCAGGCATACAACAACTGCTGCCGACCACACGCGAAGCCGGGACTGGAGGGCCGAAAGCAGCTCGTTCGTTTGTGGCGTAATGTGGGACGACATGAAGAGCGGGTTTCGCAGTGGGCCGGAACAATCGCGCCAAACCCTACGGGCCGAACGGCACGAAGTAGCGCTGATATCGGTTCGAGGTAGACCGACTCGTCCAGAGAGTACGCTACGGTTCCTGAGCAGGTGCTGCCCAGGGGGCTACTTCGCTCGGGCAATGGGACGGTAGGTCGCTACGAAACTCACGAGCCACACAAGAGGAACCTCGCGTTGGCACTCGAATCAGGGAGCGTTGGCAGTGATGGTCAACCCGGTTCTTAAGTCGTGTATTCCGAGTTGAAGCGGACGTACTCGGTGTTCAGGTCGGTGGTCCAATGGGTAGCTCGACCGGGGCCGAGACCTACGTCGAGTTCGATCACGGTGAGCTTGCTCCCTCGAATCGAGTGGCTGACCTGTTTGGGATCGAAGGGTAGCGGTTCCCCTTTGTCGAAGAGAGGTATTTTGTTGAGGAGCAGCGCTGTGCGATGAGGTTGGATAGGTACGCCAGCGTATCCGGCAGCAGAAACAATGCGTCCCCAATTGGGATCACCACCTGTGATTGCGGTTTTCACCAAATTGCTCAGGGCGATCGAACGAGCGATCGCATCGGCATCGGCATCGGTATTCGCGCCGCGAATATGGATTTCGATCAGGTGCGTCGCACCTTCCCCATCGTCTGGAATCTTCTTAGCCAGTTCAATACACAATTCGGTGAGATCACCCGCAAAGGAGCAGAGGTCGCTTCCGTGGAGGGCTGGGTTGCTAGCTGTTGGCCGGGCAGCCAACAGCACCAGCGAATCGTTGGTGCTCATGTGCCCTTCGACGCTGATGCAATTGAACGATCGATTGGCGGCCCCTTGCAACGTCCGCTGGGCATCGACCGGATCGAGTGGTGCATCGGTCACAACGATGGCGAGCATGGTCGCCATTTTGGGTCCGATCATACCTGCCCCCTTGCACATGCCGAGGATATGGAAATTCCCGGCGGAGTTCGCTGCGCGTCGGCTTGCGATTTTGCGACCGTTGTCGGTGGTCATGATTCCATCGACAGCATTGAGAAAAAAGTCCTCAGAAGAACCCAAAGCTTGCGATGCGGACGCGATCCCGTGGCGAATTTTATCCATCGGTAGGAATCGCCCGATCACTCCGGTGCTCATAACCAAAAAATGTTCCGCAGACGCACCGCAGGCGCTTGCAGCCAACCTGGTCATCTCGACAGCGTCATCATGTCCGCGATTCCCTGTACATGCATTCGCATTTCCACTGTTGACGATGATGCCTCGCATCGAATCGCTCGGCGTGCGTCCGCGGGAAAGCACAACCGGTGCGGCCACGATTTGGTTGGTGGTGTAAACACCTGCCGCGACGCACGGCGCATCGGAAACGATGAGGCTGATATCCTTCGCACCCGCTCGGCTTTTGATTCCTGCCGACACTCCTGCGAAACGGAATCCCTTGGGAATCTCGATCATATCGATGTTCCTTCATTAACAAATAGATGCACCGAAGTTAGGCATCGCGCGATTTGCACGGATTAGATTGGGTGGACTTAGATTGGGTTGACTAAATCGGCGATATAGAAACTGCCGTAGGTGTGAACGCGATCCAATTGGTGAAGTCGCTGAGCGAGATCGGTGTTCATGGAGAGCAATTCAGGAAGGAGTTTCTTCTGGCCATTACTTCGGACAGTAACGTTGTTGAGGAAGTCGGTTCGAAGTCCTCCGGATCGCCAGAGGATTCTGGTCTTAGGCGCAGCCCGGTTCAGTATCGCTTGCCATTCGGATTCCAACAGTGGGAAATAGTGATCGCTGAGCCAATCCATGTGGTCGAGGAGGACGAACCGAGAGATCTGGCCGTTATGCCGCCGGAGGAATCCTTCGACAGAATCGGTCTGGATCGTCAGTCGATCCAGAGCACCATCGCGCAGCTTTTCGTGGTTGTGGGGTTTCAAGTACTCGGGGCAACAGTTTGGCGTGTACGAACCCGTGATGTAAACGCGCCAAAAGTAGTTGTCCTGGATCGGTATATTCGACAGAACCGTATCCATCGAATCTTCGACAAATTTGACGATGCCGCCAGGGTATTGTTCATCGATCTGCCGCCTTTGCGCACGCGGTACTCCGAGCATGCTGAGCGTGGAGTCTCGATTCATGGCGAATCGTACTGCGCGGGACCAGATCTTCTCTTTGATTTTCGGATAAATGGCTTGCTGTTGGGCGAGGTTCGGAGCGTCGAGCAATTCGAGAACTTCATCGCGGCAGCGAGCGATGTTGTTCACATAATTCGAGATCATGTGCGCGAAAGCGCCGCTGGTACCTCGGTAGTAAAACGACTTCCTGGGATGATCAAAGAAACGGATCCACCTATCCCAGTATTTGCGGCTAATCGAAGAGAGAGACTGTCGAAGTTTGGACGCGTAGATCGCTTCGACACCGGGCAGATGACCGCGTCCGAACATGCTGAAGAGGTCTTCGTAATCCAAGTGTCGAAGGGCTGCGACCTTCAATTCGAGCAGTGCGTTTTGTCGTGGGTTCATATCCACGGCGTACACATGGCCGACACCGCAAAGGAGATAATCCAATGCGTTGCAACCTGCGGACGTAATGACGAGAAGTCGATCCTGGGGGGTTAATTCCAAGGCGACTCGGTCGAGTCTAGGATCTTCCCAACAGGTGTTGTAGACGAGGTTATTGCCGTGGACGAAACGAAATACACGTCCACTGACCCATTCACTGATTGGCATGGAGCTTAGCGCGGGACCCTAGGGGTTCTTCTGGTTTGGGTTCGGGATGTTCTTGGGAGGATTCGCATTGTTGCCCGGCGCGTTGTTGCCCGGCGCGTTGTTACCCGGCGCGTTGTTACCCGGCGCGTTGTTGCCCGGCGCGTTGTTGCCTGCTGGATTGTTGGCAGGTGCGTTGGGAGCTTTGGGGTTAGGAGCGTTGCCGGCGGCAGGCTTGCGCGGGCCGGCACCCTGCGCCATCGGCGGACGAATCATATCTCCTCCGACGGGATTGAACAGACTAGCTTGCGTTGCCCCAGCGTTGCGCATGGTGCGGTCCCACGGAACGGAGAAGGCTGCGAAGCCACCTCCTCGCACATCGACAACATACAGAACCATGCCTGCCGCCCTGGTTGACGAGCCTGAGGCGGGGGGAGATATGCGACCGCTCACGAGCAGGTATTCGGCGTTCTTGCCCGGAGGTCCGAGATATTGGGAGATGTTGGTGAGGAACAAACCGCCAAAGGATCCATTTCGCGGATTGAACACCCAACCCTTCAGATCTCCTGTGAGGTAGTCGAGTGCGAAGAAACCGTCTACTTCCTCGTCGATGGGGGCCGTGCAGACGGCCATGGTTGATGTGCCATGGGTTGAGGTAGCTTGCAATAATTCGGGGGGCAACGAGGGCTTGGCTGCGGAACCTTTACCGATCCAAATCCCAACGCCGAGCAAACCGCACGCAGCGATCGCACCAAGGCAACCGCATGCTAAATACGGGAAAATGCGATTTGTCGAAGTTGATAAGACCTGTTCTCGAGGTTGATCCGAATTCGGTAACGTCATCGCAAGGCTCCAGAAGACAAGAGGTTCGCGCGCGGTTCACGGGTTGATAAGACCGATATAACTCTCACCCATGTAGTGTATCGGATTTCGAGCGCGGCTACACGGCCAGCATGAAAAAACCTCGCTGTCCTTCGACAACGAGGTTTTTGTAACGATTTCGAGGCGAATGAGTAGCTTTCCTCGGGCGACTAGTTGGCAGCGATCTTGTTCGCTTCTCGCTCGTCGAAGTTGAAGGACATTTCCAATTTATCCCCTCCGATCAAGCGGATGGTCTTCTCCTTCTTTTTCCCTTCATAAGTCACTTCGATCTTGTAGTCGTCCCAAAACTCACCCGACTTGAGCTGCTTGGTTCGGTAGATACGCGATGCTCCTTCGCTCTTGGTCGGGTTGTTTGCCAAGACAACCGTTGCTCCTTCTGGAACATTCAAAGTCAACATCGTTTCAACTGGGTCATCGGTTTTCGTCGTGTCGAATGCGACTTGCTCGACTCCGCCGGCCCGAGCGATGACCGATCGAGTTTGCGTAACGTCGTTGCCATCGACCTTGTAGGTCGCTTGAATATCAAAACGGTAGGACTCATTTGGATTCAAGTCACGGCTGACGAATCGACGCAGACTTCCGGTCGATGTAGTCGGTTTTCCATTGACGGTGATCTTGGCATCCGATGGGACCGACAGTGAGATTTGGATTTCATCGCCTGGAATCGCACTCGTGACAGTGTCGTTCGCTGCGAACGAATTGGCGGTCACGGACGTGGAGGCGTAGCTGGGCATTGGCTGATAGCGGCTACTGTAAACCGGACTACTGTTGTAATATCCACCCGAAGAACCTCCGGTCGAATATACGCCTCCCGAAGAGCCACCACCCGAAGAACCGCTGCCAGAGCTACCGTAACCGCCGCTGCTGCCACCGGAAGAACCGTAACCCGATGTGTAGTAACCCGAGGAACCACCCGAGGAACCACCCGAGTAGCTAGCTCGTCTTGCAGCATGCCGAGCATGGATGTTCGACAAATGATTGTGAATGTGCGCATGCAACCGACGAAGCGGTCCAACATGGCCATAACCTCCAGACGATCCCCCGGATGAACCGGATCCCCCGGATGAACCGCCGTAATAATACGCGGCTCCCGATGACCCATAGCCTCCGGAAGAACCACCGCTCGAGCCATACCCTGCCCAAGCAGAATTACCAACCATGCAGCAAGCTGTGGCAATCACCATTGATGCCAAAGACCAACGTACGATCATTGTTCTCATGACGCTCCTCTATGATCCGATCGGACTGAAATGCTAGACCCAGTACGGATGGGTACCTAGGATGAGGATATCCTAAAAGATGGGTAGTTCAAGCAGATTGGGTAAGATTTGCGGACCAGATAGGTTTTCGCAAGGAAACTTTCTAGGGATTTTGCAGCAGCGCGGCCCGGACCGTCTGCAAAACGCGGCTCTGGACATCCCGGAATTCGCCATCGACAAAGGCCCCGGCCGCAGCGCGGTGTCCCCCTCCCCCGAATTGCTTGGCCACTTCGTTGCAATCGACATGACATCGGGAACGGAAGCTGATTTTGTGACCACCCTTGAGTTGCTCAATCATGATGAACGCGACCTTTGCCCCTTCGATCGCCAATGCCATGTTGATGACATCTTCGGTATCGCTCGGCAGGGCACCTGTTTCCGCGAAGTCTTCTTTACGCACATACGTATGAACCAATTGCCCTTGGCATTCCTCGGCGACTTTGGAGAGTATTCGGCCTCGCAATCGGACGCGGCCGATCGTATCCCGTTCGAACAGATCCCCATAGATAGAGGAAGGCGACGCTCCCGCGTCGACCAGATCCGCGATCACGCGATAGGTAGCGCTGGTTGTGGATGCGAACCGAAACCAGCCCGTGTCGGTCGCGATCGCAGCGTACAAAGCTCCAGCCATCGCTTTGCTGATCGGAATCCCCGCATGCTGAGCGCAACGGGCAACCAAATGCCCTGTGGCTTCCGCGCTCGTATCCTTGAACCACTCTGCCCCCAAATCATCTTCGCCGACGTGATGGTCGATGACCATCTTGTGACCACCAAAACGACGCACAACGTCCGCCATCGGACCGAGCTGCGACCATGCACTGGTATCCAGAATGATCAAACAGTCCCCTGAGACCTCCTCCGGCGCAATGGACTCACCGAGGACGCGGATCGATTGTTTGGGATCGAGAAAAGTGAGAATAGGAGGTGTGGGATGCCCGTTGACGATCGTCACCTCCTTACCCATACCTTGCAGAATGCCAGCCATCCCAAGTTCGCTTCCGAGCGCATCGCAATCGGGGCGGATATGACTCGTCAATATAAAACGTTGATGAGAGTTCAAACGCGAAACGAGTTTGTCCCAGGACACTGACATGATGGGATATTTCTAATCGACTTGCGATCGCTATCGAGAATGAGCGGGAATCTGAAGTTCACGATCCCCTATCGTACCGCGTTTGGGCGAAGCGGTGGGGGTACCTCCCCGGAAAAAGAGAAGCTAAGAAAAAGCCTCTGAATAAGTTCCGCTTCGTCGGTGAGCCGTGGCGGACAACAGCGGCAGCGAGTGTTCTTGATCTCCGGATTTTTCTGCGTGGCAACCAAAACCGCTGCAGGCGACTCGGCGACATCGAAGCTCTGAACCTCTCCAAAGACCCAAAACTTTCAATTGGGGTTAGATACTGGGGGTTTGGAGCTCGTTCTCTGGTTGCGATCGCGATCAGGGCTCCATGCGGACCAGCCGCATGGTGGCCTTTTCCAACTTAGGTGCATCTATTTGTTTGCATTTCCTGCTCGGCTAACATTTGGATGAGACACTAATCGTGGCACGACGCTCCGCGTCGTGATCTCCTGTTCAAAACAACATGCGTGGTGGGATCTGAATAGGATTTGAAAGCTCGGATCTCGTCGCTCGACGCGGGGGAATTCCACGCTGGGCAAACAAAAAAACCGGCGTCCGCACTTGCGCGATCCGCCGGTTTCGTGGTCCCTGGCACTGGGGCAAACGGATGTTTGCCCCAGTGCGCAGTCGCAAGCCTTATCGTGTAGCACCATCGAACGGCGAATGACCCAGTATTCACCGTCCGTTGGTTATGTGCTGCTCCAACCCAGGAGGAAGGCCAGTCGAGTATTCCCGCAAATTCCCGACTGACGATAAGGCTTTTTGATTGGTTCGTTTCTCTGTTTCAAACAAGCGGTGTTTCAAATACGCGGTGGCGATTGCACTCATAGAACAATCGATACCATGGGATTACGAAATCCCGCGATGGAGTGTCAACACCGGTTTTCCGTTACTCAAAAAATTCTTCGGTGAATCCGATGTGGCTAGAAGATCCGAGCCGAAAACCGTCCCTAGAACTTGATGTTGGTTTTGGGTAACTGGGACTGCAAACGCTTGACCCCTTCCGCACTCAAGCCGTTATTGGTCAGCACAAGATCCTTGAGCTTGGTCAACTCTTTCAGACCCTGAATCCCTTCGTCGGTGATAGCGGTCTTGCCCAAATGAATAAACTCAAGCGATCGGATCCGGGCAATATGGGGAATCGCGGCATCTCCGATCGAAGTGTCATCCAAGTTCAAGCGTTTCAGCGGCAGTTCGACCAGGAACGTGATTCCGCTGTCGGTGACCTGCGATCGCCACAGATTCAAATCCTCCAGTTTGTTCAGCTTGCCTATCTCGGCCAAAGCGCTGTCTTGGATACTGGTTTCGCTCAGATCGAGGGCGGTCAAGTTCGGGAACTTGCCGATCTGTTCGACGATACCCTGAGTCGTGATCGCGGAATCCCGCATCTTGATCTTCGATATCTCTTTGGCTCCTGCGATCGAAGACAACGCATGGCCACCAACACGCGTGCGAAAGACATCGAACTCCTTCAGCTTGGTCATTCCCGATAGAGCACCGAAACTCTGATCGGTGACGGCGCAATTCTGGAACGAGATGGCGACCATGTTGGTCAAACCCGCGAGATGCCACATGCCCGCATCGGTGATTCGCGGACCCGATAGGGTTAGGTTACGAAGCTTGGTCAGCCCCTTTAAATGCGTTAATCCCGTGTCCCTAATCTGATGGCATTCCGCGAGATCGAGAAGCTCGAGTTGGATTGTGTCTTTGAGATACGAGAGTCCTTGATCGGTCAACTCGGTGCGAGGGACACGGATCCGTTTGATCGCAGCGACCTGCGAAAGACT
Source organism: Pirellula sp. (assembly GCA_044370255.1). Lineage (GTDB taxonomy): Bacteria > Planctomycetota > Planctomycetia > Pirellulales > Pirellulaceae > JBKCUI01. Next base: position 14,181 of record JBILVV010000014.1, read on the forward strand.
CTTCATGCTCGCATCGGTGATCGGGCATCGATCGATCCCTACGTCGTCGATCTTGGGAAAACGTGCCACTGCGGCGATCGTAGCGTCGGTGATAGGGCACTGATCCATCCGCAGCGATCGGAGGTTTGGCAAACTTGCGAGCGAGACGATCCGTTCATGAGTCGCCTGCGGACCACCGACCGAAATCGATTGCAGCGACGGAAGATCGAGCACCTTGGGAAAGACTTTGCCCCAGGTGTCACTGCATTTGCGAAAATCGATGCCGACAACCTGACCGTCCTTTTCTTGGATCTGCACTCCGGCTAAACCGCGGATGGCCTGGATCGCAGACGACGTCGCACCCGAAGAGGCGGTGGCTTCCTGAGCCTCAAGGGGGAAGGAACCAGCCCATACAGAACAGGAAAGTGTTAGCAGAGCGATCAAATGACGATACATGTTTCGTTCCAGAGGTCGCATTATGCGGGATAGGAAAGGAGGGAGGTCGCGGTTACTGCAATCCAGAGAAAATGGTGGTCCAGGGGTGGGAGATTGGCAAGCCGCAGGTCGAATAATTGGCAAGGTTTGCGCGCGTACCCTCAATTTGGCTAGGCAATCGATTCCGAACGCAAAGAGTACAATTCTCATCCTTTCCTGCGACTTGCATTTCAGAAGCCAGAGCCGAGCGTGCTAAGTTTGGATTGCTTGTGGTTCTGAACGTACTCGCAGGATAGGAACTTGCGCGACATATGCTCATGCGGCATCCGCTACCCGATCTCCAATTTGCTTACCGCCTCCCCTATGGTGCCTCCGTCACGGAACGTGGGGTGCAGTTCACTGTATTCAGTCGATCTGCTACCGCTATGCGACTTCTCCTGTACCGAGGGGTCGAAGATCGCGAGCCAAGCGAGGTGGTCGAATTCGATCGCAAACAGGACCGTTGGGGGGATGTGTGGAGCATCCATCTGCACGGTCTCAAGGCCGGGCAACTCTATCATTTCCAAGCCAACGGCCCGTTCGATCCGGAGTCCGGTCAATGGTTCGACGGCAATGCGCGCTTGATCGATCCCTACGCCAAAGCCCTCGCAGGTTGTTTCCAACACACGACCGACGGAGTGATTCGTCCTCCGAAATGTGTCGTTGTCGACGATAGCTTCGATTGGGAAGGAGACCGCCACATCCGTCGCTCCATGAGCGACTCGATCATCTACGAGATGCACATCCGCGGGTTCACTCAGAGCAAGACGAGCCATGTCAAACATCCTGGCACGTACTTGGGTGTCATTGAAAAGATTCCGTACCTGAAGAGTCTCGGGGTCACTGCTGTCGAGTTGATGCCAGTTCATGAGTTTCCGATTTTCGATATTCATGGCAATCAACCGGAGCGGCCCAATTACTGGGGCTACGACCCGATGGCGTTCTTCTCGCCTCATCGCGGTTATGCGCATTCGAAAGAACCCGGCTCGCAGGTCCATGAATTCAAGACGATGGTCAAGGCTCTGCACCAAGCCGGAATCGAAGTCATCCTCGATGTCGTCTTCAATCACACCTGTGAAGGTAACGAACGAGGACCGGTTCTCTCGTTCAAGGGTTTGGAAAACCAAGTCTATTACATCCTCAACTCCGGGGGAGCTCACTACAGCAACTACTCCGGTTGCGGTAATACGTTCAACGGCAATCACCCTGTTTGCCGCGAACTGATCTTCCACTGCTTGCGGCACTGGGTGCACAACTACCATGTCGATGGTTTTCGATTCGACCTGGCTAGCATTCTGTCGCGCGATCGATACGGAAATCTCATTCCCAATCCTCCCCTCGTAGAATTGATCGCCGAGGATCCGATGTTGGCCGATACCAAAATCATCGCAGAGGCATGGGACGCTGCCGGAGCTTACCAGGTTGGATCATTCGGCGACCTCCGCTGGGCGGAATGGAACGGTCGCTATCGCGATGATGTCCGTCGATATTGGCGAGGCGACCCGGGAATGGTCGGTGCCATGGCCACCCGCCTGAGCGGTTCATCCGATCTGTACGAACATGCCGGACGTGCTCCCTATTGCAGTATCAACTTCATCACATCGCACGATGGTTTCACTCTCAACGATTTGGTGAGCTACAAGGAGAAGCACAACGAAGCCAATGGCGAAGGGAACCGAGACGGCGACAACCATAATTGCAGCGACAACTATGGCGCCGAGGGTCCGACTAAGAAGAAGGGGGTTGAACAAATCCGGGTGCGGCAAATCAAAAACATGCTCACCAGCCTGCTTCTCAGCCAGGGGGTCCCTATGCTCGTCATGGGTGACGAAGTGCGTCGAACTCAGAAAGGCAACAACAACGCCTATTGCCAAGACAACGAAATCTCTTGGTTCAATTGGGCCAACGTGGAACAGTATCCTGAGATCTTGCGATTCACTCAGGGCTTGATCGAATTCCGACGTATGCAGCCCTCGCTGCGCCGCGAAGAATTCCTCACCGGCCGCCCCCAAGATCAACGGGGCGTACCCGACGTGAGCTGGTTTGAGTCGACGGGCAAGCCGATCAACTGGGATGCTCCCGATGGAACCCTGGTCTGCTGGCTCGGCAAGCCCCTTCCGTCCGATGACCTGGAAGGAGTGGGGCGGGATATCCTGATCATGCTCAACGGCACTCCCGAGACGAAGACCTTTATCTTTCCGGCAGCGACCCGCGGCCTCCGTTGGCGGCAACTGATTGATACATCTAAAGATGCACCTAAGGATATCTATCCCAATCTCGATGGCCCGGTGGCACCCGCCAACCGCCATATCGACTTGATCTATCGATCGTCCATGGTGTGGGTCGCTGAGTGAGCGACGCGCATTGCGTCGCGGCTAGCGCGATACGGACGGAAGCTCGCGAATCCGAATGTTGCGATACCAAGCTTCCGTCGGTGGCCCGGAGTGAATCTGCAGCGCGATCACTCCGCTTTTGGCGATCTTGGGATCGGTTTCGGTGAACTCCACCGTCAACGATCCATTGAGCCAAATCTGGATGTGATTGTCGATGGCTCGCACCATCAACTGGTTCCAATCCCCGTTCTTAAGGGCAGCTGCGACGATTTTGGGATCTCCCTCGGCCAGCATCTTGTTGCGCCGCGATTCGTCATATAAACCGCCCCAGACGGGTCGATTCCAGGCTGAACCGATATCGCACTGATAGCCGCTGACCTCGGTCGAATCTGGGACCCGCGATGTGCGGAACTGCACACCCGCATTGTCGCCTGACCCTTGGAGTTTCGCCTCGAGCTTGAGTTCGAAATTCGTGTACGGACGCTCGGTGCAGAGAAATTCATTGTGCGGGATCGCACGCTCCAAAGTCCCTGCGACAACCGCACCGTTCTCCACGCGAAACCAATCGCTGTTCCCTTCCCAACCCTTCAGGCTCTTGCCATCGAATAACGGTTGAAAACCCTCTTCGAGAGGGACCGTTGTCGTTTTCTCGTTCGTTTCTTGAGACATGACCTGCAAATGCAAACTGAAGGGGCAGCTTAGAAGAGCCAAGCCTGCACTCCATAAACGAATGTTCTTGAGCATCATGTTTTTCTTACTCACAGAATGAACTCATGCAGAGATCTTACAAGTGACCGAGCAGGGCATGGACCAATCGCTTGCTCGCCAGTTGTCGATCTCCCTGGGACCAATCCAGCAATTCGGTTGCTTGCTTGCGTTCCTCGGCGGATGGATAGCGCGACAAGCATGCAAGGAACGCTCGCTCGATGATTGTTTCCCAATCGATCGAACTCTCCGCGAGTTGAAGGGAAACTTCATTGATCCGCTCGTAGGGATGCTGATGGGAGATTTCGTAAGTGATGCGATCGGTTGTCCATGCCAGTGCCGTCTGTGGGTCTGATGGAAGTGGTTGCTTGCCGATGTTGGACGGATTCTTGGCTCCAGTCGGATTTGTCGCTGTTTGCGCCAATACGCCTGACGAAGGATTCCCCTCGGACGTTTTGGTCCAACGGGATAAAGCATTCAAGCGGTCGAGTGCTCGACCATTCTCTGTGGTTGCGGGATAGTTGGCAAATAGCCTAGTTCTTTGTTGAAGGGAAGCCAGAACCGAGGGATCCAGCGCGAGGAATTCCTGAGCATTGACAGAACGGGACTCGAAGGACATCGGAGAAGACATAACGATCCATGAAACGATCTTCCTTAGGCCCGCCTGTTGGGTTTGAGCCTCCTGAGCCAGGAAATCGAGTAGATCTTTGCGATCTTCGAACCCTTCCGAATCCGTCAATCCAATAGTCGGAACGAGCGGCTGGCCGACGAGTCGTTTCCATACAAAGTCGACCATAGGCTTTCTGGCCAGCGAACTGTCCTCGAACCACTTGGCCAAACCGGCTCGCGGATCCTCGCTATTGGGGATCGCCTTGCCATCTGGGCTGACGGGAGTAACGAGTGTCACCCTTCCTTCGCCGTCCGAAACATACAGTCCTTTTTTGTCCGCGGACTTGGGTTGAGCCGGGTTGAAGACGGATGCAAAGGCAGCTGCATTGCCGAGAACTGTTTCGGTAGAGAGTGTTTCACTTGTGATAGCAGAGAAGGGAATCGCGGGAACACCCGATATGCGTGAACCTTGAAGAGCAAGGGTTTCGAGAGCCGACCATTGATCCAGTGTTCGTCCCGCAGGGCTTCGACCACTCGCAGCAAGCAACTTTGCGTTCGACTTCTTACCGGCCGCGATCCAGCGACGCAGCCAGAATGCGGAGGGATCGTTTCCTTGAAGATCGCTGCTGACCAAACGACCTTCCATTTGCCCTAGGGACTCGTTTTGCTGAATCGATTGCTGCAGCCACGCGTCGAATACCTTGAGCGCGTCTTTGTCATCGATTGGCATGCTGCGATCAAGATAGTAATCGCTCAGTGCACTGGCCCAATGACGGTCGAATTCCTCCGACTCGATCCATCGTTGAGCTAATGCTCTCGAAGCATCCAGCGACGGATTGGCTGCACCTGCCTTGCGGCCCCACTCCCGTTCGGTATCGGTTGGCAAACGACCGATCAGGACCCAGGCCAATCGATCCTCGAGCGCTCGCAGATCGGTTAACTTGCCGGGGGTGATCTTTAAGCGATCCCACAAGTGTTCGAGTTGCTGATCGATCACAGCGACTACTTGTTGTTCGCTCTGCGAGTCGGTTTGAGATGGTCTAGATGGGCGAGACTCCTTCTGAACAATGACCTCGGGCCTCATATCGGCCTTGGGCTCACGCTCTGCAGGTGATTTGTCGATAGGTTGGGTCGCCGCCACCGCATCTCTTGGCATCGGGGGAATCGGTGGTTCAACCTTCGCTTGCAATACAGGAGATGGCGTCGACTCATTTTTGGACTGGGCGACATCCGGCTTATTCTCGAATAGCGATTCGGAGCCGCTGCCGATGGGGGGAAATTCCTGGGTAGGGATTTGCGTGGTCAAAGGCCGCTTGGCCTCGCGGGAACGCCAGAACGGATAAACAGCGATCACCCCAAGGAGCGAAGCGGCAAGAGCCAGCGCGCCCCATCGCGTCAAGGGATTCGTGGCGGGGGTCGGCGCTGTCCCGACTCGGGACTTGCCGCGACGATCGGCGTCGACGTCTTTGAAGGCTCGATTGACGGCCGCGATGAGTTCGTCGTTGGTGAACAGGGGGGTGCCAGCGCTCTGATTCTTTGCGGCATGGTGGATCGCATCCAGGTTACGCAGGAGATTGGGAGGCGCGTCCTCACCGAGCCATTCCCGGAGCAGGGAATCCATGGCGGGGTCGGGGGGGGAATCCCCATCGTTTCCATGAGGGTCGTTTGGCCCCTGAGGCTGGACGGGAGGAGGGATGGCGTTCATTGTTTCGTTTTCTCTTCCAGGCATTGCCTGAGTTGCAATTTGGCGCGTTGCATCAAGTTCTTCGCGCCGTGTTCGGTAATTCCCAGCGAGAGGGCGATCTGTTCGCGGGTAGCATTTTCGCTAAATCGCATTTTCAGCGATTGCTGAGCTCGTTTCGTCAATCGGGAAAAGCACTCGGAGAGAGCATCGATCACTTCGTTGCCCGAGGCATCACATCCTGCCCACCGACTCCAATCCCGATCGAGCATTTCCATATCGTCGGTGACGGCGAATCGCTCTTGTCGTCGTCGAAGGGTGACGAGCAAGTGGAACGCGACGCGTCTCAGGTAAGAAGCGGTCGCGGCATGGCTGAAGTTCTGGAATGGACGCTTGAGCACAGCCACGAACGTTTCTTGGGTCAGATCATCCGCCAGCGAGGGATCGCAACCGATCGCTCTCAAATATCGCCAGACACCCGTCTGATGCTCCGCGATCAAGCTCTCCGCATCCCAGGCAGCATCCGGCGAATTCGAGGAATCGGTCAGTTCATCGAGCACGCTAAGCGAATAATCCTTTGATTAACTTTCCGCTGTTGGCGATCTTCATCGGGCGACCATTGCGGCTGGTGAATGTCGTTTCCAACGAGATACCCAAAGCGTGGCAAACAGAAGCCATCAGATCTTCCGAAGAATAAGGTTCGGTGGCGACCTCGGTACCATCTTCATTGGTTGCACCGATCGCTTGGCCGCCCTTGATCCCTGCACCACCGACCACCACGCTCCAAGATCGGGCCCAGTGATCTCGGCCAGCATCTGCATTGATGCGCGGTGTACGAGAGAACTCGCCCATCCAAACGATACAGGTATCCTCGAGCAAACCTCTTTCGCTCAGGTCTGCAACCAACGCGCCCATGGCTTTGTCGAGAACAGGCAGACGGTCGTTGGAAAGGGTCCGGAAGATGTTTTGGTGATTGTCCCAACCTCCGAGATCGACTTCGACGAACGGAACTCCTTGTTCGACCAATCGTCGTGCCAGCAAGCATCCCTGGCCGAACCCGTTCTTGCCGTAACGTTCCTGCACGTCGTCTGCTTCCTTCTCGACTTTGAAGGCTTCCATCTGCTTGCTGGTCAGCAGATCGAAAGTCTTGCCTAGAACCTTCTTATGATCTTCGAGAACGGATCCGCGCTTTTGCGAGATGAAGGAGTTTTCGATAGCTTCAAGAGCGAAGCGTCGCTGGGCCAATCGATCGGAATCGACACTCATTTCGAGATTGCGAACGCGACCGTTGCTGGTGACATTGAACGGTGCCCAGGCCATCCCCAGGAAGCCGGGACCTTCGCTGGCTCCGCCGACCGAAACGAAGGGTGGAATTTCTAGTTCGGGTCGCTGCGAGATCAATTCATGAGCGATGACCGCTCCGTAGCTTGGATAATCGACGTTGGCATCGGGAACATATCCAGTGTGCATGTAGTAGCGACCGCGATTGTGATCGGCCTCGCGTGTGCTCATCGAGCGAATGATCGCCATGTGATGCATCTGCTGAGCCATCGAGGGCATATGTTCCGAGATACGAACATCGCCCGATGTACTGATCTCTTTGAATTCGCCACCGTTATCGCTTCCGGGCTTGAGATCCCAGATATCCATGGTCGATGGTCCGCCACCCATCCAAAGCAGGATGCACGACTTGCGGTTCTTTTTGAGCGTATCGGCGTGGACTCGAAGCGAATGGCCAAAAGAGAGGGATGCGCCCACCATGGCACTTGCTCCCGCGGCATGGCTCATGAAGTGTCGTCGGGTCATTCCTCGGGGTGTTGCGAATCGGTTCCACATAGGTCTTACCTCAAAATAGTCTTGCAAAGAATTGCGAACAAAGAAGAGTAGGGTTGTTATCGATGAGTAAACAAGGACTAGTGAATAAAGATGAATTCGTTGCTATTCAGAATCGCCCACCACAAATCCTGCAGCATCCCGCCGACCTCTCGTTTTCGAGCTTCCATCAATTGGGTGGCGATTGTCAATTCCTCCGGTTTCGCCTTGCGGCCAAGACCGGCGATAAACAAAAACTGAACTTTCTCCTGAGGCGAGGATTTGTACTGCGATAGCTGTTGCAACCACGATCCAGGTTCGATGGAAATCGCATCCCGAATCAAGTCCCCGTTGAACATCATCAAGCTTTGAGGAATCGAACCGTTGAAGGTGGTGGTCTCATCCCCTTCATCGGTACCAAACGCGACCACAAACTGACGCATCCAGTCATCGCGGCGGCGTTGCTGTTCGTCGAGATTTCCGCGTCGACCGGCTTGGGTGGCTACCGTCAAGGACTGATACAATTGCTCAGCCGACATCTGACGGGTGTAAAAGTGCGAGAACTTGGGAAGTTCGCCGAGCGTTGGATCATCGCTCTCGTTTTCTTTGATGCTGCGCGATGACAATTGATATGGCTTCGACATGGTGATCCAAACAATCAATTGCTTCAAATCGTAGCTCTTGTCCCGGAAATCTTTGGCTAACTGCTCGAAAAGTTCCGGGTTGGAAACCGGGTTATGCGGCCCGAGATCATCGATCGGCTTGGTGAATCCATAGCCCAAAAAGTAGGCCCACATTCGGTTGACGATCGCTTTATCGAGGTAGTCACTCTCCATCATGAGATTGCCTAGCTCATCGCGACGATTGACTTCCTTAACGTAGCCGCTCTTATCGATCGCAGTGCCGTCGATAAATACCGGATAGGCAACCTTCGTCATCCCGTTGCGCAATTGGAAATAGATTTCGGCTTTGCTCGGATTGCGTCCTTGGCCCGCAAAATCCTCATTGATCAATTCGATATGGTCGATGTCTCGCGTACCGGATGCAAATCGACGCAATGCTCGGGACTGACGGAAGAAGGCGTTGAACTCCCAGAACTTCTGTTGTTTCCACTGATTGAATGGGTGGTTGTGGCATTGCGTACATTGCACTTGCAGACCCAAGAAGATCCGCGATACAGCAGCCGTTGCTTGGACTCCATCCTCTTCGTTGACCTTCATCGCTAAGAAATTGGTGGCTCCGTTGAAGTTCTCAGTCCCAGGCCGTGTCGTACCGGTTGCTGTGACCAACTCGCGGACCATCGTGTTGTAGGGTTTGTTCTCGGCAAAGGAATCGCGGAGGTATTTTTGCATTCCTTCGCGATTGGTCAGCGATCGCTCTTCCATTCCACCGTTGCGACCAATCAGGATGTTGGTCCATACCGTCGACCAGTTCTGAGCGTAATCCGCCGTATAGTTTTCATCGTTCAGGAGGCGGTTCACGAGCAAGTATCGTTTGTCGGGTGAGCGATCTTTCGCAAATACAGAAAGCTCCTCATAGCTTGGGATGCGCCCGAGGATGTCGAGGTAGACACGGCGACACCATTTCAGCTCGTCTTCGATCGGCGAAGGACGGATCTCCGCATCCTTCCAGGTCGCCTCCATGGCAGAGTTAATCATTTCCACTTGCCGGGGCAGAAGTAAACGCTTGCCACTTCCCGAATCATCGGATTGGCCGATCGCGGAATCGGCGAGAATCAGAACCGAAGCCACCATCACCCCGCATCCCAAGAACCGACTCACAGAGATGGGACTCATCAGCTTGTTTTCTATCGTTAGCATTTTTTACCGCCCGTTGTGAGATCGTCTCAGGATCTCACGCAACTTCTTGAAGTGAAATCATTTAAGCACAAATGCTAAGTTCTTTGTGCAACGATTCCTTCGTTGTAGCAAACCCTCTAGTGAATTGTACTCACTAGGGGATCGACTTAGGACCGATTGTTTGACGCGATTCCTCACCGGGGTGCGTTTTTTTCTTCTAACAGCATTTCCAAACGTTTTTTGGCCTCGGCTCGGGCTGCGGTCATAGCCTCTTCCAGAGAGACAGGGACTCCGCCACGTTGACTGGAAAGCTGTGCCGCCTCGATGAAGGCCATGATTTCCACAGACTCCTGATTCGGGACGGGAATCGGGCCACCGGCAAAGAATTCCGCGAATCGAACCACCATCGGCTCATATCCCTCATATTTCGCGTCATTTTCGACGAAATCGGCCCCAAATACAGTCAATCCATATCCCTGTTGGCCGTTTCGGATACCGCGAAAAACGCCGATCCGCCCGTCGCTCCATGCCCCTACCGCGACGTCATTTCCGTCGTTGTGGGTCCGGCTGACCGTTAGGCACCCCGGTCCCATCGCAGTATAGAGTGCCTCAACACCATGAATCCCGTACCAAGCTAAGTCATTGTGGTGGGGCTCCAACGAGCACGGGCTCCAAGCATGCGCTCCTAAGACTTTTCGGTTGCTATTCTCCCGATATCGCCAAATCGTCGGGGTGAAACGGAGCGAGGAGGAGGTGAACCATTTCCCCTGAAATCTCTCAGCAGCCATCTGAATCGCCAAAGCGTCAGCCAAATCGGCTGCGAGGGGTTTGTCGATGAAGCAAGGTTTTCTACCTTGGAGGACAGGTATGACCTGCTCCAAGTGCTTTCGGCCGTCGAGGCTTGTCAGAAGTACCGCATCGACCATCCCCACGAGCTTTGGAATGGAGTCAACGATCTCGATCCCCGATTCTCGCAGTTCCTTGGTGTAGCCCTCAACCCGGTTGGCGCTCGAAGGGATATCACTGCTCCCCCCTGGGTAAGCTGCAACCAGCTTTAGTCGCCCGACCGGCCCCCCCTTGGATTGCGATTCGCGAATGATTTTTGCAAAAGCCACCGTATGGGAGGTATCCAATCCGATCATGCCGACCCGGATCGGATCCGAAGAGCCCTCCTGACCCGCGGCCCCCTGAGCTGTCGCAAACCAGATACTGACCATAAGTAGCGGGAACTGAAGAACCAAGTACCAAAGAGTCGAAATACGATTCGCCGACCAACGATTCACCCAAATGCAATTCACCTGCAACCTCCTTCGATAGCGTCAGCGTAAAGCTAGGTTTCAAAAGACTTTGCACGCTTCGCGACGACTCGCCAAAGCGATGGCTTCGACGTTGACGAAACCGAGAATTTAGCAGATACCGGGTTGCCAGGGAGAAAAAACGGTTCGAACGGTCCCCAAAAAGGGCTAGCTTTTTGGGTCGCACAGTAAGCAGCCAACCGGATATCTGATGGGATTTGCCGTTGCGTCATGGAAGAGAATCGTTACGATCAGCGGATTGAAAGTCCCGATTGAGTCAAGCCTTTGAAAAATTCGTTGTGGGTAGGCAGTTCGCTACATGACCGTCACGAAAGAACGCAAACAGGAAATCGTTAAGGAGTTCAGGAAGCACGACAGCGACAGTGGTTCGGCAGATGTTCAGATCGCCGTTTTAACGGAACGGATCAACAGCATGACCGAGCATATGCGAGGTGCAGTGCGCGATTATTCGAGTCGGCGAGGGTTGCTGAAGATGGTCAGCAAACGCCGGTCGCTCCTGGACTATGTACGGAAGCATGAACCGCAGCGGTATCTGGATTTGATCACTCGGTTAAACATTCGAAAGTAACCTCGGTCGCCTTAGATTCGTACCGGGCGAATTTGCGCCCCTTTGTCCGCTTCGCCCGCAACTTGCGTGTAGTAAAAGTCGTTGTTTTTTTGATGAGTCGGTAAGTTAGCGTCGTGCTCGTTTTGCGTCGTCTTTAGTTCCACAATCGTTTCTTGTTGTTGGTTTTCCAGTTGTTGGTGTGGTTGTTTGGGATGATTCCCACACAATTTCTTTTTCTTAGCATTCTGTTGTTTTTTAGTCATTCCATCGAAGGGTTGATGTTGTCGTGAAGATTCGAGTAGAAAAGCAGATTGGTGATTCGGTTCTCTCCTTTGAAACAGGCCAGTTGGCCAAACAAGCTACCTCGGCTGTGCTGTGCCAGTACGGGGACACGGTCGTGCTCAACGCTGCGACCACCGGTCCGTCGAGACCTGGAACCGATTTCTTTCCCTTGACCTGCGATTATCGCGAGCGTTTCGCCGCCGCAGGAAAATTCCCAGGTGGCTTCATCAAACGCGAGGGGCGTCCGACCACCAAAGAGACCCTGACCAGCCGCCTGATCGACCGGCCGATTCGCCCGTTGTTCCCCGAAGGTTTCTTCGATGAAGTTCAAATCCAGTCGATGGTCTTGAGCAGCGATACGCAGAACGATGCCGACATCCTCGGGATGAACGGTGCAGCCTGCGCCTTGTTCGTCAGCACCCTGCCCTTTCGCGGCCCCATCGCTTCGGTCCGGATCGGTCGAGTGGAATCCCGCTTTGTTCCATTCCCCACAGTCAATCAGTTAGAGGAGAGCGACCTCGACATGATCGTTTCCGCCAACGAGCGCGAAGTGGTCATGATCGAAGGCTTCGGCCAGGAAATCCCTGAGAGTGAAATGATCGAATCAATCAAATACGCTCACGGCGTTTGCCGCGATATCATCGCGCTGCAACGGGAGTTGTACGAAAAGATCCAGCCCAAGAAAATGGAATTCGTCTCTCCGGACGACGCTCCACTGATTCAGGAACTCAGCGCCAAGTACTACGATCGGTTCTGTGTCGCCAAGCAAACCGAAGGCAAGCAAGCTCGCAATGAAGCGTGCAATGTGCTCCGCGAAGAAGCAAAAGCAGCAATGATCCCGGACCCAGCAGCCGAAGGCGCTCTGTGTTCGGACGTCTTCTACCGAGCCTGGCACACGCTGGAAAACCGCGTAGTTCGTGACTTGATCTTGGCCGGCACCCGATCGGATGGTCGCGACACCCTGAGTCTTCGCAATATCCATTGCGAAACCGACTTGCTTCCACGCACCCATGGTACCGCCCTGTTCCAGCGCGGAGAGACCCAGGCCTTCATCACCGTCACGCTCGGCACCTCGCGCGATGAACAACGGATCGATGGCTTGATGGATGAGTACAGCAAAAAGTTCATGCTCGATTACAATTTCCCACCGTTCTCGGTCGGAGAGTGCAAACCCAATCGTGGCCCGGGCCGCCGCGAAATCGGTCACGGTATGTTGGCCGAGCGATCGCTCGAACCCGTTCTTCCCGATCCCGAAGACTTCCCATACACCGTGCGCCTCATCAGCGACATCTTCGAGAGCAACGGCTCCTCGTCGATGGCCAGCGTGTGCGGCGGCTGCCTGGGATTGATGGCCGCTGGCGTACCGATCACCAATCCGGTGGCTGGCATCAGTATCGGTCTGGTCCGCGAGAAAGATGACCGATTCGTTCTTCTGACCGACATCCTCG
>JBILVV010000191.1:0-8526 GCA_044370255.1 Pirellula sp.
CTTCTATGAGTCGCTGGTAAATATCGTGCCCTTGTTGACAGAATCCCATCGCCTCTTCCATCTGTCCCATTTCCATCAATACATCAGCCAGTTTTCCACAACTAAAAGCGAGATCGCGTTGCGATGGTGCATCCTTAGCCTTGCGCTCGGCGACAGATCGCCTGACCTTTTCCCCTTTTCGGTAGAACTCCAGCGCCTTGTCGAGTTGCTTGCGATCGAGATACGATTGCGCAATCCGGTCGTAGCAGAGAGCCAGCCATCGAGAGCTGTCTAAGTTTTTCGGATTTTTGCGAACGAGTTCCTCGCGCAGAGTCTGTTCTTTGTGATATTCCGCGAGGGCCTGCTCTGGGTCGCTCGCTGCCTGACCCCGTTGCATGTGCTGCTCGGCTTCGAAATTGCTGTCGCTCATCAGTTCGCGGATCGCCTTGCGCGACCATTCCCATTGGGCTTTCTCGAAGACTGTTTTGGGAAGACTCGCGGTGATGGTGTCGGTCCACTCGACGCTCTCTTCTCGGTAACCGAGCTCGCGCAGTCGTGACTCGATGTCCGGCATATGTCCTCCACCGTAGATGATACCGACACTCCTGACACTCGGCTCCGATTCGATGATACCTATAAGATCGTTGATGACGAGTTGATTGCGATCGAAGATGATCACCTGATCCCGTCCGCTTGTATTGGACGTGTTCGTGCGCGGTGGTTGAAACTTGGCCATCATCTCTATAAAGAGTCGCCTGCCTGTGTTTTTGACGTTGGGCATGCGTTGGATCAGACCCAGGAAGGGTTCCATGATTTGCATCGGTAGCCATGTAATCGTCCGGGATTGAATTTCATCGGAAACCCCCTGAGCTTTCAAACGTTCCTTCACTTGATCGATCGACAGATCGCTAGAGCGCCAGTGGGGTTTTTCGTGGACCATGGCATCGCCCTGAAAGGTGAGATCTATTAATTTTGCGATGCGTGAAGCTTCGGATTGTCTATCGAAATCAACTGATGGAAACTCTTCCTGTTCGGAAAGCAGGAGATCTGCGTCTTCACCCTCTCCTCCGGGTGATTTGTCTTTTCCTAACGAAACGATTTCAAGCGATGTTTCTTTCGCATGGAACTGAAACTCGTTTCCCCAAGCGTCTTTTGCAAGAGAATCCCTGAGCGACGCAAGTCGTTGATCCCAAGCTTGCAGGTCTTCGAACCGTTCGGGAAGACGTTTTTCGAAATGTTCGACTGCTTTGGAAAGTAGCCCGAGGGTTTGCAGACGCAACTTGGTCGTGGCTATATTCCATGCCGCCTCATCGTCTTTGTGAAGTGAGTATTCTCGTCGGCCGGTTCCGGGAGGGTTCGCTCTCTCGAACAGGACAACGTCATTGGTATCCAGTTGCTCCTGTCGTTTTTCAAAGAAAGATCGGTCCGCGAAATGCAACATGCTGTAGGTCGTTACGACCGGACCAGCCTGGCCTGGGCGCACGAATCGCCGCGAGGCGAGTTGCAGGACAACAGTACCCGCTTTAGGATCCTCGACGACTTTGGCAAACTCATCCTCAGTGGATGTTTGAGCAACCGCATTGAGAATCCGGGGGGATGCAGCGAAAAAAACCAAACATGCTGCGATGCATTGAAGCAAGGTTCGGACGAATGGTTGGATCAACATAGACATCTCCTCGAAACAGCTCAATACTCTTTTGAAGTACCCAAATACGCCCAGCTAGCGACGATGCAGCACAAGCCCAAACACAGCGAACTGCGTGCGGGAGATGTTCGGGCTTTGCTGCGGAAACTCCCGCGAAGGACGCCAAAAGAGTCTCACATGCGACAAACCAGAGACACAGGGATCGGTTGTTGAATCGACGAAAACACATAGGATGCTCCGAATAGTAGGACTCTACTCAACCGATTCAGAACTCTCGTTGAAACACGTACACGCAACCGCTTACAACGATGCAAAACAAACCAACACCTGATGCGAACAGGCTAAAGACGTTTAACCACTCCTCTCCAGGCAGTTCGATATTCCATACGACTTTGACTCTCACGATGGCCAAGACGATGGCGATGGGAGTCAACACGCCGCACAGGGTTGGCACCGCATTGGATTTCGACCAAAGCGAGGCAAGCAATGATCCCCCGATCATCGAGGCGAGGACTGCGAAAAGGGGGTGAAGAATCACGACATCCCAGGCACGGGCCATCCCGACGGACATCTCTACCAATAGCAGAGGGGAATTTGGGTCCCAAAAAGTCCGCGTTTCTCTGGTGCTAGATACCGAGTCTGCTGCATAGAGTAGCCGGTGGGCTGCGAACCACGCAAACAAAAGAATGCACAGAGTAAGCAGAACTACACTCGCGATAACGATCAACTTGCTCAGATAGTTCCGCAGTCGCGACGGAGGAAGGCAAGCCAAGAACTGCGACGAACGATCGCTCCGTTCAAGGGTGATTACACTTCCAGATAGCAATGAACTAAAGATGATAACGACGACGAACCCCAGTGAGACCCCAGTCGCAAGAATCGCAGCAACCATGAAAAACATCCCGCAGTTCTTGAATGGTTCAATTCCTTCTCGAGCAGCCGAGAAAATTAAAATGGCGGAAGCAACAAAGCAGGCAGTCAACGCACCGACCAAACTGCGCAGATAAAGGCGTAATAAACGCAAATCTTTTCGGATGAGAGCCCCAATCATGATTCAATCTCCTCGAGCTGACGTTTGCGACCTCGAATCACATCCTTGAAAATATCCTCCAAACTTAAATCGACCACATTGCCTCCGATCGCATGATTCTCGGACATCAATTGCTCGAAGAGATCCTCGGAGAACGGGCTGACCGTTACCGTCCAATCGCGCCGCGACAACCGTTCAAAGACCGCTTGCTCCGGAACATAGGCAGGCAGTTTGCCATCTGGGAGCACGATCTGAACCCGTTTGATGTTGCTGCGCAGTTCGTCAATGCTGCCGCGAGCGATGAACCGGCCATCGACGAAGATCCCCACCTCGTCGGCAACGCGTTCCACGTCGTCGAAATGATGGCTGGAAAAAAAGACCGTTCGCCCTTTGCACAAATGACGCTGCAGAACGTTCTCGAGAAACTCCTCGCGAATGATCGGATCGAGTCCCGAAGTTGGCTCGTCCAAGATCAGGATGTCGGGGTTATGTCCTAAGGCGAGGATCAGACTGAGCTTGGTCGTCATCCCTTTCGAGAGCGACGCCACCTTCTTTTTCAATGGCAGTTCGAATGCCGATAGCATCTGGTCGGCCAGATCGTCGTCCCAACGAGGATAGAGCTTGCTCACAAAACCGATGACCTCTCTGACCGTCATCCAGCGATAGATGCAATGCACCTCGGGAACGTAGCCAATGCGCTGACGGAGCGCCGGTTTGTGGACACGCGCGTCCTCGCCAAAGATCCTGATCTCTCCGGAATCGGCGGGGGACAACCCCATCAACACGCGAATGAGACTGCTCTTTCCGGCTCCGTTGGGACCGAGCAAGCCAAAGGTCGTTCCTTGTCGAATCGTGAGATCGACGGCATCGCAGGCCAGCTTCTGACCATAGCGTTTGGTCACGCCGCGCAGTTCGATGACGGAAGAATTTTCGGACTGGGTTATCATTTCGTCGCCTCCGCCAAAATCTGCCGTAGTGCATCCTCGAACACCGAACGAACCGTATCCGGTGTCAAATTCGCTTTGACCCCCTGCCGCATGGCCGCCAACAACTGGTTGCTCAAGCGTTGTTCGGCGGCGTTGAGATGATCGCGATTAACAGCCGAGACAAACATCCCCACGCCGCGCCGAGTTTCAACAACCCCTTCCCGCTCGAGAGCTTCGTAAGCACGCTGAACCGTGTTGGGATTGACGCTGATCTCGATCGCCATCGCCCGGAGCGACGGTAGCATCTCCCCCGGCTGGTAGACTCCCGCATCGATCGCCTGACGCAACTGGTCGGCAATCTGCCGAAAAATTGGTGTGGAACTCTTGGGGTCGATCAGCATGCGAGAACTCCTTGGATGAACTGCGAATTAGTGCACTAATGCAGTGTAGTTGCGACGCCATCGGGAGTCAAGCAATCGATCCGATGGGGAAAACGGAAAACGTAGTCCGCCCGATCGGTACGCTCGGGCGACTCCAAGAGGATCGACAGAAGCCGAGAAATCGTCTTTCGCTCCTTCACAAGATCGAGGGTTGACGAGTTCCTATTGTTCTCCCCTGTGTCAATGTAAACCGTTTTGAAACGGTATAGAGATCAAGAGAGACATCGAAAAAAAATTCGCACAACGGGAATCAAAACGACATTGACAGCTGTCTATAGTCATTGCGTGCAACCTAGGAACTACCTGTCTCTTTCTGAACGAGACCTTCTACTACTGGGTGGCGAGTGGTGTTTCGTGCCTATTTTCTAAGGGTTTTACGTTTATGCTTGAGTCGATGTCTATCCTTGCGGCATCCATGCCGGATTTGTCAATTTTGCAGTACTCGATCGTGGATAATATTTTTTCCATGACGGTGGCGACCATGGGTGCTGCGGCACTCTTCTTGTTTTTATCTCGCGCGTATGTGGACGAGCCCTATCGTCCCGCTTTGTTGATCAGCGGGTTGGTCGTCTCGATCGCCTGTTATCACTATTTCATGATCCGTCACTCTTGGCATGATGCCTACTCTTTGTCGGGCAACGGTTATAAGGGAACCGGAGCTGCGTTCAACGACTTCTATCGATACGCAGACTGGATTTTGACCGTGCCATTGCTCATGGTTGAGTTGGTAGCTGTCCTGCGTTTGGAAGCCAGCAGGTCTCGGTCGCTGTTGACCCGCTTGGTCATCGCGGCAGCGTTGATG
This sequence comes from Pirellula sp., assembly GCA_044370255.1. Lineage (GTDB taxonomy): Bacteria > Planctomycetota > Planctomycetia > Pirellulales > Pirellulaceae > JBKCUI01. The sequence continues at coordinate 4,823 of JBILVV010000191.1, forward strand.
ATCGCCTTGGGTTACCCGGGCGAAGTAATCTCCAGTCCAGAAGGCTGGACCCAGCGCGTGATCTGGGGTGCTCTCTCCTCCGTACCATTCTTCTACATTTTGTACATCCTGTGGACTGAGTTGACCGCGTCGCTCGCCACCCAGCCAGAAGCGGCTCGCAAGTTGATCGAAATCGCCCGCTTGGTCATTTTGATCACCTGGGCTGTCTATCCGATTGCTTACGCGCTCGGTGGAACGGAAGAAGCTTTGAAGGCGAAGGCTGCGGGTCAGGGTGATGCGACCGGTATCGTCGGTCTGCAAGTCGGATACGCGATTGCGGACATGACAGCTAAGGCTGGATTTGGAGTTCTGATCTATTTGATCGCCCGAGCCAAGAGCAAGGGTCACAGCCATGCTTCCCTGGAACCAGCGGTAGCCTAGTTCCATCGTTTTGTTCGCGGCGACCGCAGTCACGGAAAAAGAGTGCGGTCGCCTGCATCCGTTTGAGAGGTCAGGTGCTCGAGTGCCATTTCCCCTACTCTACATTGCGATCTGCATCATGCTGATGACGGCAGTGTGGCTGTTCGGAGCACCCGAGTTTTCTGCCTTGGTTTTATCTGCAGCGACCTTGGTCGCCGTACTCGGAGTTCCGCATGGGGGCTTGGACCACTGGACCGGACGCAGATTGCTCGCGTCTCACTTTCGAGACCGTTGGTGGTGGATGTTCTTTCCCGGATATCTTGCAGTAGGTTTAGCGGTCGCGGCTGCCTGGTTCGCCTTTCCTGTGCTGACCGTGCTCGGGTTCTTTTTGCTTTCTGCCTGGCACTTCGGTCGCGAAGATCAACATCGAATCGCAGAAATTCAACGGACAAAACGTTCCTCAGCAACCGTCGAACACCTGTCAGCGATTGCGTTGGGCGGTCTAGTGATCTGGATCCCCGCGATCGTCCGTCCGTTTGAGATGGAAGGGTTACTTCGGATGATCGTCCCTTCCAACGATTCGCAGGACGCTGCACAAATTGTTCAATGGACACAATGGTTAGCGATGGTTCTGTGCCCGATGGCGATTCTCTTCCTGGTCAGGCAACTGCTAAGTGATCGTGCGAACAGGATCGGCTCGAAGGGAAGCAATGGAGCAATTGATTGGAGTGTTTGGGTCCCCTTGGCAACGGCAGGGATCGCTGCGGTCACTCCTATTCTGGTTTCCTTCACTGCCTATTTTTGCTTTTGGCATTCCATGCTTGGCTTATCGCGACTGCGAAGCCAAGAAGGGCTGACTCGGCCTCAGTTCATGATGGCGGTCTTGCCATTATCCGCGTTAGCAGTCGGAGGTGTGGCGACACTCGGTTTCTTGGTCCGATTCGGCGATGGCGGACCCGCGATCCATGCGATTCCTGCTTCGCTTCAGACGTTGTTCATTGGCTTGTCCGCAATCGCAGTCCCTCATCTGTTGTTGCACGAGTGGTCCGATCTCGCGCAGCGAAAGCAAGCGAAGATGGAGGTGATGTCGTGAGTCATCCTTTGGCATCGAATGCGAAGCTTAGTTCCCTCAACGGCGAGCGGACTGACTACATTCTGGTCGGAGGGGGACTGCAAAGTGGGCTCATGGCGCTCGCGATCTCCCATCATCAACCTAACGCTCATTGGATTATCATTGAGCAACAGGAAAAACTGGCTGGGAATCACACTTGGTCTTTTCACGAAACCGATTTGGCCAACGACTGTGCCCCTTGGGCCGACCCGATCGCGGAATATCGATGGCCACGTTACCAGATTCGAGTGGGAGGTCGAGTACGAACGGTGGAGATTCCCTATCGAACCTGTTCGTCATCTCATTTCGAAAAAGTAGTGACGAGCACGGCGCAGCAGGCTCGCGGTGAAATCCTCACGCATACCACAGTCGCCGAGTTGCAGGAGAACTGCGTGGTGCTCGGTGATGGAAGACGGTTGGATGCTTCGGTCGTGATCGACAATCGAGGCCCCGCTCCGTTGAATGCGAGTTCGTTCGCGGGTGGCTTCCAAAAATTTTGGGGATTTGAGTTGGAGTTGAATTCGGATTGGCCTCATGCGAATCCCATCGTCATGGATGATCAAATCGATCAGAAGGATGGCTTTCGCTTCATCTACACTCTTCCCATGGAGCCTCGGCGCGTGTTGGTCGAGGACACACGCTTCTCGAACACAACATCGATCGATCGGGAGGAATGCCTTGAAAAAGTTCGAGCGTATGTGATCTCCCGCGGTTGCCATGATTGGCGGATCGTTCGCGAAGAGCATGGCGTACTGCCGATGCCAACCAACGGTTTCATGCCCGGGAGCGGCCTGCCGATGCTCGCGGGTGGCTATCGTGGCGGATGGTTTCACGCGGCGACCGGCTACTCGTTCCCCATGGCATTGCGAGTCGCCCAAACCGTCGCAACGAATCCTATCGATCAACTGGCGGATGCCTTGCAGCGACTGAGTCAGGAACATGCGTGGAGGGGGCGATTTTCGCGGTTCCTGAATCGCTTGCTTTTCGAATTGGTCAAACCGCAGACGCGCTACCAAATCTTTCGAAGGTTTTATCGGGTCCTCGGCGAGCCAGCCATCGCTCGCTTCTATGGCCATCGATTCACAGCCCTGGATGCGTTTCGCATTGTGGTCGGTGTCCCTCCGATGGGACTGCAACCTTTGAAGTTCATTCGATCCTACAAACGGCTCCCTTCCCGTCAGGTAGTCGCTCCAACAGCCAATCAACCGATCAAGGTGCCGGGATGAATCCTCACGTGAAACAACTCTTGGATCGCTCGTTGTTTGAGCCAGTGCGCGATTTCAAATGCCGACAAGGTAAACGGATCCGCGGCTCCCTTCTTCAGATCAGTTTCGAGATGGGGGGTGGCATTGGCGACGTACCTGCCTCGGTCAGCGATGCGATCGAAAGTTTGCATGCGGGTTCCTTGGTCATCGACGATGTGCAAGACGACTCGCGCTCGCGGCGCGGCCATGCGACGATGCATCACAAAATCGGTGTTCCGCTCGCCATCAACGCTGGCAACTGGATGTACTTTCAAGCCCTGGAATGCCTGAGCAATTCCCCACTTCCTGCCGAGATTCGCTCGCGATTGATCGAGGCCATGATCCATACCGCACGGCGATGCCATGAAGGTCAAGCGATCGATATCCACGCTCGGGTCGATGAAGTTCCCGTCGAGCATTGGGAAGCAACCGCCAGCGCGATCAGCCTCATGAAAACCGGCTCGTTGGTCGAACTGGCGGTGCGGATGGGTTGCTTGGCTGCCAATGCTCCCGATCGACTTCTGTCCGTGTTGCCAGGCCTGGGGCGACGGATCGGTATCGCTCTCCAAATGCGCAATGATCTCGACGAGCTGGCATCGATCGCCCTGTGTCGACCAGGCGAACAAACCGATGATACGGTTCGGGACGATGATCTCCGCAATGCGAGAATGACATGGCCATGGGTCTGGGCAAGCCAACGTACCGATCATGTGCGCTGCCGAGAATGGGCGGTGCGACTGGTCCGATCTCCCGAAGACCGGCGTCAGGTCGCGAGGGAGTTATTCGAGAGGATTGGACAGTATGGCGATCATGTCATCGCAACACTGATTTCCGAGCAGTTGCAGTTGATGGCGGAACATGTCATCGATCAACGCTTGCTCGATGGCGTTGAGGAAATCCTGCAGACGATTGAACGACCAAGTTGTCCGGTTTCCCTCATGGAAGAGATC
>JBILVV010000192.1:0-8520 GCA_044370255.1 Pirellula sp.
CGACGAGTTCTTGACATTGATGAACGCATTCTCTGCGATGTAGATCATGCCGGGGTAGACGGTGAGTTTAGTTTTACCGTCCATCAAGTCGGGACGTCCTGCGACCTTCGCATCGAAACGCTCGATCGACCTATCGTCGATCGGCAGGACCTTATGGTCGATCGCTTCCTTCATAAACAATCCTTGTAATTCCTTGAGCTTGCTCGGGTTTTCCGCAGCGAGGTTTCGACTCATGCTGAAGTCGTCGTCGACATGGTACAGTTCCCAGCTATCCTCGGTCAGCACATGGCGAGGCTGAGCCTCCCACGGAGCTTTGTGGATCGTCCCTGCGAACCAACCATCGTGGTACACGGCGCGATTACCACCCATCTCGAAGTACTGCGTTTTGCGGCGATCGGCTGCCTCGGGCGCATCGAAACTGTAGGCCATACTGACCCCCTCGATCGGCCTTTGTTGAATGCCGTTGACTTCCTTCGGTGCGGGAACTCCGGCCGCTTCGAAAACAGTGGGTGCAATATCGATCACATGGTGGAATTGATTTCGGACTTGTCCTTTGGATTGGATACCGGCAGGCCAATGGAAGACCATTCCGTTTCGGGTCCCGCCGAAGTTGCTCGCAACTTGCTTGGTCCAAGTAAAGGGAGTGTTCCCAGCGACCGCCCAGCCGGCAGCAAAGTGGTTGAAGCATTCGGGCCCCCCCCACTGATCCAACTTCTCGAGCATCGCACTGGTCGATTCCGGGACTCCGTTGAAATAAGTGCTTTCGTTGAACATGCCGAGCATGCCTCCTTCGGCACTGGCCCCGTTGTCGCCGACGATGTAGATGATCAACGTATTGTCTAATTCTCCGAGATCCTCAATGCCTTGGACGAGTCGCCCCACTTCATGGTCGGTATGCGAGGCAAAAGCCGCGAAGACTTCCATCTGTCGCGCGAACAATCGTTTTTCATCGTCGCTCAGATCATTCCAGTCTTCAATCGCCTCGGGCTTAGGAGCCAACTTGGTCCCCTTTGGAACGACTCCGAGTTCGATCTGGCGAGCGAGGGTCTGTTCACGCAGTTTATCCCAGCCCATGTCGAATTTGCCCTTGTACTTCTCGATCCACTCCTTGGGTGCGTGGTGGGGTGCGTGCGTTGCTCCGGTCGCAAAATACATGAAAAAAGGTTTCTCGGGAGTGAGCGATTGCTGCGATTGCATCCACGCGATAGCTCGCGTCGTCATGTCGGTCGTGAAGTGGTAATCCTCTTCGTCTTCTGGTTTCCGCAAGGGTGTTGTTCCATGGACGATCATCGGATCCCATTGATTGGTCTCGCCACCGATGAAGCCGTAGAACTCGTCGAAACCCGAGCGGGTCGGCCAGCGGTCAAACGGACCACTCACGCTCACTTCCCACGGTGGCGTTTCATGGTATTTACCCCAAGCGGATGTCGAGTATCCGTTCATCCTGAGGACTTCGGCCATGGGGGTGATGGTCTGCGGTCGAACGCCAGTGTTCCCTGGAAATGCTGTAGCGATCTCCATGATCGCGCCCGCGTTGTTGCTGTGATGGTTGTATCCGGTGAGCAAGGCAGTGCGTGTGGGACTGCACAAAGCGGTCGTGTGAAAGCGGTTGTACTTCAGGCCGTTCTTTGACAGCTTCTCCAGTGTGGGCATGACGCATGGCCCACCGAACGCACTGGAGTGTCCAAATCCGATGTCGTCGATCAAAACAACCACAACATTTGGGGCCTTCGCAGGTGCTTTCACCTCCCAACGTGGCGGAGCTTTCGCGTTGCGAGCATCGAGTTCCTTGTAGACCGGAGGAGCGGGCTCACGAATCGGCAACACGGACCTGTCGAGGGTTGGGGCACTCGGTTGTTGTGCAAACACCATCGGCGCGACGTATACCCCCATTGCCAAACCCGTTAACAATGCAACACCGATTCTTACGGAACCCGTATGACTCATCACACACCTTTGTTCACTATTCGTGGAGCTTTACCTTGACTTGTATGGCTGGTGGCTGAGTATACCCGAATTGTGAGACTTAAGGATGAAGACCGGATCGCTTGGGTAGGATGCTGGCCAATGAGCACGAATAGGAACGGATGGATCAATAAGAAAAACCCCTCGCTTAACCAAGCGCGGGGTGAATGGGAAAAGTCAACTTGCTTCTTTTCCTCGCGAGTGACCCAAGACGCCACTCGCTGTCAGATACCCCCGTGTCAAACACCCTACGGTGTTACTTCTTGAATCCGTCATACCAAGGAAAAAGCTCTGTCGGTGGCAGAAAGAACTTGGGGGGGCCGAGAAAAAGCTGCGCTTCGTATAACTGCGGGTCGCTGACGCCCCGCTCCTTCAAGTCCTTGCGCCACTCCTCTTGACTCATTCCATCGGATCGCTCACCCGTCTCTCGATCGTACCAGAAATAACCTGCGACAAATCCATCGGGGTTGGGAAACATTTTGGAGGATTCGCTCCGTCCAAAGAGCAATTTGTTGACGCAGCCGATGAGAACTACATTCTTGTTGTCGTAGATGACTTCTGATTCCTCACGAACTGAAATGCCTATCAGGGCTTCCTGCGAATTGCCACCTATTCCCCAACCACCCAGCGATTCAAGAATATCACGTAGATCAGTAGCTTGAGGTGGAGGGCCATTTCTTACCGTTCCAGTGCAGGATAGCCTCCGGCACTTGGGAAAGTGTGGGACCAGAGGTAACTTTGGCCTCAGCGGTAGATTCACAATCTCAATCTCACCGGTCTTCTTGATCGCAAGTTGGAATGTGTTCTCGTCTACCCATCTACTATCGGAAACATAACCAAAGGATGGTATGCACGTTAACGTCCGGGTCACGGGATTCCATGCCCCTTCGTAAACAACAGGCAGTTTCTCCACATCCGATGATGGAAGTTCGCTCTCACTACGGTAGTAATCGACGCGAACGTGGTAATCCACATTGGCTTCGAAACCTGTCGGATTTATCGGATTGCGATAGTAACGGATTTGGGTTTTCAAACCAATCATGATCCCCTGGGTGGGGTTCTCGCGCGGCCAAGCGATCGAAATTCGATGGTCTTTATCATCTTCAGGAGAAGTAGGGTTGCTGACCAAATGAAACCCTGTTCCGATACCGAAGTAAGGTAGCCCCTCTGATTTCAGGATAGCGCTGCATGCATCGTTTTTCCCGATCCCTTCGGTGGTGATGTCGGTGATCCAATCCCCATGGCTCACCGCCAACGATTCGACGACTTGATTGAAATACTCCTCCTCTTCGGAGATGAACTTCACTGCGCTTACTTCCTTTGCGCCCCCACTCGAAAGCGTCCCAGGATCCTGAGTCAACAGGAATCCACATAACACGAAACTCAACATAACCAACCCTCCCGCAACGAATAGCGAAGGCTTGCGTGCGAACCACCAAGTTCGCTGCAGCACCTTCGGAACAGTAGCACTCGCCGGACTCTCGAAATGTCGCAGACACTCTTTGAGAACCGATTTGACTTCGCTCGCGCTTGCGAAGCGATCCGATGGCGATTTCGCCATCAATCGTTCGACAAAGACCACCCACCAGTCGGGTAGCCGAGAATTGCTTTGTGTCATTGGCGGTGGATCCGATTCCGTGATCAATCGCATTACGCTCAGACTGCTTTCATCCCGAAAGGGTGGTCGGCCGGTCGACATGGCGTAGAACATGCTGCCCAGACTGAACAGGTCGCTTCGCGAGTCCACCGTCTTGCCTGACGCTTGTTCCGGAGACATGTAGTGCGGGGTGCCCGGGTGGAAACCGGTTCGCGTCAAACTCGCATCGTCACCGGCGCGAGCCAACCCAAAGTCGGTGATCAGCGCTCTCTCGACGCGATCCTCAAGCAGGATGTTCGATGGCTTGATGTCGCGGTGAACAAGTCCTTGTTGGTGCGCGGCTTCTAACCCGTCGGCGACCTGCAGCCCAATTCGGAGTATCTGCTCCAGGTCCAGCGGCCCCTCGCGATCGAGACGCTCCTGCAGCGACTCACCCGAAACGTATTGCATCACGAGGTAAGGAAGTTCTCCTTCTGATTCCACATTATGAATCGGAACCACGTGGGGATGCACGACCGCGGCGGCAGCTCGAGCCTCGCGGGCAAATCGTTGACGAGCCGCTCCGCTATCGGCCAAGTGTGGTGCCAGCATTTTGATCGCCAACGGTCGATTCAGCTCGCGATCGAACGCTTTGAAGACCAGCCCCATGCCGCCTGCTCCAATCAATCGCTCGATCTCATAACGGCCGAGTCGTCCCAACATTTCGGGGTGACTCGGTGGTAACAACAACTGCTTGGCCATCGACTCGGTCCATCGTGGTGTGTGAATCCCCTTCGCAAAGGAACTCAATCGCGCCAGCGGTTCGTCCACCGGAGGTTGCTCCTTGATCGCGTCGGTTACAGCGACCCATTCCTCGCCACTGGCGGCTAAGTCGCTGAGACGACGTTGGCAGGAGTCGCAATTGGATAGGTGCGCAAGCAATCGCTCATTGTCTTGCTCCGGCAAATCCCCTCCCAGTGCTCTCAAAAGCAACGGCTCATCGCAGTTGGATGGCGTGGTCTTCATGATCGCTCCTTACGCTTCTGGATATGATGTTTGATGCGGGCCATGACTCGACTGCGTGAAACGTAGATGTTGCCCACGCCCGTCTGCAAGCGCGAGGCCGCCTCGGGTATCGGTACTCCCTCGATGCTGGTCAACCAAAACGCTTGCCAGACTTGGTCGCTCACCTCTTCCTCCGCTTGCTTGGCAGCCCAACGGAACACAGCCCGTTCGTATTCCAAGTCCAGCGAATCGGAAACTTCACTTCGCGCGGGTACTTGTGCGAGCATTTGCTCCGCCGCGCTTCCACCCCGGCCCAATGAACGTGTCGCCCGTTCACGCATGCGATCGATCGCTTCATTGCGTGCGATACGGATCAGCCAAGCTCGGAATGCACCCCGATCCTCACGAGCAAGCCATTGATTCAGCGAAAGAGATACCGCCAGAAACACCTCTTGCACCAGATCCTCGGCGTCGGCGGACTGAAATCCCTTTCCCAAAGCCACTCGGTAGACGACCGGGCCGTAGAGTTCGGCAAAATCGTCCCAGGCAGCGACGTCGTTCGCATCCTGGAGTCGCACCAGCAGACTGTTGCGTGTAATCGGTTCTGCCATATTCATCTCGCACCTGTCGGGTGGGCGGTCTTCCAATAAGAACAAGACGGAGTGAAACCCCTCTTTCTTGCACGGTAACTCCCGTTTTTCAGAAGAAAAGCACCTTTTGCCTAGCCCATTGGGGAATGGCGATCGAGAACCGTCCTGAACATCAGAGTCGGAGCGATCCATCGCCTATCCAAGCGGCAATATGGCCGTTTTGCGACTTTCGGCCGGATCCAGTTGCATTCCGAAGCGAGAGCGTTGCGAGAATGACTTGCCGCAACGAGCCCGGAAACCCGAAACCTACGATTCAAAATATTTAGCGGCTATTGAATTGACGTGACGGTTCAATAATAGTATCGTGGGTTGAACGGTCGTGCTCTCGGAGCCACATTGGTTGTTGGTGGCCCCGGGACGAGATAGGGGATCGGTTGCCCAGTCGCCGAGCAATTTCACCGTGTCCGATCGATGATCGCTCCAACGAACGAAAACTAATCGAACATGAAAGGCTCCAACATGCGTCGTTCGCTCTCTTTGTTACTCAGCGTGTACCTTCTAGCGTTCGCAGTTTCCGGATTTGTCGCGGGTCAGGATCCCGAGATGAAAGAACGGATCAATAAAAAACTTGCGACGGTGACCTCGGAATCGACCAGCGGGATAGCAATCTTGGTGTCGAGGGACGGAAAAATACTGATTGAAGCCGCGGGGGGGATGGCCGACATTGAAAGGAAGATCCCCATAACGATCGATACGCAGTTTCGGATCGGCTCGGTGAGCAAGCAGTTTACGGCGATGGCTGTCTTGCGCCTCGCGGAACAAGGGAAACTGTCGCTCCAAGACCGTTTGGACCAGTACTACCCTGAGTTGCCCAACGCATCTTCGATTACGCTCGAATCCCTTTTGACGCACACCTCAGGACTCGCCTGCTATACGGCAACACCCCAATTCTATGCGAGGGTAACTAGGGCTGCGACATCGGATGATGTTCTTGCGTTATTCAGTAAGTCCGAACCCGACTTCAAGCCCCATACGGAATTCAAGTACTGCAATTCAGGTTACTTCCTTTTAGGTGAAATCGTTGCAAAGGTCTCCGGCAAATCGTTCTCCGAATACTTGGATACGGAGTTCTTCCAACCCTTGGGGATGAACAATACGGGGATTTACTTTAATTCCAAGCCTCCGAAAAACGCGGCTCGAGGATACCGCTTTGAGTCGGGCACGTATCAGCAATCTCAGGACTGGGATATGAGCTGGATCGGTGGGGCGGGAGCCATGTATTCGACCGTCGGCGACTTGCATCTTTGGAATGAAGCCCTCCACAACTGCAAAGTAGTCAGCAAAGAGTCTTTCGCAAAGGCTACCACCCCGTACAAATCATCGGCGGGGGCAGAGACTGGAAACTACGGATACGGGCTGATGATCGCAAAACATCGAGGAATCCCAATCATCTCGCACGGTGGCGGTGTCTTCGGCTGGACCGCCGAATCCGCTTACTATCCTGCGCAACGATGCTCCGTCATCGTGTTGACTAATGCAATGCCAGCGGCGTTAGAACTGACGCCACAGCCAATCGCAAGATCGATCGCGACTCGAATCTTGGAAGACGCCTTCAAGTCCGTGCCAACACCTCAAGTCGATAAGACCATCTCATCAAAAACATTCCCCGAGTACATCGGCAAATACAATTACGCGGATGTGCCAGCGGTCATGGAAATCACCGTCGAAAAGGAAAAGATCTTTGCGACCATCTCCGGCCAGGAACCGATGGAGATTGTTCCGACTGGCAAGGATCAGTTTTACTGGAAAGATGTTGATGCGGAAGTCAGCTTTGCTCGAAACGAAAAAGGAGAAATCACCTCCGCTTTGCATTCTCAGAACGGGATGACTATTTACGCTCCCAGGATCGCGGAGGGGGTTGCGCTCTCGGAATCGCAACTGGATGCATTCGTCGGACGCTATCAATATGGGCCAGCGATCATGACATGCACACGGGAGGGCACGCAACTCTTCGCTCAAATTTCGGGTCAGCCCAAGCTTCCGATCTTCGCGGTGAGCGAAAACAGCTTCGCCTGGAAAGTCGTCCAAGCCAAAGTGGAGTTCGTTAAGGATGACGACGGCAAAGTGACAACGGCCCGCCATACGCAAGGCGGCCAAACGTTCGACGCACCGAGGCTAAAGGATTGACCCTGAGGAATAGAAGCATTGTTTGCTGTGTCGGCCCGCATTCGGTGTTGATTCGTAGCGGATGAATCGCGATAACCACTTCTTCTGAGGAAGACAGAGGGCATATTCCGGGAGGGATCCGAAATGAGCACACGGTTATCGCAGGAATTGCGATCGTTTCAGGATATCTGGCAGAGTGGCTATTTCGAGGGAGATCCCTTGAATCCGATCGCTCGATCTTCGTATGGGGATCTCGGATTCATGAGCACGCTGCATGCGACCTACTTGTGTTGCATCAAGCCGTACGTGAACCAGGACACGGTCGCTTTGGAGATCGGCCCGGGGCGCGGCGCGTGGACCAAGACGCTGCTTCCCGCCCGCGAGATCTACGCATTGGACGCACTCTCGGCGGAGCACAACGATTTCTACGAGTACGTTGGCCGACACGAACACGTCAAGTACTTTCAGGTCTCCGATTTCAAGTGCGAGATGCTACCGGAGAACCATTTCACCTACATGTTCTCGTTTGGCTGCTTGTGCCACGTCTCGTTCGAGGGAATCGAGGCTTACGCAACTCATGTGTTTCCAAAACTTCGATCGGGAAGCCATTGCTTCTGGTTGGTCTCCGACTACGAAAAATACAACCAAGCTGTATCGGAATTCCCCGATCTCAGCGTTCGCAACGTTATCTTTCGGCGGCCTAAGAAAAATTTCCTTAAAAACTGGTTCATCAATCAGCGTCGCCCTCGGAGCATCCCGGAAGATCGCGATAACAACCCGAGTCCGGGTCGCTGGTACCACGCTGGTGTCGATCGAACGTGTCGCATGCTTGAATCGATCGGTTACGCGATCGTCGACCCCGACGTGGGAACCTGTCATCGCGACCCGATTCTTCATTTTATAAAACCGTAAACGGAATTAACAAGTATCTGCACCGAAGTTGGGTTGATTACTCATCAAGACATTCCTTCGGGGGCGGACTGTTAACCGATCAGCTCGTCAATCACTTGTCCGCCGAATTGACTGAGTTGTTTGTTGCGCCCAGCGTGATAGAACGTCAGTTTGTTGTCGTCCAAGCCGAGGAGTCGTAGCAGCGTCACATGGAAGTCTCGCACATGAGCTTTCCCTTCGACCGCCTCCATTCCCAGTTCGTCCGTCGCGCCGATAGTATGTCCCGCTCTGCAACCACCTCCTGCTAGCCAGATGGTCATCGCGTTC
>JBILVV010000193.1:0-8507 GCA_044370255.1 Pirellula sp.
TCCCAGGAAACGGTCGTTGGGATCGGCTGAATTGAGCCCAATCTCCACCGATCCTTCTCGCACTGCCACAAAGCGACTGCGACTCACAAGTCGCTTGGATGCATCATCATGGCTATATCGATTTGAAAAGCCACCGACATTCTTGAGTAGCTTGGCTCCATCCGGTCCTCCCAGATCGACCCAATCTCCTTGCAGCGCTCCGTTGGGAAAATCCGATGATGCTGTCGAACTAACAAATCGTACCCGCTCCGCAGTCGTCGCATCCCCGTTGACGACTAAAAGGTTCGAATACGAACTCCACACACCTCGATTGCCACTCGACCGAAGATCCTTCACAAAAATATTGACGAACCACTCCGTACCCACCACCGCACTATCGATCAATTGGCCGCTTGCATTGGTGATCGTATAGGACAACTCTACCTTCTGGGAGTTGCTTCCGCCTGATCCCTCACCTCCTCCCGATCCATCGTCATTGAGGAAATCGACGATCATAAGCGTGTCGATCGGCGACACCAGGCCGTCACCATCCACATCGGGATAAGGTGGCGGAGGAGCAAGGTTGCCAACGGGATAGGACGGTTCGAAGGCGTTTTGGATATTGATGTGATGGAGGACATCCAAGGGACTAATGAACTGATCATCATCGACATCGAGTGGATTTCGAGCATTGCGATGACTGGTGGTAGGTGATGCCACCGTTACTTTAAACGACCGAACAAAAGTCTTGTTATCTGCGGAGGTTTCCAGTTTCTTATCGTGCCCGCCGTCCTCCACGAGTACGGTAATGTCGGATGTTCCCGAAGATCCACGGTTCGGCTTGACTCGAAGCAAGCCAGTCGAATTCGGAGATTCGTAACTCACCTGTGGAGTGGGAACAAGATCCTCATTACTACTGAACACCACAACTCGAAGCGGTTGGGATTCCGCCTCTCCAGCCGAGATCCCCGTCAGTAGAACAAACTTCTCCGCCGGGTTGTATTTCATTGACACGTCGTCGATAGGATCCAAAGTCGGATCCTTGCTCAGATCAACAAAAGACAATCGAACGATTGCCTGGCCAGCATTCCCTTGTCCGTCATGCACTACATAAGTGAAGTTTACTGGTTCCATCGACGATGGATCTGGTATGTATCGCAACTTCAAACCGTCCGAGGAAATCGTCACCGTTCCACGAGATGGCTGCGTCACCGAAACAATTCCTAGAGGGAAAAACGCGAAATCATTCCTTAAAACATCGAGGTCCACTCCGCTCGAATGGATATCGACCTGAATGAAATCATCTATCGGCTGAATCGGCTCCTCCACGCGGATCAACGCCGACGGAAAACGGATCTGGGATGCGGTAAGATTCTGCGAACTATCCCACAACAATATGCCAACGTTCGTTTGAGGGGAATTGGTCGCCAGGGCGTATTGCAGATCGATCAGCCCAACAGCGCTAGCGAAAAACCGTACATCGTGCGAGGCTCGTACCAGTCCTGGCTGTGAGGGAAAATTGTGTTGATTGGAGAAACCACCTACCCGACCCAATACGCGCGTTGCCGAGTTCGTCTGGTCAACATCGAAATACACACCCGACGGACCATGGTAGAATTGCTCGTTCTGCGAAACCGGCGGAGTCAGATCCATGGCTCCGAACAACACCTTGTCGGACGAGGACGTCGCATTGGCGATATCGTCGATCGTGATCGACACTGGGTCCGAACCACCCAAGGGTAAAAGCTGATTGTCTACCACGGTTGGCGCTACGATGTCCTGACGTGCCCGGCCATTCCAAAATGTGATCTCAAACCCGTAGACTTGATCGCTGCTAATTAAGGATGGCTCTACACGTACATTGTCGACACCTATCGATGGTAGCGATTCAATTCTCTGTGCAATCCGAGTTGCAGTCTCATTAGCATTGAATGAAGTACCGTTGAATGCCAGTTCGATCGGATCCGTTACCTCGCTACCGTACTGCAAGCGGAACGATCCTGTGCGACCCTGCCTGTTGATCTCCAGTACGTTTCGATCGCTCCACTGAACCTGCACCTTCTCCGTGGTGCTACCGTCTCGATTGGTGTAACGAAGGTCTGCATAGGTTGAGAAAACACCCTTCGGATTGGTCCGCACATCTTGGACCAGCGTCCGCACGACGAATTCCTCGCCTCGGCCAACCTCCGCTTCGAAAACAGAGTCGGTGGGATTGGGGTCCAAGTTCCGACCCAGTGTCCCATCCGCATTGACCGCATAAAACTCATAGCTCAAAGCGGCGCGAACATCAGCCTCTCCCTCAGCGACTAACTCGGAAACTGGCTGGAAAGTGTCGAGGCGACCGCACCGGTCCAAATCGCTGGCCATCAGGTTACGGATTTCGAGAGTTTCCAGGAGCAGACGTCTTCTCGAATTGCGAATGGATGATGCGAATTTTCGGATCGGATACATCCTTCGGGAAACACCGCTCTTGTACGACGACATGACGATCCTGTTTGTGGTATTCGGGAATGAATTAAGTAAGTTCGACCCAATTTTGTCTGGGCTAAAAACAGAATTACAAGGTACTCTTCGCCAAAACTCCAAGTTGTTTCACGGTATTTAACAATTTGGTCAGCCCCATTGATTTCTGCTTGCCAGAGTTGATCACTCATTCTTGCTTTAGATCTCTGTTTTTCGTCTAATCATATCGCCTCGCCAAACACCTCATGTTTTTTCAAAGTCAAACCATGAATGATCGCATTATCCTGCGCAGCTTGTTCTGCTGGGTCCTGTCCAGCATGAGCGTCGTCGCAGCTCCTCCAACAGCCACCGAGGAACCCTCGAAATTCTCCACGGCCAACAACGATTTCGCGCTAACGATGCTGAGGGAACTCGATAAAGACAACCAAGACGCAAACCTTTTCTATTCTCCGTTTTCAATCATGTCAGCGTTGATGATGACGATGGAGGGAGCGCGCGGAGAGACCGCTCTCCAAATGGGCCAATCACTCCAATTCTTCGATGCATGGAGACAGGAAAACGCAACAAGGCCATGGAATCTGGCAACCCCACGCGAGCAGCTTCGCGAGATCGTAAATGGCACCCCCAAGCCCGACGCGCCCGAATTGGCGAATCTCCGTAAGACGCTCGCGAAAGCCAAAGATGATCTCAAAGGAGCAAACAAGAAGGTCGAATCGCTCAATCAGAAACAGGATTTCCAAGGGGCTCAAAAAGCGGCGCGCAACGCCGAAGAAATCGCTAAACGTGTCAAGCAATTGACCATCCAAGCCGAACCGTATGAATTGCGCGTTGCCAATGCGATTTGGGTCGAGCAGTCGATGCCTCTGAAGCCCGAATTTCTTGAAGTCACCAAAAAATTTTATGGAACCAACGGAGCGAGCTCCTCCGACTTCATCAAGCAATCCGAACAAGAGCGGAAGCGAATCAATCAGTGGATCGCTACCGAAACCAAAGACAAGATCCGAGATCTCCTGAGTCCAGGAACGATCAACTCCGACACTCGCATGGTGCTGGCAAACGCCATCTATTTCCTCGGTACGTGGCGTTCTCCCTTCTTGGAAGCGAATACTCAGCCCGGCGATTTCTTTCTCGCCTCAGGGCAAACGAAATCCACTCCGTTGATGTTTCAGGCCTACGAATCGGGAGTTCGATACGGAGCCTTCCAAGGCAATGGTGCTCCTTTCGATACACCCAAGATGATTGACTTCGATGCCGATCCCAAAATCGGATACCCTGAGGACGATGGCTTTGAAATCGTTGAGATTCCTTACAACGGCGAAGGGATCGCTATGAGCATCTTGCTCCCCCGAACTCGGACCGGACTCTCGTCTCTTTTATCGAAGACATCGTCCGAATCGCTCGACAAGTGGCATCGAAAACTCAGCGATCGGGAGGTTTTGGTGACCTTGCCACGATTCCGTATGGAGACCAAACTCGAACTGGTGGAAACACTTAAGCGTCTAGGGATGAAAGTGCCCTTTAACTGCACCTCGGGAGGGGCTGATTTCAGCGGAATGACTACTCGTCCCGAGGATGCTCTCTGCATCACGCATGTGATCCATCAAGCAGTGGTCGATGTTAATGAAAAAGGAACCGAAGCAGCGGCCGCTACAGCCGTCGTGATGGCAACGAGCGCTGCACCGATACAACGCAAGTTCACCCCGGAGTTCCGAGCCGATCATCCGTTCCTGTTTATGATCCGCGATACCCGCAACGGATTGATTCTGTTCCTAGGCATCTTTGAACAACCGTCGGACAAGTAGAACTTCTTTAGCTGGTCGCTAGTCCAGCCACGAAAATGGGTAATTCGGGTCGTCGAGAGACAAAGCCGCCGTCGCTATGTGCAGCGGTCGGAATGTGTCGACCATCACCGCCAGTTCGTCCGTCCGCTGCATGGGCATGCTCGCGAGAATCGTGCCGGGATGGGGACCGTGCGGGATACCGTGTGGATGGAGCGTGATCGAACCGAGTTCGACTCCGCGGCGACTCCCAAATTGCCCTCGCACATAGTACAAGACCTCGTCCGATTCGACGTTGCTGTGTGCATACGGAACCTTGATCGCCATCGGATGGGTATCGAGCATTCGAGGTGCAAAGGTGCAGACCACAAACCCGGATGCCTGAAAGGTTTGATGGATCGGCGGCGGTTGATGAATCGTTCCCGTGATCGGCTCGAAATCATCGGCATTGAACGTAAAGGGATAAACCATCCCGTCCCATCCCACTGCATCGAACGGATGATTGGCCAATACATATCGCATCCAGCGATCTCCATCCTTGATCACGATCGCGGTGTCTTCGTTTCGATCGATCTTTCGCAGCGTGCTCGGAGCATGCAAGTCCCGTTCACAAAACGGTGCTCCAAGCCGAAACTGGCCATCAGGATTGAGATAACGCGGAGGGAAACCCAGATCGCCATGCGATTCCACCACGAGTAAATCGAGCTGCGCACTCTCCGCGTCCGACTCGATGATGTAGGTCGTGCACTTGGGAATCACGATGTAGTCCATAGGCCGAAATGGCAACTCCCCGAAATGCGTCACCAACTTGCCCTGACCGGAGTGCACAAACAACAACTCATCCGAGCGTGCGTTGCGATACAGTTCCTGCTGCGGCTGGGCCGGTCGACAGCGACTCATGGTCACATCGGCATTGAACAGCAACGGCACTCGTCCGGTGATCGGATCCCCTGCGGCTTCGATTTTGCCTGTCTTTAAATGGATATGCCGCAGCACATCTTGGGGTGCAGCCTGCAGCGGCCGCATCCCGATCGGTTCGATGTGTTTGACTCGGGTAGGTGGACGCAGGTGATACACAATGCTGTAGGCGCGGCTAAACCCCTGTGTTGTGATCACTTCCTCATAGAAAATCCCTTCGTTGCGATAGCCGGGAGTCGTTTCATGGCGAGTGTGCCGTTTGGGAGGCAAGCTGCCGAGTTGTACGTAATAAGGCATCGCGTCTGCTCCAGGCTAAGGGGTGAAGCTAAGGTTTGAACCGTCTCGCTCACAAAGAATTGGGATTGGCAATGATCGGATTCTCGAGGGTGCCGATGCGTTCGACAATCAGTTGAACCGAATCTCCCGGCTGCAACCAACCTCCCACCGTATCGGGCGTCAGTTCGAGAATGCATCCAGTCCCTACAGTTCCCGACCCGATCGCATCGCCTGGGAGGAGTTTGGTATCGCGACTGGCATGCGCTAGCAACTGCGGCCATGTCCAGTACATGCTCTTTGCATTCCCGGAGGAAACGACTCGACCATTGATCTTGGCTGTCATCTCCAGATCGAGTTTCCCATCGCGATATCGGTCCTTGAGTTCCTCCCAAGCCGCGACACGAGGTCCGAAGGAATTGGCGAAGTCCTTCCCCTTGCTCGGCCCGAGCCCGACCGACATCTCTTTGCGTTGCAAATCGCGGGCTGAGAAATCGTTGTAGATGGTGAAGCCCTCGATGCAATCCATGGCCGAATCATCCTCGGGCAAGTTGCTTACCTCCTTGCCAATGATCGCGGCGATTTCCAATTCAAAGTCGAGTTCCTTGGAACCGATCGGAGCGCAAACCGGATCCCCATGCCCAATCACCGAGGCTGGATTCGAAAAATAGAAGACGGGGATTTGATACCAAGCATCGACCATCGGCAAACCGCGCTGCGCGCGACATGTAGCGACGTGCTGCTCGAATGCATAGAAGTCTCGGATACTGCGGATGGTTAGCATGACGGCACCCCCTTAGAGAGTTCCGCGAAGGGACTGCTCGCGTTCGATTGCTTCGAACAAGGCTTTGAAATTCCCTTTTCCGAAACTCTTCGCTCCTTCGCGCTGAATGATCTCAAAGAACAGCGTCGGTCGATCCTGGACCGGCTTAGTGAAAATCTGAAGCATGTACCCTTCGTCGTCTCGGTCGACCAAGATCCCGAGTTCGGCTAATTCATGGATATCCTCCTTGATATTGCCTACACGATCCTTCAGGTCGTCATAGTAGGTTCGTGGGACGCGCAAAAAGGAGACGTCGTTAGCCCGAAGTGCGGACACCGTTTTGATGATGTCGTTGGTCGCCATCGCGATATGTTGTACCCCCGCGCCGCCATAGAAATCGATGTACTCTTCGATCTGGCTGCGACGCTTGCCATGCGCTGGCTCATTGATCGGAAACTTGATTCGACCTCGACCCCCTTGGACCACCTTGGACATGAGTGCCGAATACTCGGTCGAGATATCTTGATCGTCAAACGAAACCAGTTGCTCGAAACCGAGGACTCGACGATAGAACTCGACCCATTCGTTCATCTTGCCCAGCTCAACGTTACCCACGATATGATCGATCGCTAATAAACCGGTCGGATGATAGGTTGCTGGGCTATATCGCGATGGATCGATCGGATCGAATCCCGGTGCGAAGGCCCCATGATACTGATCGCGATTGACGAAGGTGTGGGTGGTGTCGCCGTAGGCGCGAATGGTCGCGTATTCATAAACGCCGAACTCATCCTTGAGCTCTGTGGGGCCAACCACTCCGACTGCTCCTCGTTCGACGGCGAGATGATAAGCACGGCGAACATCGTCGACTTGTAGGGCGATGTCGGAGACCCCATCTCCATGCAGGATCAGTCGCGAAGCATCGGGATGGTTGGCTCGAAGCGGCGACACCAAGACGAAGGTGATGCCACCTTGGCGAACGACATAGCCCGCCTCATGCTTGACCTTGGTTTCGAGCCCCGCGTATGCGACGACGTCGAACCCATATGCGTTGCGATAAAAATAGGCCGATTGCCGCGCGTTGCCGACAAAGAATCGAACGTGATCGATTTTGCGAAGGGGCATTTCGTCAGAAGAGGTCATTTGGCATTCTCCAAAAAAGCGATCAAGTCCGCCAACTCCTGGCGGGTCAACTGCTGATCGAGCCCTGCGGGCATGATCGAGATGGAACTCGGTTCACTCGCCTCGATCTCCTTGCGCTGGACCGTGATGCGTCGGTCGGCGGCGATCTGCAACGTGATCGATTGAGGAGACTGCGCAACAATCAAGCCGTTCAGGATTTCACCCTCGCGAGTTTGAATCTTGGTGCTGCGATAGCTTTGTTCCAGTCGCGCGCTGGGAAAGGCGATGGCTTCGATCAAATCGCGCCGCGAACGGGTTCGACCAATCTGGCTCAAGATCGGCCCTACATTCCCGCCGACATATCCGATCCGATGACAGGCGCTGCAGGCCGCCTTGTCCGATCGAAATACATGGTACCCTTGCTTGGGATCTCCTGCAGGGAGTTCCGTCATCCAGCGATCGACGGCGGCCGCGGTATCGGCCGGCGGTTGCTGCAGACGCGTCAGCGTTTCTCGCCACGATTGGATGACCTTCGGTTCGCGGTTTCGCAGCAAGGAGATTGTTCGGTCGATATTCAGCGATTTGGCAACATCGGTCGATTCCAATTTCGCGAGCAGTTCCCGATCGACTTCCGGCTGATTCATCCGGAGCAGTCCATCGAGCGCCTGCGGCAACTCCAACGGTCCCAATCGATCCAATCCTCGGATCAGTTCGCTTGCTGCGGAGCGGTCGGTCAACTGGATTCGTTGCAGTGTAGCCAGCGCGAGGACGCGATTCTCGGATGGACCATCGAGACACTCGGTGACCAAGAGCTTTTCCTGACGGCTTGAGAGGGTGGCCCCCATGGGCATACCGCGCGACCACACGAGCCATGTTCGCGGCTGCGCCGACTCATGACGCGCGATCTGGCGTTCGAGGGCAGTGGCGATGATCGCTCGGTTCTCCCCGAGTTGCAATTTGGGGACGAACTCCGTCAAGGGATGATCGCTATCGACGACTTCGATCCATCCGGCCAAAGGCTTCCCCCACGACGCAGGCAAGGGCCGATCCGCGCATCCGGCCAAAATCTGCATCAAGCAAGCTTGCTGACCATCGCTCCAGCTCGACCCATGGCTGAGCCAATTCTGAACAAGTAGCTGCACCGAAGTTTGTTCGCTCCATCGAGCGAGGATAGGTGCAATTGCTTGGAGTTGGGATTCGTTTCCGCTGAT
>JBILVV010000194.1:0-8483 GCA_044370255.1 Pirellula sp.
GTGAGTCAGATCGATTGGTCCCTCAATCGGTTTGCTTATACCTTCTTCATGGCGGTTTCGTTGGTTGCTTTTGTGCTCGTACGCCGATACCAACCACGGTCGCGGACGAGCCATCCCCAACTCTCGCTGGAGGAGCGATTCGCCCTCGCGATGGCCGCCTTCGTAGGTGGTATGTTGAGCGCGAAACTTCCGTTCCTGTCTCTCGATGCAAACGGATGGTTTTCCTCGCAAACTTGGCTCACGGATGGTAAGACAGTCACCACCGGCATCGCTGGCGCCTATGCCATGGTCGAGATCACCAAGTGGTTTATGGGGATTCGAGTCAAGACCGGCGATAGCTTTGCTCTCCCCCTGGCTATCGCTCTCTCCATAGGCCGCTTGGGGTGTTTCTTCAACGGATGCTGTTATGGGCTCCCGACTCAAATGCCATGGGGTGTCGATTTTTTCGGAGACGGTCTGCGCCATCCCACCCAGTTGTACGAGGTCGGATTCCATTTGCTCATGGCGGTCGTCCTATGGCACTTGGCAGCCAGAGATGCTTTTGCGACCCATCGGCTCAAGTTCTATTTGATCGCGTATTGCATTTTTCGGTTCGCGACCGAATTCCTTCGACCGGAGCCTAGTCTCGCCTTGGGTTGGACGTTCTACCAGTGGTTCAGTTTGGTTTTTGCGTCGGCGCTGGCACTGCAATGGATCGCCTCCCGTACTGGAAGCCCCCCTCGCGACTGAGGTATTCGCACGCGAACCGTTACTCGAGCGTCACCTTTATCAGGTTATCGTCCGGTACCCGATCGATCAGCAAGTTGCGCGGATCGATCCCAGCCTGATAGGGTTTTTCATCCACGATGAACTCGAGCTCGTGGGTTCCATGGGCAAGTTGCAGCCGTTTGCGAAACAGGAGTTTTCCGAAACGATTACCGGGCTCCGGTTTCGCAAAGGCACCGATCTCCAGGAAGTCGTCCATATCGACCTCTGTCTCCGCCCCCTCAGCATCCGCCTTGAACTTCTTGCACTCGACCGAGATCTGGACGCGATACTTGCCATCGTCGGTTTTGGTAGCGTTAGCCTTGGTTGTACGGTTTCCGAAGAGGGTGATTTCCTCGAACAGGTCGCGGATCAGGTAGTGCAATTCCGGTGGCGTCTGCTCCCGCAGTCGATCGAGCAAGGCATAAGCATTCGGATAAGGAGGACCTTTGTAAGCGTAATTTTCGATGATCGATTTGAGAGCTGCATTGACGCGATCTTCGCCGATCATTTCGGCGAGGTAGTACAGTGCGATACCACCTTTTTGATAGTGAATGTACCCTTGGTCGAATTCAACCGCCATCAACGGACGCTCTTTGCGCTGTTCCGATCCTCGAGCTCGAAGATAGCGGTCCATTTCGAATCGAAGGAATTTGTGCATCGTGTCATCGCCATAATTTTTGCGCATGATCATGAGCGCCGTGTATTGAGCGAGTGTTTCCGAGAGAAGGGTCGCCCCCTGCATTCGGGCACCGATCACTTGATGAACCCACCACTGGTGCCCCATCTCATGCGCGACGATATACGTCACCATGTCGATGTCATCCGGCTTTTGTAGGTTGGCGATGAATCCTACGGATTCCGCGTAGGGCATGGTTCCCGGAAAAGCTTGGGCGAATGAAGCGATTCGCGGGAACTCGATGATGCGCGCCTGGCGATGCTTGTAGGGCCCAAAGTTCTTCGAACAGTACTCAAGCGTATCTCCGATCGCCTTCGACATCCTGTCGACATTCCAGGGATGCTCCTTATGGTAGTAGACTTCCGTCTCCACATCGCCAACGCGAGAGCGTTTGACTTCGTAGCGAGCCGAAATGAATGAGTAAAAATTGAGGGAAGGGTGATCGACTTTGTATTGATAGTAATTGCGCCCGTTCTCGGTCCATGATTTCACCATTGAGCCGGGTCCAACCGCGATTTGATCGGCGGAGGTACTGATGATCGATTCGATGCTAACCCAATCGGAATCCTCCGCAATGTAATGATTCTTACAGACATCTCCGCACTCGCGAGTCAAAAGCGGCAAAGGCTCGATCTCCCCGAGTCCTTTAGCCCGACGTCGTTTGGGATTGGTGAGGATTCGTTCCGACGAAAACCCGAACGCAGGAGCAACCGAATTGTTGAAGAACGTACCGTTTTGTAGAAGGGTTGGATCCGTAACTTCGTTTTCGATCCCGCGAGTCTTACTCTTCACGGTAAAGAGCATTTCCCGCGACTCACCCGGCTGCATCGGGGATTCCAATTTGTAGGTGCGCATCGAAAGCCGCTCATCGTCCTCCTGAAGCGAGGCTCCTTGAATTTCGATCTTCGTGTCATAGTTGGGCATCACATTGATGTAGTAGGTGTCGATCGGTTGATCCGACTTGTTTGCGATGATTTGAGTCCCCTTCATGACCATGTTGCGGGTTTCAGGGTAGATGTCTATCGCATACTGAATCGACTGGATACGCGGCTGCGGTATCGCTTCCAGTTTCTGATACTTCTGTTCATATTCGACCCGCCGATCCTCGCTTTCCTCAGAACCGATGAGTGTGTTCAGGACCATCGTGTTGTATCCCAACCACAGCCCGATCGTCACGGCGCTGATTCCCGCCACACCTGGGATAATCCAATCGGTGGGTTGCAGAGAGTTCCAGGACTCTTTGAATCGCGAACGCCAACTCGAGATGACTCCACGGGGCATCCATATCGTGCAACACCAAATCAATACGATTGAGATTGCTCCCCAATAGGCACCAAACCACAACCTTCCCTGCAAATATGGGGCGATACCGAAGAAGTCGGAATAGGTGTAATCAGGCATGGCACCGAAACGCAGTAGCAAGGACTCCCAGCGGAGCAAACGCCAAACTTGGGCGTTGAGAATCAAAAAGAGAACGAGAAACGCATAGCCTGAGTATTTGTTCGGTGCAACGGTATGGGCCACAAATCCAAGCACTGTCTGAAACAGCAAACTCGCCAGCAATAGTCCGAGCAGCAACGTCACGTAGACACCCAACTGAAATCGTGTGTAACCGTGTATCCATTGATAAAGACAGCCAACCGCAATGGCACCCACGAGAATCGATACGAGCAGAATGGTGATCGTCGCCAAGCGAGATAGAACAAACACGCTGTTGGGAGTTGGTGTTGCTCCGATGATTTCGTGAATTTTGCTATCTCGGTCCCTCCATACGAGCACGCCGGTAAAGTAGGTGGTTAACGCGACAGGCAAAATGATGAGAGAGCCCAATATCTGCTCGACCATGTTGTAAGTCACAGGAAACGAAGAGTTTCCAAAATCCATGGTGTCGTTAAGCAAGAGATTGATCGAGATCAAAAACAAGCAGAAGCCAAGTATGACAATGAAGGTTGAACTTCCAACAATCGCTCGCAAATCGGATCGTACTACCGAAGCCCACTGCGAGACCCATGTAGGGGCAGGAATACGGATCGGAAGCGATTTCGATGGATTCAGAATAAGCTTCGCATCGCTATCCTCCGTCGACTCCTTGGATGCCTTCGCACGGCCCCTCGCCCGAGTTTCAAATGTGAATAGCCATCCCGCGATCGCAAAGATCGCAATCGAAATACCAATCCAGAGCACACGATTCGCAATGAACATCCCCGTAAGCGGGATCGGCAGGGAATTTCTATCAGCAACGGTCCAGTACTTTGTAGCTACACCGAAGGATGACAAGCCGAAGGGATCAATCAACGACGCGAAATTCTCGTACTCCAAACTGCCGGTAACGAATTGAGAGAGCGTGTAGGTCACCCAAAGGACCAAAACCGCAAGGAAGGAATACAGGGTGTTGCGAGTTACGCTCGCGACCGCGAAAACAACCGAGCCAAAGACAAGGGTATTCGGGATGGCGAACCACAGAATCGGCTGCCAATGGTGCCATAACAATACCGGTCCCCACCGCTCTGAGTCCCATGAGGTGAATGCTTGAGCGACCAGAATACCTAGGGAGACGCCGAACGCGGGAAGTACAGCGATGATAGTAGCGCCCAAAAATCTGCCTGCCAAAAATCCCCATTTGTTAAGTGGCTTACTGAACAACAGGTCTGACATCTTGCTGCTGAAGTCCCGCGATGCAGAAGAGTCGTAGATAGCCGCGGCCATAAAGCAGGTCAGCAAACCGCCGCTTGCATGCCACAAGGCAATCATGTACGGCGAATTGCTGTGCGTGTTGCCTGCCGGACTTCCGAGTGTCACGAAATCAGAGCCTGCGACAAAACCAAAAATGACGGTCGTCGCTATGACAAAGATGTAAATCATCCAGCCGCGCAACCAATACCTCAGTTCAAAACGAAAAAACTCTCCGCACATGATTCACCTATGCCCGTGATAAGTAGGAGAAGAAGACATCTTCCAAGTCGGGCTCCGAGGGTTTAAAACCATGGCCGGGTTCCGATTCGCTATAGATTCTCACGTACGGGCTTCCTGCAACCAATTTGGTCGACAGAATCGGATACGACCATATTCGATTGTGCAACTCTTCCTTGCTCATGCTCTTTGACCAAACCCGGCCGGCGAGTGATTGCTCCGCATCCGATGGATCCCCATCAAAGAGAAGCTTGCCATGATGGATGATCGCCATCTTCTTGCACAACTCCTTCACATCCTGAACGATGTGCGTCGAGAGAATCACAACAATATTTTCGCCGACCTCCGCCAGCAGATTGTAAAAGCGGTTGCGTTCTCCTGGGTCCAGACCTGCAGTCGGCTCATCTACGATCAGCAATTGTGGATCTCCGAGCAATGCCTGGGCGATACCGAAACGTTGCCGCATCCCTCCCGAGTACGTGCTGACTGCTTTATGACGTACATCGCTCAAATTCACTCGTTCGAGCAGGGATTCAACCACTAATTTGCGGTCGCGACCTCCGGTTCCCACCCCTTTGAGCGTAGCCAAATGGGTCAGCAAACTCATGGCGGTCACCTTTGGGTAGACCCCAAACTCCTGCGGTAGATAACCCAAGATTTTGCGGATTCCAACTCGGTCCATCAAGACATCGACATCCCCCAACCACGCCGATCCCGAATCGGCGGTCTGCAACGTCGCCAAGATCCGCATCAAGGTCGATTTGCCAGCCCCGTTGGGACCGAGCAATCCAAACATCCCAGTCGGGATCGTCATGGATACTTGATCGAGAGCCCGGACACCTCCGGGGTATGTCTTGCTCAGGTTTTCGATAATCAGTTGCATGGTGAAAATTTGTGGACCTCTAAATAAGAACCGGTTCCGTCGACCCAAGTTAGATTCGAATCGTCGCGTGTCGTCTTGGTTTTTTCTCTCCTGCAGAAATCTCTGGAAAACACGTAGGACCCGCAATTTACCAGCTTTTTTGATTCAAAAAAAGTTCAGTTTTTGAATCGTATGAAGTTCATCCGGGTGGTTTTTATTGATTGCGCGGGGGCCCCTGGAGTGACAGTTCTGGCGGATAGAATATCATCACGAACACTTACTTCGTCCGCATCCGGGCAGACCTATGTCAAGAAAACGAAATGGGAAACCGAAAAGGAACGCCTGGCGGCGTCGCTCGAAACCGGGCGACGCACCGGGGCAGATCAATGTCGATCCCAACGCTGAACCGACTCGCATTCGGGTCATCGGCTATGGAGGAACGACGATTCTTGAACGGGAGATCAAGGACGTTCAGGAACTTCGCGTCCTAATGAGTCAGGCACCCAAGATATGGATCGATGTGATCGGCCTGGGAAGCGAACAAACACTCAGATCGCTTGGCGAACTTCTCCAGCTGCATCCGCTTGCGATGGAGGATGTCGTCAATGTTCACCAGCGAGCCAAAGTAGATGACTTCGATGAATCGTTGTTCGTCATCGCGCGAATGATCGACACGGAAGATCCAACGAGCACTGAGCAATTAGCTTTTTTTCTAAAGGAAAATCTTCTCATTTCTTGTCAGGAACGCCCGGGCGATTGCTGGGATCCGCTCCGTCAACGAATCCGGCAGCAACGGCCGAATATCGTCAACGCCGGAGTTGACTATCTTATGCATAGCCTTCTCGACGCGGTGATCGACAGTTACTTTCCCGCAATCGATCGGATCGTTGAACAAGTCGATGCGCTGGAGTTGGAGATCATCGAGAGTGTGGAATCTCACCAGATGCAACGAGTCCACGAGTTGCGTGGCCAGTTGCTCGCCATCCGCCGCGCTATCCGTCCGCATCGAGAGATGGTCAACGAATTGGTACGAGACAGCAAGCCAACGATCTCA
Source organism: Pirellula sp. (assembly GCA_044370255.1). Lineage (GTDB taxonomy): Bacteria > Planctomycetota > Planctomycetia > Pirellulales > Pirellulaceae > JBKCUI01. The sequence continues at coordinate 6,250 of JBILVV010000194.1, forward strand.
CCTGAGACCCGAGTCCACCTACGGGACTGTTATGATCATGTAATTCAAGTAATCGACACAGTCGATACTTACAGAGAATTGACCTCGGATCTCCGAGACTTCTATCTTTCGAGCGTCAGCAACAACATGAACGAGATCATGAAGGTGTTGACGATTATTTCAACGATCTTCATTCCGTTATCGTTTATCGCCGGGGTCTACGGGATGAACTTCAGCAATGATTCGCCGTGGAATATGCCGGAGTTGTACTGGCGATATGGCTATCTGTTTGCCTTGGGATTGATGGCGATTGTTGCGGGAATCCTATTGGTTTACTTCCGGCGCCGTCGCTGGATTTGAGATCGTCTCCAGACGACGAATTCGGATGCGGTTTCCGGCGGCTTGGGGGGATGCCTCATATTTGTATTCCTCGATCGCCTCAGGAATTTTTCCTTGGCCTTCGAGATTGCGGCCTAGCAGATAATGTGCATGGGCATGCCAGCGATCGGTTCCTTTGACCTCGAGGAGACGTTTGGTCAGCCAGTCGATCGCGGTTTCAGGCTTGTTGAGATCCATATTTGCCATGGCCAAGAAAATACCGATATCAAACTTGGATTTACGGAAAAACATTTGGGCTAGCTTGATGCGATTGTTGGACATTTCCGGGGAATCCGATGGCTGTTTGACGATCCCGAATTCTTTTTGCAGTGCGCGGTCGTATTCGAGCTCTCGCAGCGTTTCCTCATCCACTCGAAAATCCATGTACGTCTTCAACGCCCCGGCAGCTTCGATTGTGTTCAGGAATTTTCCTTGAAAATGGAGCATTCGAGCACGGCTGATGGGAGTGTCGGTCACAAATGTACCGTACTGTTCCATGTACTGCATAGCAAACGGCGACATATCATCGAGCCGACGGCGGACTTCGAGGTTGTAAGCATGTGCCAACCAAGGAACATTCCATAGTCGAACCTCTAAGTCGGAATCAAGCGACTTGAGTTGACGCTCTAATTCGTCGGGATTCATGCTCAAACGTTGACGGTTGTCACCCGTCAGTGAGCGTTCCAGGGTATACATCGTTCTTCCTACCACAAACGGCTCAGCGTCGATCAGTGCGATGAGTTTCGTGAGATCTTTAGCTTCGACCGGATAGTCGAATCTTCCGGGTAGCTTCGCTCTTCGCAATACGCTTGGGTCTGACTTCGCCATCCGAAGCGTTGCAACTCCAGGACCGTTGGGGGCAGGGATAGGCAATCCCCAATGGGGTTCGAACAAATAGAGTTCGTTTCCAATCGGCACTCCAATGCACCATAGGCGTAGTGCGCTGTTCTCACTGGCTCCTGACAAACTAGGAAGAGCAAGAACCACACAATCGATGCCATGTGAGAAGCACAGTTGTGTAAAAAGCCGTCCCCGTTGCCAAGCATCGCCGCGCGCGAACATCAAAGTTTGCCATGGTAGTTGGCGATATATGGGAGAGGTGTCATTGAGAGGAAGGTCGGGATTGGTGAGCAAGCGTTCCGAATCCTGAGGGGTTCCCACAATAGCCACGTTCCGAACGGTCCAGTCGAACAGCTTCATTGCTGTCTCTAGCTTTGCGCCATCGCTAGCTCCCAAACGCTGGGTCTCCTCTGCCAGCCACGCAGAGAAGAGTTGATCTCGGTACGATAGTTCGAGAACCCAAGTGGACAGTTGCCTCATCATTTGGCACTGCAGCATGAACTCGCACTCCGGTTCGCCGAACTCCAGCTTGGTCATGCGGTTCGCGAAGTCTACTGATCGGAGCGAAGCTGGGATCGACTCAAGAAGCTCGGACGAGGACCACTCCGGAGGATCAGAAACGCTCGCCGACCAGGTGTTCAATTGATAATTGATTTCCTGCATGGCAACTGTTCGGTCCAATCGCACCAATTGCGGCAAGTACTGAAAAGCTTCCCGAAGAGAGTCGCGATTCTCCTTCGCTTCAGCCGTCTCGAGCATGCTCACTTCGAGAGCTCTTTGGGCGGGATCTTGGCATCCGAAACCGATAAACAGAAACCACATCAAGAAGGGTGCTACGGTACGTTCCAGCAACGATCGATTCCGACTATTCGCGCGATTGATTTTGCAGCGATTAACGAATCCGTACATACCACGTTTGCCTGATCAAAAAAAGAACGCCGCACTTGGAATTCCAAGATGCGGCGTCTGTCCATCGGAGTATTCCAAAGGTGTTACGATTGCCATCCGCGCACGGTTCGCCAGATTTGGTGCACGCG
>JBILVV010000196.1:0-8457 GCA_044370255.1 Pirellula sp.
GTACCCGATGCTACGACGGACGTCCATCGGTTGCTTGTTGACGCTGAAGCCATTGACGGTTCCGTCACCGCGTGATGCTTTCAAGAGGGTTGCAAGAAACCGGATCGAGGTGCTTTTGCCTGCGCCGTTGGGACCGATGAACCCGAATAACTCCCCTGCTTCGATTTTCATGTTCAGATTTTGAACTGCGGTGAACTCACCGTAGTCCTTTCCGAATTCCATAAATTCAATCATGAGGGAGTTCGAAGGTGTTAAAGAAAGGTGGAAAAAACTGGTCGGCTTTCCGCTCGGGAGCGTCAGTGTAATCTTTTTTTGGCTTGATGCCAAAACGACTCGAAACAGAGAGTCTACGATCCGCTCTGAATCATTTCTCGGAATTCGTCCTCGGTTAGGACGCGAACTCCCAGTTCTTTGGCTTTGTCCAGTTTGCTACCCGCTTCTTCCCCCGCGACAACGAAATCGGTTTTCCGAGAAACGCTGCTCGAGGCCGTGCCGCCATTTTTCGTAATCAAGCTTTCGATTTCGTTGCGGGAGTAGCCTTTTAGCGTCCCCGTGACCACAACTATTTTCTTTGCCAAGGGCCCTTGGGCATCGACGCTATCCTCCGCCGTCGTTTGCAAAAGCACACCCGCTTGTGCGAGTTGCTCGATTACCTGTTGACCTTCTTCACTATGACAGAATTCAAATACACTTTTGGCGATAATCGGACCGATTTCATCCACAGTCGCGAGTTCCTCTTGAGGGGTAGCGATCAGTCGGTCGGCAGAACCAAATCGTCGAGCAAGTACTTGAGCGACACGCTGTCCAACATGCCGTATCGAGATCGCATTAAGAACGCGCGACAACCCTCGCGACTTGCTCTCTTGGATTCCTTTGAGAAGACTCTCTGCGGATTTCTTTCCCATCCGTTCGAGGCTCATCAGTTGGTCGAGTTTCAGCGCGTACAGGTCGGCATACGAATTGACGAGTTGGGAGTCGACGAGTTGATTGACAAGTTTTTCTCCGAGGCCTTCGATGTCCATGCAATCGCGGGACGCGAAATATCGGAGGCGTTGTCGCCACTGGGCAGGACAGTTCTTCGATGTGCAACGGATGTAGACTCCGGTGGCATCGCGATGCAGCGGGGATTCGCATTCTGGGCAAGTCTTTGGGAACTCCCAAACCGGAGGACTTCCTTCTCGGCGATGTTTTTCAACTCGCACGATATGCGGGATGATTTTCCCGGCCTTTTCGACGACGACCCAATCGCCGACGCGCACATCCTTGCGTTGGATCTCGTCTTGGTTGTGGAGCGACGCGCGGCTGACCGTGGTGCCCGCGAGTTGCACGGGCTCGAGTTCGGCGACGGGTGTGATGGTACCGGTCTTGCCAACTTGGGTTTTGATGTCGAGGAGTTTGGTGACCGCCTCGTATTTTTCAATTTTGTAGGCGATGACCCACCGAGGCGATTTCGAAGTGGTGCCGAGCGACTCTCGCTGCTCGAAGGCGTTGACTTTCACCACCAAGCCATCGACTTCGAAGTCGAGGTCGTGAAGTTCCTCCATCAGTTGACCGCAATGCTGGACTACGGCATCGGGATCAGGGAGGCATGCGACTCGCGGAGTGGTCGGGATACCTAGTTCTCGCACACGCTCGATAAATTCCCAGTGCGTCGCCGCACGGAAGGCGTCCGAGAAACCGAGTCCATGGCAGAAAAAGCGGAGTTTGCGTTGGGCGCAAATCTTTGGATCGAGCAATCGAACGGCACCTGCGGTGGCATTCCTCGGGTTTTTGAATTCTGCCTCGCCTGATTCGGTTCGTTGCTGATTGAGCAGGACGAGATCGGAGTTGGTCATGTAGACTTCGCCACGCACCTCCAGGGCTGCCGGGATTGCGTTTCCTTGCAAACGTTGGGGCAGGCCTCGGAAGGTACGTGCGTTGTGAGTGATGTCATCTCCTACTTCCCCATTCCCACGTGTTACGGCCTGGGTGAGGTGGCCATTTTCGAATAGGACCGATACTGCGACACCATCTACTTTCAGTTCGACAACCCACTCCACTTTTTCATCTGGGAGCAGTCTTTCAACGCGAGCCATGAAGTCACGAAGTTCGGTTTCGGTGTAGGTATTGTCGATCGATAGCATCGGGATGCGATGCTTGATCTGGGTAAGTGCGGCAAGAGGTTCGTCACCGATTTTGCGGGTTGGGCTGTCGGGTGTTGCCAACTGCGGCCAGTCCGCTTCGAGCAGCGTGAGATGCTTGAGAAGTCGATCGTATTCCAGATCGCTGATGGTGGGTTCGGCGAGGACGTAGTATTTGTAATCGTTCGAGCGTATTTCGGAGCGGAGCGATTCGATGATGGAGCGAGCCTCATCGACGTTTTGCGGTACGCGTGTGTTGGGACGCGTTTCTGACATGGTTTAGCAACTGCTTCAAAGGTTTTTCGGCGATGGATCACTGGATTCGAGAGGATAGCTCTCGAGCGTCTTTAAGGCCCATGATTATAAACGAAAAAACCCCCGATGTTTCCATCGAGGGTCTTTCGTTTGGATCCCTGGGCTTGCTGGCCGCTTACACAAGTTCCTTCTTCGCACCGATGAGCGTCCTGAGCCGTTCTGCTAGGAGTCGGGCATCGAATGGCTTCTTGAACGTTTCGTTGATACTCGAACGATCAAAGCTCATTGTGTTGCCGTCATCGGGAAGCAGCGCGATCAAGATGATTTCGGAGAAGTCGGAATTCTTGCGAAGATTTTGGCAGATCTGTAAAGCTTCTAGCTTGCCAACTGAGAAGTCTACGATCATGCAATCTGGGTGAAAGCTTTCCGCTTGAATTCCCGCTTCGAAACCGCTTGCAGCGACCTGAACCTTGAAGCTCTTTTCCAGAGGAAGTTCTCGCTTCAGATTTTCGATCAAGACCTGATCTTGCGCAACGATCAGGACTTTGGCCATGGCCTCATCTTCCAAGTCTCCGAGGGGCATTCCATGCTCTTTCAGAAACTTGATCAGATACTCTCGGGGAATGCGGCGGTCTTGCGAACCGGGGATGCGGTACCCCTTGAGTCGGCCGGAGTCGAACCACTTGCTGACGGTTCGGGGGGCCACCTTGCAGATCTTCGCGACCTGGCCTGTGGTGAACACCTTCATATTATTGGTCTCCGTTACCTTCCAATTGAGTGTCGAGTCAGAGCCATCGCTCTCGCAACAGCGTCAGACAGTAGTTGCCCTTGTCGCTACGTTCCCGAACCATCGACTTTCAGTGAGTGTTAGCCAATGATCGAAAATGTGAACAACTGGGTCAGGGCACATTTCAAATCCAGGACACTTTCACAAACTTAACGGCGTTCAGCTCCATCCTCACGCCTTCAACTTGTGGACCTATCCGCAGCACTGCCAACCGAAGAGTTTGAATCCGATAAGAACAGAACTCCGCACCCCTACTACGCAGTGTTCCAATCTGATCAACTCTCGATGGGCCGTTGCCATCAAGTCGAGATAGAAGAATATCTCTAAGCGTGGACCTAAACGACCATCGAAATAGTCATGTAACCCCACGTGTCTCGTGTTAAGAACAACGAGACAAGCGATTCCCCCCCATCCGTCCCTGCTGGCTTGCTCGTAACCGGACTACTCGTTGAAGTCGTCCGGCGCAGATCAGGCCGTCCTGCACCTTGTTTCGATTCAAACGGGGTGATTACTTTAGAAAGAATCTTCGGTTGAGGTCGCATGAGCGGATTTTTGCTCATCCGAGCCTCGACAGAACTCCTAATTTGTGAATCTGAACCGATTTCCCAGGTTTGACTCAACTGTTCCAACGCTCGCTTTGCGATAGAGCGGCGAATCAATGCCGCAACACACGTCTCATGAGGATTGTGCCGAGCACCAGCAGTACTCCATTTCCGAGCCACAGAGTGATCGGTGACCAAGATCCATCCTTGGCACGGTCCAAGGCCAACCCGAACAACGGATAGTAGATCAGCAGAATCGGAATAAAGCACAAACCAAACGTCCAAGCATAGTCAGCGCTCCGGATCAAGATCGACATAGGGACACCGACCCAGACGAAAAAGAAGCAACTGAAACCGAGTGCCCACCGTCTTGCCGGTTCTAGACTCAGTTTAATCAATCTTCGCTGGCGATCGGCAACCGTCTCTCGCATCACGTTGAGCTTGGGGTCGTACAACTGCGCGTATCTGCCGAGTCCCAATCCCACTGCGGCTTGGACTGCCATAGCCTCGCGAGTTCGATCGTTGGCTGCTTCCAAATCCATGATTTCCTTAGGAATTCCGCTCATGGGGAACTGCGATGGCTTCTGATTCGCCGCCGCTTTTCGAGATGCTTGGTTCAGCGGCATCGTGAATCGTTCTTCGCCAGGCCATCGAAATCGAGTCGATGACTGGTCGTTGATTTCGCCGTAGGAGTTTTCTAAATCGATCACCAAAAGATCGTTGTCGGGATCAATCGAAATCTTGGCTTTCTCAGCGTGAATCGTCATGGGATCCCCTGTCTGTTGGTTGAATAGAAAGATCGTCGGACGAATCAACCAACGGTCGCGTACCTCCTGGACATGGATGGTAAACCCTTTTTCATTCTCAAACGAACGCCTCGACTTCAAGGTTCCGAGCACGATTTCTTCGAAGGATCGCAGGATCACCCGTTCCATCCCTGGGCCTCCCCACGACACAGCCAAGTCGTTGATCCACACGGCAGGAAAGCTGACGAGAAATGCCAGGACAACGATCCACCGGATGATGCGAAAAGGGGATATCCCCGCACTCTTTAAGGCTACGATCTCATTGTCAGCCGAGATGCGTCCGTAGACACAGCAAACAGCGAATAGAAGTGTCGCTGGGAGAGAAAACTGCAGCGCGATCAAACTGATGTACGGAAGCAGTTTGACCACCGCGAGCCAACCAAGTCCTTGACGGACCAATTGCTGTCCCACCAAGCCCAACGAAATGACCAACGTCATCGCCGTGGCGCAAATAAAGAACAGCTTGAACACATCCCACAGGATGTAGCGATTGAATTTACCGGGAAACATGGGGCGGAGTTTAGCGAAAAGCTAGCCCAGTTTCGACATCAATCCTTTGTACTCGCACGTCCCGAAGGGTTGCTTGCTGTTGCTAGCAAAGTTCTAGCAATCCAAAGCACCTAATCCTCGTAGCATTGAGGACACTGCACTGAGGAAGCAGTCGCAATGTTCGCAAATACCTGGCACTTCCGATGGATGCACGCAGGAGATCGCCGATAACACCCATACAACTCTCACCGCCCGATTTTCCATTGCATGCATCTTTTTCGATACTTCGCACCCTTGAAATCCATCGGCTACCTAGGCTTGATCCGAGCGCTCTACGTCGCGACTGCTTTGGCGGGGACGATCCCGGTAGTCCTGTGGGCTCAAGAACCGGGCATGGAACCGGTATTATCGGATGTGCAACCAGTTGATACGTTGACGGACGATTCTCTAGAGATTCAGCAACTGCAAGACCGTCTCGCGTCTTTGGAACAACGGTTCGAAAAGGAATCGCTGGCGAGCCAAACGCCAGCGAAAAAAGGGGATGGCTCTAAGAAGAAAGAGGGATGGGATGTTCGTTTCGGCGGGCACGTTCAGATGGACTACGTGACCTGGGCGGATGCAGCACCTTCGATTCCCGAGACGTTCGATTACTTCAACTTCCGGCGGTTGCGGATTCTCGCGGACGGCAAGGGTTATGAGAACTACGATTTTCGAGTGCAGATGACACTCGAACCGGATAACACCGGGGAAATCCCATTAGGTGCTATTGTCACACCGCAGGTGAAGGATGCGTACTTTTCGCTCAACGAGATTCCCGTGTTGGGTAGGTTTCGGATTGGAAACTTCTTCGTACCGTTTGGACTTGAGCAAGTCACCAACGACACCAACAACATCTTTATCGAGCGATCGATTCCTACGCAGGGGATCTTTACTCCCGACCGAGAAGTGGGGATGGCTCTCTACAATTGCTCCCCTTCCGAGCGTGTAGCGTGGGCGAGTGGTGTATTTTTGGACAGCATCAGCGAGGGTTTGAAGTTGCGGCGCGACGACAATCAGGGCTACCGCCTAAGTGGTCGATTGACTTGGCTGCCGTATTACGATGAACCGAGCAAAGGACGATATCTTGTCCACACGGGCTTGGGAATCTTGTACACCGACGATCAAAACCAAAGCGTTCGCTTCCGAGCTCGACCTCAAGTCTCCGAGGGACCTCGCATCATCGATACCGGGGCATTAGCAGCGGAGGACTACACGATCGGTAATTTCGAAACGGCAATCGTGTGGGGGCGATTCACGGTCCAGTCCGAGGCATATCTGACACAGATCAACATGACCGACGGGGACCAAATGAGCTGCAACGGTGCCTATGTGCATATGAGTTGGTTTGTTACCGGTGAGAATCGAATGTACGAGCGATTCGGTCAGCATGGTCCACAGTTTGGTCGCAACGTTCCCTTCGTCAACTTTGCGTTTTCGCGAAACAAACGAGGACCCGGTGCGTTGGAACTCAAGGCACGCTGGTCGCATTTGGACTTCAACCAACTTCAGGCAGGTCAATACAACGACTTGACGGTGGGATTCAACTGGTATTGGAGCGATCGAACTCGGGTCATGTTCGATTGGATTCGGCCGATCACGAGCGAGACCGCGATTTTTGGGGCGACCAGTTCGGATCTATTAGCGACACGCTTCGATTTCAACTGGTGATTTGATTTCAGCAGATTGTATTGGAGTCACTTCGACACCCGGTTCGCGAATCTTCGCAATCGAAGTGCATTACCGACAACGAAGATGCTGGAGAAACTCATCGCGATGGCACTGAGCATGGGAGTGAGGGTCCATCCGTTGATTGGGACCAGCAAGCCGGCTGCGACAGGGATCAACAGAATGTTGTAGGCGAAGGCCCACAGCAAATTCATTCGAATGTTACGCATCAGCGCTCGAGCCAGGCGGATCGCGGTCGGTACACCGAGCAGATTACCCGAAATCAAGACGACATCTGCAGCCGAAACCGCGACTTCGGTTCCCGTTCCTAGGCCAACACCCACTTGTGCGGATGCCAATGCCGGCGCATCGTTGATTCCATCACCCACAAAAGCGGTTGCAAATCCGTTGCGTTGCCAAGCCTGCAAAAGATCAGCCTTTTGATCGGGAAGCAGATTGCCAAACGCTGAATCGATATCCAGTGCACGAGCCGCCTGCTCCACAGGTGCTGGATGATCTCCCGACAAAATCGATGATTGCAAGCCAAGACTCTTGAGTTGCTCGATCGCGTGAGCCCCTTCGGACTTAATTGGATCAGTGACTGTGATCCATCCCGCGAGAGAGTTATCGATCGCGATGCAGACAATGGTCGCCCCGGTGGCGAACAGAGCATCGACTTGAGAACGAGAGACATCGTTCATCAGTCCGAGATTCTCCATCCAGCCGAGAGAACCGAGATGCACTCGTTTACCTGAGATGAGTTCCGCGATGATGCCGCTCCCGGGAATGTGTTCGGAGCTTCGAACATCGAGGATCGGTTCGTTCGGTGGGTACGATGCTGCGACCGCTTTCGATACAGGATGTTGTGAAGTACGCGCGGCGGAAACTGCATGCAGAAGAAGATCCGATTGACTCCAGTTCCCGAACGGAACAACCTGACCGACTGTCGGAGTGCCGTTGGTCAACGTTCCTGTTTTGTCGAATGCGATCCGGTTTACGGAGGCCAGGGACTGGAACGCTTCACCCGATCGAAAGAGGATTCCCAATTCGGCGGCTCGACCTGTGCCAACCATCATGCTGATCGGGGTTGCCAATCCCATTGCGCAGGGGCAGGCCACGATCAGCACGGCGACTGCGTGAAGCATCGCCTGGGACCATCGACCCTCGCCACCGAAAACAAGCCAAGCCAGCGCGGTCACGCATGCGATTGCAAGAACTGCGGGAACAAATCGAGCCACAACGCGATCGACCGTGAGTTGGATAGGTGGCTTGGCGGCTTGTGCATCCGCGACCATCGTGGTGATGCGTGAGAGCAAAGTCTCTTGCCCCACCGCAACGACTCGAGCCCGAAGGAGTCCGTTGCCATTGATCGTCCCCCCGATGATTTTGTCGCCGATGTAGCGAGCTCGCGGAATCGGTTCCCCGGTGATCATGCTTTCGTCGACATAGCTTGTTCCCTCGACAATGACGCCATCGATCGGAACAGCTTCTCCGGCGTGGATCTCAACCAGATCTCCCACCGAGATTTGCTGTATGTCGATGTCGTGAATCCGGTTGTCTTGAATTCGATGGGCGGTTCGCGGCTGCAGTTTGCCAAGGGCTTGAATCGCTTCTCGAGAACGATGTTTGGATCGGTTTTCGAGTACTTTGCCTAACAGCACAAACGCGATCACCACTGCGGAGGATTCGAAGTAGACATGGCGGGCGGAATCCGGCAACCAAGTCGGGAACCAAGTTGCGACGGTGCTGTAGAG